>JAZSLS010000050.1:0-17846 GCA_045535465.1 Eubacteriales bacterium
AGAGCTGTGATTGCGATCTTTGCAAGGCTGTTGTTGCTGATGCTGATCTTCTTACCAAAAAATCCATGTGGATCTTCGGTGGCGACGGTTGGGCATACGATATCGGCTTCGGCGGTCTCGACCACGTTCTCGCTTCCGGTCAGGACGTTAACGTAATGGTATTCGATACAGAGGTTTACTCCAACACAGGCGGACAAGCATCCAAGGCATCTCAGATCGGTCAGGTTGCTCAGTTCGCAGCAGCAGGCAAGGCAATCGGCAAGAAGAATCTTGCAGAGATCGCTATGTCCTACGGCTACGTATACGTTGCACAGATCGCTATGGGCGCAGATATGAACCAGACTCTCAAGGCTATTACTGAGGCTGAGTCTTATCCCGGACCTTCCATCATTATCGGCTATGCTCCTTGTGAAATGCACGGTATTCAGGCGGGTGGTATGCAGAACTCTCAGCTTGAGATGAAGAAGGCTGTTGATGCAGGTTATTGGCATACCTTCCGTTACGATCCTCGTCGTACCGCTGAAGGCGCTAATCCTTTCGTTCTCGACTCCAAGGAACCCACTATGAGCTATCAGGACTTCATTAAGAACGAAAACCGTTACAATACTCTTACCAGAGCGTTCCCTGAAAGAGCAGCAGTTCTCTTTGCACAGGCAGAAGAAAACGCAAAGGCTAAGTATGCTAAGCTTAAGAAGTTAGCTGAGTAATTTACGCCACAGTTTTGGGGCGGGCATAAAAAGCCCGCCCCTTATGATTAAAACACGGAGGGTTATAGATGCATAATAAGAACAAAATGTATGAGTTTGAAAAAATTGCGATAATTGCAGTAGTTGTGATGGTCGCACTTATTGTTGGGCTTGTGCTTTTTGCTACAAGAGATAGCAGAAAGCCCTCCACGCAAACTCCATCTGTCGGCCAGTTGGAATCTTCTGATACCGCATCCGGTGAAAGCAGCGGGGTAGGGAATACGCCTGTACATAAGCCGGGGAAGGAGATAGAATTTGTTGAGATTGAGGTTGACAACACAAAACTGTCTGAAGGCGCATTGATACTTGTCAATCAAGAGAATAAATACACAAAAGATATCAGCTCGGCGCTGGAAAACGTATACAGCTATAATAGGAGTGCCGGGTTTACCGAAAATTGGTACGGACTTCCCGACGTTAGACAAACTCTCAAGAAGGAAGTTCTGGATGCTTTCAACTCTATGTACGGTGACTGTCTTGATGCTATGTCGTTCTCCGAGGCTGAAATGAAAAAAATCAGCGTCAATATGAGCAAAACCTACGTTTCTTCCGATGCTCAACAGACAGAGTACGAGCAAGCTTTAAGCAAGGCAGACCCAAGCACAAAACCTTATCTCCAAGCAGGAGGCCACAGTGAACATCAGACGGGCTTGGCGTTTAACATTACTGCCTCGGCAGAAGCACAGACGATGCTTAGCTGGTTCGCAGATAACGGCTGGAAATATGGTTTTGTTGTCAGGTATCCCGAAGGCAAGGAAGGCGTTACGTATGTTAAGGATGAGCCTAACCACTTTAGGTATGTTGGCATCCCCCACGCTTCTTATATGAAAAGTAATAGGCTTGTTATGGAGGAATATTTGGGGGTTTTAGAAACTAAAACGTATAATTCACGTCTTATGCCTGAAATAAGCACAGCGGGCAAGTATGAAGTTTACGCTTGCAAGGCGCAGGTTGGAGCAACCACAAAGGTGATGGTTCCTGCTGAAAGCTCCGGATGGAGCTATATGATATCGGGTACCAACAAGGGGTACTTTGTCGTTACCATCTATCAATTAGAAGGCTAATGCTGTTCAAGGCGGTTGTTTATCAAACAGCCGCTTTTTGTTTTTAGTTCGGTTAAAAGTTGACGAAAAAACACACAAATATGTTATTTATACTAGAAACCGCTCTATTTTTCCTAGAACGTTTGTTTTGTTTAATATTTATACGGTGTAGAAAATCAACACCTTGTTTTGTACAAAATGCATAGCAAAAAATGACGTTTTTTGGTGAATTACATAATGTGCTGATGTGCAAAAAGTTTATATGTAATGTTAGCGATAGAGAATAGATGCAAACAAAATTAATTTAAGGTGCAAAAAAAGCTTTTCAATTCACATAAATCCTTAATTAAACCGTCAAAAACGCAACACCTATTAATTTTTTCCACAAAAAAATTAAATCAAAAAATATATATGTAGCAAAATAACTATAAGCGTAACGGCTGCCCTTGGACTATTTCTTTCAGTATTTATATATATATAGACAATAGCAACAGGTTTTGTAACCCTTGACAAATAATGATTATCGTGTTATCATCAACTGTATATTTTTATAGCTTAATGCTCTAGAAGTATGCGTAGCAAGAACTTTTTTAGGAGGAATGTTGAATGGCGAGAGTTTATTCAAAGCCCAAGAGGATATTTGTACTGTTTCTCTTGACCGTTATGCTTGTAACGGGCTTCGGAAGTATTAGTGCAGGTGCCTCTGACGAGTCTAACAAGACTACGGAATTGCCCGACTCTATGATAAGAACCGACCTTACTGATATGAAGGCAGAGGCGTCTTCTATCACGTATGCGGAGTATCTGGAGCTTTACAAGAGTGTTGAGAATGCCACCAAAGGTGACTATATTCTCGATATTCACAACAACGTTAATGCAGATAAGACCACTGCATATTATGAGGTGGTAAAGGATTTTGCCGGTGAGAAAAACGTTCTCGTTTCCAGTGACGACGGCGCAATTTCCTTTGATGTTGACGTTGATAAGACAGCTTTCTACACCATCGAAATCTGCTACAACACAGGTGACCTTTACATCTACAATTGTAATGCAGATGATGGCTGCGGTAAGGTTATTGTCTCCGAAACCGAAACCTTGGCAAAAGAAAATGCTATTTGTCCCGACTGTAAAAAGCAGATGAGCGTTTCCTTTTCCAAAAAGTCTGCTATTGAACGTAAGGTTCGTATAGACGGCGCTATTCCTTATAAGGAAGCTCGTTCTGTTGAATTTCAGCGTACTTGGCAGGATAAATATTTTATCATCGAAGACGGTAAGTATGTAAAGGATGAAAATAACGAGAATGCATACATTCTCTCTACATCCCCCGACTATTATAACAAGGTTAACCTTGATGACCGTTTCTTCCTTGTTGATACTAAAGGTAACGAAAAGAAGCCTGAAAAGGAAATGTATTCCGAATGGCAGACTACTATGCTTTACGATTCCACAGGTTATGAATCTGAACCTCTTAAGTTTTATCTTGAGAAGGGTAAGCATACCATCTCTTTTGATGCAATAAGAGAACCTTTGGCTATCAAGTCCATCAGTCTTAAGTCTTATACTCCTCCCATTTCTTATGAAGAGTATATTAAAAAGCACGAAGCAGCAGGTGCTAAGGATGTTCCCGCAGGTACTCTTATTACCCTCCAGGGCGAAAATTCCTATAAGACCTCTGCTAAGACTATATACCAGACCAGTGACAGAGCATCCTGCTACTCCGTACCTCAGGACGTTGCTACCACTATTCTTAACGAGATAGGCGGCGACAAGTGGCAGTACGTTGGTCAGTGGATTGAATGGAAGATCAATGTTGAAACTGAAGGCTTTTATAAGATAGTACCCCGTACCATTCAGGACTTCTATTCGGGCGTTTACGTATCCAGAAAGCTTTATATAGACGGCAATGTTCCTTTTGCCGAAGCGGAAAAGCTCCGTTTCAATTATTCTGACAGCTGGCAGACTAAGACTCTTACTGACGGCAATACTGAGTTTAGATTCTTCCTTAGCAAGGGTGAACATACCATAAGAATGGAAGTTGTTCTTGGTGAAATGTCCACCATACTCAGCCAGGTTGAAACCTCTCTCAACACGATCAACTCCTACTATAGAAAGATACTTATGATAACCGGTCCCGACCCCGACGAATACAGAGACTATCGCTTTGAGCGTTCTCTTCCCGACGTTGTAAGAGGTCTTAGAGCCGAATCCGCAAATCTTGTTGATGTTTCCAACAGACTTTCCGAGATTATCGGTTACAAGGGCGACCACTCCGTTACCCTTGATAAGGTTGCATATACCATTGGTGAAATGGGTAAGGACCCCACCAAGATTGCATCCCTTCTCGATGACCTTAAGACCCAAAGTGGTTCTCTCGGTACTTGGCTTACACAAACTCAGAACCAGCCTCTTAATATAGACTATATTAACTTTATGTCTGTTGAAGATAAGAATCCTAAGGCAGAGGCAGGTTTCTTTAAGGAACTTTGGACTGAAATTATGAAGTTCTTCAAGTCTTTCGTAATCGACTACAACTCTATAAGCAGCGTTACTGAAGACGAAAATTCCAAGAAAGCCGATAGCGCTCACTCCATCGAAGTATGGGTTACCACCGGTCGTGACCAGGCTTCCATACTCAGAAATCTCGTAGACGATGAGTTTGCTGCAAAGTATCCCGGCATCAATGTAAAGGTTAAGCTGGTTGCCGCAGGTACTCTCTTGCCCTCTACCTTGGCAGGTACAGGTCCTGACGTATCTCTCGGTAACGCACAGACCGAAGCTATTAACTACGCTATTCGTTCTGCTGTTATGGCACTTAACGTTAAGACCGATGAAAAAGGCGAGCTTGTAAGTGACAACGGTTTTGACTTCAATAACTTTGACAGATATGCAGATGACGAAACCTATAAGAAGTACATAGTAGACGGCAAATGGACTGTTGATACCTTTGACGAGGTAAAGGCTCGTTTTGCTGATGAGGCTATGGTTCCTCTTACTCTTTACGGCGAAACCTACGGTGTTCCCGAAAATATGTCCTTCTATATGATGTTCTACCGCAAGGACATTTTGGCAGAGCTTGATCTTGCAGTTCCCAACACTTGGGATGATTTCTATGATATGATTTATACCCTCCAGTCCAACAAGCTGGAAATAGGCTTCCCCTCTGGTGTTACCGGCTCCACTATTTGGATGTATCAGCAGGGTGAAACAATGTATGATATGGGCAACTATGATGCCTATATGGAAAAATACGGTGATCAGCTCAAGGCTGACGGAAACGTATACTATGACGAAGAGGGCAATCTTATTCCTAAGACTGACGGTATGACTATTAATCTTGACAGTGATATTGCACTCGCTTGCTTTAAGGACGTTTGTCAGCTTTACACAATGTTTGATTTCCCTGTAACCTACGACTTTGCAAACCGTTTCCGTTCCGGTGAAATGCCTATAGCAGTTGCAGACTACACTGCGTACAACCAGCTTATCGTATTCGCACCCGAAATTAACGGTATGTGGGAATTCACTCCTCTTCCCGGTACTGCAGACATTAACGGTAACATAAACAACACTTCCGTTGGTACCGTTACATCAATGATGATGATGAGCTCCGTTAAGGAAAGAAAGAATGAATTTGCAGCATATACCTTTATGCAGTGGTGGTCCAGCGCTGACTCCCAGAGCTCTTACGGTAACGAAATGGAAGCGCTTCTTGGTCCTTCCGCTAAGCAGAACACTGCAAATATCGAAGCTCTCTACTCTATGCCTTGGTCCAAGAGCGAGCACGATAACCTTGCAGCTCAGTTCAAGAAGGTTACCTGTACTCCCGAATTCCCCGGTGGTTACATAATCGCTCGTTACGCTCAGTTCGCTTTCCTCGGTGTATACAACAACAACGAAGAACCTGTTGAAAAGCTTTTGTCCTACATCACCACGATTAACGACGAGCTTACCAGAAAGAGAGACGAGTTTGGTCTTCCCACTTCGGATGAATACTTTTTAGAAGAAAAATAAACGATACTTTTCATTAATAATTCAAGGAGAGATAATATGGAACAAAATACCACTGCTTCCAATCAGCCCGTGCTGAGGAAAGAAAAATCAAAGCTCCAGTGGACTTGGATAGAAATGAAAAAGTACAAGGTTGCTTATGCTATGATAGCGCCGTTTTTCCTTCTGTTCTTTGTATTCACTGTAGTTCCCGTACTTCTTTCGGTTGTACTTAGCTTTACAACCTTTAACCTTTTGGAATTTCCTGACTTTATATGGTTTGATAACTACATAAGGCTATTCCTTTCTGATGATATTTTCTTGACCTCGCTCAAGAACACATTCATTTTTGCTTGTATTACAGGCCCTGTATCTTATCTGCTTTCTCTGTTTATAGCGTGGTTTATAAACGAGCTTAAGCCTAAGCTCAGAGCGTTTGTAACACTTATATTCTATGCACCC
Source organism: Eubacteriales bacterium (assembly GCA_045535465.1). GTDB lineage: Bacteria > Bacillota > Clostridia > Oscillospirales > CAG-382 > SIG636. Next base: position 6,239 of record JAZSLS010000050.1, read on the forward strand.
TCCATTGCAGGTAACGTTTACCTTATATGGACCTTGCTCTTCTCAGGTGACCAGTACGGTCTTGTTAACTCCTGGCTTATGCAGCTTGGTATTCTTAACTCCCCCGTACTTTGGTTCCAGGACACTGACTATATTTTCCCTCTGGTAATAGTAGTTGCATTGTGGACCAGCTTGGGTACTTCCTTCCTTACCTTCATCGCAGGCTTCCAGGTTGTTGACAAATCCCTTTACGAAGCAGGTGCGGTTGACGGTATTAAAAACCGTTGGCAGGAACTTTGGTATATCACCTTGCCCACTATGAAGCCTCAGCTTATGCTCGGTGCTATACTTGCAATAACCAACTCCTTCGGTTTCGGTGCGGTAATTACTGCGCTGGTTGGTTTCCCCAGCCCTGACTACTGCGTTCACACCATAATGCACCATTTGCAGGACTACGGCGGATCCCGATTCGAAATGGGCTATGCTTCTGCAATAGCAACCCTCCTGTTCTTGATGATGGTAGGCGCTAACGCAGGTGTTACCAAGATGCTTAGAAAGGTAGGTACCTGATAAGTGATTAAGAAAATACAAGAATTAAAAGCTAAAAAAGGCGACAAGCCTAAGCGTCTTAACCGTTCAGCAGGCGGTGACGCCGGTATATTCGTTTTCCTTGCGCTGTTTGGCGTTATTATGGTTTTCCCTATGGTTTACGCCGTTTCTCAGTCTTTAAAGCCTTTGGATGAATTGTGGCGTTTCCCGCCCCGTGTATTCGTTGAAAGTCCTACGACAAAAAACTACCGTGACCTTTTCCGTATGCTTGGTGACGCTTGGGTTCCTTTCTCCCGTTACATATTCAACACGGTGTTCATTTCCGTTGTTGGTACTGCAGGTAACGTAATTTTGTCTTCCTTGGCAGCGTATGCGCTTGCTAAGATAGCGTTCCCCGGTAGAAAGTTCTTCTTCAAGGTTGTTGTATACTCCTTGATGTTTAACTCCACCGTTACCAGTATTACAAACTTTATTACAATGTCTGTCTTTGGTATGATAGACACTTATTGGGCACTTATAGTTCCCGCTTGGTGTACCACCTACGGCTTGTATCTTATGAAACAGTTTATGGAAACGTCTGTTTCCGACCCTGTTTTGGAAAGTGCAAGACTTGAAGGTGCAAGCGAAATGCGTATATTCTGGACAATTGCGATGCCTATGGTTAAGCCTGCGTGGGTTACCCTTATAATATTCGCATTCAATTCTTTGTGGAACAGCGGTACAAGCACCTTTATTTATAGCGAACAGCTCAAAACCTTTAACTACGCTATAAGCCAGGTTGTATCAGCAGGTATCGCAAGAGCAGGTGCTTCTGCAGCATCTACGGTTGTTACAATGATAGTTCCTATCATCGTATTCATCATTACCCAGAGTAACGTAATTCAAACAATGTCTACATCCGGTATGAAAGATTAAGGAGGCTTACATGAAAAAACGATTAATACAATTTGCGCTAATGTCGTTTTGCATCTGTTTGCTTCTCGGCACCATCGGCGCCAGTGCTATCACTCCTTATACTACGTATACCTATGACGTAAACGGGGAAATGGTAGAAAGCCCCCATGCCTATGAACCTAACGGTGTTATAAACGCCAGCTCCATACTTGCAGGTCTCAATAGCGGTGAAAACGAAAATGCATCTTCCCGTTATTCGGCAACTGATGCAAGCCTTTCCGGTATAAAGGATTTTTGTACCGACTCTGAAGGTTACGTTTATATTTCCGACTCAGGTAATAACGCTATAAAGGTTTTGGATAGTAATTACAACCTCGATCTCATTATAAGCACTTTTGTTAATGAAGACGGTGTTGCAGACTCTCTTAACAAACCCAGTGGTCTTTTCGTAACCGATACAGAAATATACGTTGCTGATACAGGTAACTCCAGAGTTGTTATTTTTGATAAACGCGGCAATCTCAATTGTATAGTTCCCGAGCCTTCCAGCGACGTTTTTCCCGAAAACAGCGTTTACACTCCTATCGCAGTAGCTGCTGACAAGGCAGGTCGTATCTACGTTGTTTCCTCTACTACTAACTATGGTGTTATCTCTCTTAACAGAGATGGTTCTTTCAACAACTTTATCGGTCCTCAAAAGGTTACCTTCAATGCGTTTGATATGCTTTGGCGTTCCTTTATGTCTGATGCACAGAAGGCAAAGACCGCTAAGCTTGTTCCTACCGAATATAATAACCTCACCATTGATAGTGAAGGTATACTTTACGTAACTACTTCTTCCATTGACGCTGCTAAACAGCAAAGCGCTATTCAGTCTCGTTCCAAATCCGCTGACTACGCACCTGTTAAGAAGCTTAATCCTAACGGTAGTGACGTAATGAACAGAAACGGCTTCTATCCGCCCTCCGGCGAGGTTAAGGTTAATAATATGTTGACCTCCGAGGTGACTATCGTTGGTGCATCCACCATCGTGGACGTTGCTCTTGGCCCGTCCGGTATGTGGAGTATTATTGACCAGAAGCGTAGCCGTATATTCACTTATGACAACAACGGTAACCTTTTGTTTGCCTTTGGTGATATCGGTGAACAGGTAGGTCAGGTTCCCTCTGGTTCTATTTCTGCAATAGACTATCAGGGCACCAATATTCTTGTACTTGATAAGTCCACCGATACTATTACCATTTACAGAAGAACTCAGTACGGTGACCTTATAGCTTCTGCATTGCAGAACACTCTTGACAACAACTATGCACAGTCTGTTGACTACTACAACCGTATACTTCAGTACAACGGTAACTATGACAGTGCATACATCGGTATTGCACAGAGCCTCTACCGTGAAGGCGACTACGAAGGTTCTATGAAATACTGCAAGGTTGCATTCGATACCGAAAACTATTCTATAGCTTTTGCAGCTCTCCGTAAGGACTTTATTGAGAAGTACGTATACCTTATTCCTGTCGGTCTTATTGTAGGTTTTGTACTTATCAGCCTCTTCCTTAAGTGGGTTGGCAAAGTTAATAAGGCGGGCATTAAGTTTAAAGCTAAGCGTTCTATCAAAGAAGAGCTTTGCTACGCTTTCCACATTTTGACTCATCCCTTCGATGGCTTCTGGGATCTTAAGCACGAAAAACGCGGTTCTATAAAGGGCGCAACCATTTTGCTCCTTCTTACCGTTGTTACCTTCATATATCAGGCTATGGGTCAGGGTTATCTCTATAATCCTTACTACAAGGGTATCAACTTTGTAATAACCATATCCTCTGTTATCCTTCCCGTTGCACTTTGGGTTGTTGCTAACTGGGGTCTTACCACCTTGTTTGAAGGCGAAGGTAGCCTTAAGGATGTGTATATAACCACTTGTTACTCACTCCTTCCTCTTCCTTTGCTTATAATACCTTCCGTAATTCTGTCCAACGTAACGGTACTTGACGAGATGTCTCTCGTTAACCTTCTTACAACCTTCGCATTCTTCTGGGCAGGTATGCTGTTGTTCTTCGGTACTATGGTTATTCACGACTATACTATCGGCAAGAACGTTATCACTATAGTTGGTACTATAGTAGGTATGGCATTCATTATGTTCTTAGGTATACTTTTCTCCAGCCTTGTTCAAAAGATATTCTCATTCGGCTACAACATTTATGTTGAGCTGTCACTACGTTAGAAAGGGGGCATACGATTAATGAAAACTAAATTATTCCGTTTTGCTTCCTTCTTTGTGGCGTTGCTTATATGCATTCCTTTCCTTTCTTCCGTAAGTGCTCTTGCAGCAGAGGATGAGGAAGTAGATAAGTGGGATGCACTTGAAGCAGCATATACAAAAACGCCTTATAACAGCATTGAGGATCGTATATATGCACAGGGTCCCGATCAAACAGAGAAGGGTGAAGAAAAAGGTCTTATTCGTTCTATGTTTCAGATGGTTTGCAACGAAGCCGACGGCTATGCGCTTTATGCTGACATAACCACGGGCGAAGTTGTTTGCCTTAAGCTTGCAAAGAACGAAGAAGGCAAGTGCTATGTTCATCCTTCCTACGAGGATAAGCCTATTTTCGACCTTAAGGGTGAAAAAGCTTATATTATGGCTTACTCCGGTTATTGGACAACTAACCCTTATACTCTCGGTGCTATAAGCGCTAATGCAAAGGTTAAAGCTGAGCTTTATTCTCAGGTAAATATTGAATTTACCGAAAACAATCAGGCTGATACCTATTTTAGCTTTATTGAAAGCGCCCTTCTCAATCAGCTTAAAGTTAGCAATATCAAGAACGGCGCAAGAGTAGAATATTCCGTAGGTCAGGAAGCGGTTAAGTATCTTGTTCCTCGCTTCATCACCAACGAAAAGTTTGAAGCTTTGTGTAAAGAGGTTGAAGCAGGTCTTAAGGAACAGTATGATGATCCTGCCGACGTAGAATACTTGTTTGGTAAGTTTAAGCACCCTTACGGTACTTTCCCCATTACCAAGGACGAAATTTCTATTTCCGATGACGATTATGTAAAGAAGGCAGTTGAAAAGTTCGGTGCTTGCCGTCAGTTCGATATGAATGCGGCAGGTAAGAAGGGTCTTCTCAATGTAGAAGAATACCTCAAGAGCTATACTGACTATTCTTATGATAGGCTTGATGCTGACCACGCAGAAACCGGCTACGTTGCTGACGATAAAGACCCTGCAGTTTTCAAGCTGGCAATTGAATACACCATCGACAAAGACGGTCTTGTTGTTCGTTGCGTTGCAGGTAACATTCGTTTTGACTCCGGTACATACAAGCTTTCTAACGTGTTCTTGCTCCCTTATGCCGGTGCTGGTAACACCAACAACGAAGGTTATGCGTTCTATCCCGATGGTTCCGGCAGCATTATCGATTTCTCCGGTGCTAAGGGTAAGACCTTTATAACCACCACTACCGCTTATGGTCAGGACTATTCCTATTCCACCATTTCCGGTGCAAACAATGAAGTTGCAAGACTTCCCGTATTCGGTATGGTAGAAAAGGAAAACAGAACCGACGGTACTATCGGTACTCGTGGCTTCCTTGCTTATGTTGAAGAGGGTGAATCCCTTGCTAACATAACTCTTAAGTCCTCCGGTTCAACTCACCTTTATCTCCAGACCTATACTTCGTTTAACCCTCGTCCTAAGGACACTTACAGCTTAAGCGGCGGTATTTCCACCGGTGCTGATGCTATGTGGACTGTTGAATCCAAGAGAAAATATACTAAGAACTACAAGCTTAGAATATTTATTCTCGAAGAAGGTAATTCATCCTACTCTGCAATGGCAGAAATTCTCCGTAACTATCTTTCCAAAAACGGTATTATAAAGACTAATGACCAGTTCAAGGAAGATAACAAGGAAGCTAGTAAGGATTTGCCTCTCGTTATAGAAACCTTGGGTGCTATTAAGTCTTCCAAACGTATACTTGGTGTACCTGTTTCCACGATGAAGGCGTTAACGTCCTTTACTGATATTCAGGAATCTATTGTTGATAAGCTCAAAAAGCCCGCAAAAGAGGGAATTGAACCTATTGATAATGTTGTAATTAAGCTTGACGGTTGGCTTGATGGCGGTTTGAACTATGACGTTCCTACCGGCGTTGAAATTGAAGAAGCTGTTGGTGGTTCTAAGGGCTTTAAGGAACTTGTTTCTTACTGTCAGGAAAACGGCATAGCTCTTTATCCCGACTTTGACTTCGTTTACGCACGCAAGGACTCAATGTTTGATGATTTCAAACCTGAAGACGACCTTGCACGTACCATCGATGACAGAAAAGCTTACAAGAAAAAGTACAATCCCATTTATCAGGCTTACGACCACAGCTCTCTTGGCGTTATTTCCGCTAATAGAATGATGCGTCTCTACGAGAAGACCTATTCTGAATATCAGAACTACGGTGTAGGCGCTATTTCCGTTTCCACTCTCGGTCAGTATCTTAACTCTGACTTCAATCCCGATAAGCCTCTCACCAGAGAAGATGCAAAGGTTCTTATCGACAGACTTCTTGGCAAGATAGACGAGCAAAACGGCAAGATAATGCTTTCCGGCGGTAATATTTTCTCCGTTAAGTATGCCGAGTACGTTCTTGATATACCCCTTGAAGACTCTAAGTTTAAGTATGCATCTGCTTCCGTACCCTTTATGAGTATGGTTCTCCACGGTTCTGTAGAGTATGCAGGTACTGCTATGAACCTTTCCGGTGATTTCCAGAATGCCGTTCTTAAGTACATCGAAAACGGTGCAATACCTTATTTCGTTGTTGCTGTTCAGAACACGTCCGAACTCAAGACCGATCCCGAATATTCCAAGTACTACTCTGTAAGATACAGTATTTGGCAGCAGGATATTTACAACACTTATATCCGTATGAACGCTGCTCTTAAGGATGTAAGATTTGAGACTATGTCCAGTCACGAGTTTATTGACCAAAAGCATTCTGTTGTTAAAGTAACTTATAGCAACGGCGTATCCTTTGTTATCAATTACCTTGATAATGATTTCACTTATTATGACAGTGATAAGGGCGCTATGCAGACCGTTTCCGCCAAGGACTTCCTTAAGTTCGATAAAGACGGCAACGTTGTTAAGATTTAGGGGAGGAGGTAACGAAAATGGCTAACGATGTAACAGCTTCCACTGTGAAGAGAAGAAAAGCAAAATCCCTTGATAAGAAAAAGGCAAAAATGGGGTATGTCTTTGTCCTTCCTTTCATTCTCGGCTTCTTTCTTATCTATCTTCCTATGATTATTGAATCTATAAGAATAAGCTTTAGTGAGTTAAAGCCTAATCTTTCGGGTTCAGGTCCTTCTATCCTTTATAATTTTGTAGGATTTAAGAACTACTCCTATGCATTGTTTGATGATACTGAGTTTGTAAAAACTCTTATCACAAACCTTAAGGATTTGGTGCTCGACGTTCCCGCAATAGTAATATTCTCTTTGTTCCTTGCTATCATCCTTAACCAGAAGATGCACGGCAGAGCAATATTCAGAGCAATCTTCTTCATCCCCGTTATCGTTTCCACCGGTATTATCGAATATATTGATATGAAAAACGTTTTGTCTGAATCTATGGGCAGCACCTCTATTGGTGGTGACGGCGGTCAGGCAGCACAGGCCGGTACGGAAATACTTAATACGATGGACGTACAGAAGTTCTTTGCAAATATGCAGGTTGGTCAAGGTCTTGTTGAGTACGTAACAGGCCTCGTTAACGACGTTTATGACATAGTTAACAGGTCAGGTGTACAGATGCTTATCTTCCTTGCAGGCTTGCAGTCCATTTCTCCCGCTATTTACGAATCTGCTTATATGGAAGGTGCAACCGCTTGGGAAACCTTCTGGAAGATAACCTTCCCTATGATAAGCCCTATGATTCTCGTAAACGCAATATACACGATAATCGATGCCTTCACTACTGAAACTAACGCAGTTATGATTAGAATTGCTGCGGTTAATGAGAAAAGTATGTGGGAAGCTATGGCAATGTCGTGGATATACTTCTTGGTTGTTATTGTGATAATTGCGCTTGTTGCAGGTATAATCTCAGCATACGTATTTTATCAGCGCAGAGATTAAGAAAGGAGGCATTTGTAGATGGATTCTTTTGAAAAGCCAAAATTCGGTAAACAAAAAATTCAGTTTGATGACAGTGTCTCCGGGTGGACACGCTTTAGGTATAAGTATCTTACGTTGTTCGCTCTTCAGAGATATCTTCTTGCGTTCTTTAGATACGCATTCCTTCTCGGTATCGCTTACGTAATACTTTTCCCGTATTACTCCAAGGTATCCACCTCCTTTATGACAGGTGAAGACTTGGTTGACGTTACCGTTAAGCTTGTTCCTAAGTATCCCACTCTTGATACTTACAGAATAATATTTAACGAAACGGAATTTTGGGCTGCACTTAAAAACACTGCTATTCTTTCCTTGTTCTGTTCCGTTATTCAGATGATAGTCTGCGCACTTGTTGGTTATGGCTTGTCTAAGTTTAAGTTCAAGGGTCAAAGCATACTCTTTGCTCTTGTTATACTTACGCTGGTTGTTCCTCACAAGACTTTGCAGTCTACAATGAAACTCTTCTTCCAGGACTTCAATATCTGGGGTCTCTACATTACAAACCTTACCGCACCCTCTACGCATTGGCCAATGTTTATCCTTTCTATCGGTGCTATAGGTTACAGAAACGGTCTGTACATATTTATGATGCGTCAGTTCTTCAAGGGCGTTCCCGACGAGCTTGAAGAGGCCGCATACGTTGACGGTGCAGGCGTTATGAAGACCTTCTGGAAGATTATAATTCCTATGTCCGTACCTATGATGGTTACCGTATTTATCTTCTCCTTCTCTTGGCAGTGGACGGATAAATTCTATACTAAGATGCTTTACAACCCCAAGGAATACGTATTCTTCCACCACGTGGTTGATAAGCTTCCTCAGGCAGACTCTGTTGAAAAGCTTCTTAAAGAGTATTCCACGGTTCAAAGTCAGTACCTTACCGCTATGCAGAATGCAGTTGGTCTGTTGGTTCTCATACCTCTTATCATTGTATTCCTCTTCGGTCAGAAGAAGCTTATTCAGGGTATTGAAAGAACCGGTGTTACGGGCTAATACCTTAACAGCAATATCAAAAAAGGAAACGGCAAACGCCGTTTCCTTTTTAGTCTGTAGATAAAGTCTACAGACTGAAACTGAGCGAGATAAACGAAGCTTTTTTTACGAAAAAACGAGTGTCGGCGTAGTGACCTACGACAGCGAAGCTTTTCGTGAAAGTGTCCTGAATATTATAATAAAACAAAACTATTCGATGCAAAATGCCTCTCGTTACACTACGAGAGGCGCTTTGTGTTTATTATTCTTATTTCCTCAGGGCACGCAAAGAGCAAGGTTTTATTAACTGTTGTTTCTGGCTGCTATTTCCGTAAAACGCACAAGAATTGTGTCATCACCAATACGCTCTATACATTGCCAAGGTATAAAAAGCGTGCTTTTGTTTCCAAACAGCGAAAAGACCGAGCTTCCGGAGTTCATTATTAAACGCAGTACTTTTCCGCATTGTGTGTCAATTTCTACGTCGCTTACATATCCAAGCTGTTTTCCGTTGCAAACGTTTATAACTGCCTTATCCTTCAACTTACAAATTGTACTTATCATAAGCTTAAAGTAAAATGCAAATAAGACCGCCACTGCCTTCGTTAATTATTCTTTGCAGTGTTTCGGAAAGCTTTAAGCGTGCTTCTTCGGGCATATGCTCAAGCTTTGTGGTAAGCCCTTCTTCTACCAGCTCGTAAAGGGTTTTGCCAAGCATATTGGTTTCCCAAAGCTTGGCGGGATTTTCTTCAAACTCCTTAAGCATAAACTTAACAAGCTCCTCGGACTGAGTTTCGCTTCCAACCATAGGGCTTACCTCGGTCTTTATATCGGCTTTTATCATATGGATGGAGGGAGCGGATGCTTTAAGCTTTACACCGTATCCACCGGGCTGCTTTACAATTTCGGGCTCTTCAAGGGTGAGGTCCTCCTTATCCGGAGTGACTATACCGTAACCGGTAGTATTGACGCTTTCAAGGGCGTCTTTTATTTTATCATAGCTTTTTTTGACTGTAGAAAGCTCCGTTATAGTGCGGGCGAGGCTTTCCTCGTCGTGTATATCAAAACCACCCGTTTCGCCAAGTATTGAATAGAATACTTTGTTTGGTATGCATATATCAATTTTACCGCATCCATCTCCCAAGGACAGGTGTTTTATGTTTGCGTTTATAACACCGTCGTCACCCTCGGGTTTAGAAAAAGCGCTTTTTACATCGCCAAGCAATCTAATTCCTGCTGCCGTTTGTCTGATGTAGCTGCTTATTCGTTTTTTTAGCGTGTGCTCTTTTTCAAGCACCTCTGTCCATCCGGGAACGTATATTCTAAGTTCTTTTATTGGAAAACGGTATAAAACAGCTTTAAGTATGTCCTTTATGTCGTCCTCGTCAAGCTCAATACAGTTAAGGGGTATAACGGTTGCCTTATAGTTTTTTTCCAGCTCCTTAGCCAAATCCCGTGTCTGTTCGCTTTTGGGGTGCGTGGAGTTTAAAACTATAACGTAGGGCTTGCCCAGCTCGTTAAGCTCTGTGGCAACACGTTTTTCTGCGGCAATATAGCTTTCTCTGGGAAGCTCGCCAATACTGCCATCAGTAGTTACCATAACGCCTATGGTTGCGTGTTCCGAAATAACCTTTCTTGTTCCCATTTCTGCCGCTTCTTCAAACGGAATGGCTTCCTTTGACCAGGGTGTCATAACCATTCTCGGCGCTCCGTTTTCCGTGTGTCCCAAGGCGCCGTCTATCAAATATCCAACACAGTCTACCATTTTTATATTAAAGGATACGTTTTCATCCAATTGAACCGAAACAGCCTCTTCGGGAATAAATTTTGGCTCGGTAGTCATTACGGTGCGACCTGATGCTGATTGAGGCAGCTCATCACGGGTTCGTTCCTTAGCGTTGGCGTTTTCAATATTAGGCAATACCAAGGCTTCCATAACGTGCTTTAATAGCGTAGACTTTCCCGTACGTACAGGGCCCACAACTCCAATATAAATGTCACCTCCTGTTCGTTCGGCTATATCTTTATAGATGCTGTTGATCATAAAACCCTCCGCAATTAGCTTTTTTATTTATCCTTATGCTTTGTTTTTTGATATTATGCTAATCGTAGGAGTAATATTAAAACGGCACTCCAAATCGGAGTGCCGTCAGAGCGAAGACAAACTTGCTCTTTACGTGCCCTGGGGAAATAAGAACTAATATAAATACAGAATGCCTCTCGTAGTGTCACGGGAGACATTTTTGTGTTGAAATGTTGTATTTTATTATATTATATTCAGGACACTTTCACGAAAAACTTCGCTGTCGTAGGTCACTACGTCGATGCTCGTTTTTCGTGAAAAATAGCTTCGTTTCTCTCACTCTGTATCAGTCTGTAGACTTTGTCTACAGACTGACGGCACTCCAAAGCGGAGTGCCGTAAATTTAATCATTAAAGGTTTTGTGTGCTGCCATTACCGAATCTTGTGGTAAGGGAACGTTGCTGTATACTCTCAAAAAAGAAGAAAGCTTTGTTGGCGGTGCGGCGACATCAACGCTGATAGAGTAATAAAGCTTTTGCTTTTCGCCGCCTACTATTCTGATGTTTCCGCAGTCCGGTTCGGAAGCGTTTAGTGCGGAAACGTATGCTTCTGCTTTTTTTACAAAGGATTTGGCAGTTTCCTCGCTATTTACGGTAACAGTGTAGCTGATAAGGGGAAGCAGCTCATCTGTGTTATTAAAAGAAACCTTTATTCCGTCAAAGCTTCTTTTGTTCGGGGTTACCGTAAAACTATCATCAGGGAAAAGTGCTTTTAATGTGTTTTTTATCTTTTCGGCTTTTTGTGCACCTGTGGTCGCTGATATATATTCGTTCAAATTGTGGGAAACGTTGCCGTTTTTACATACGAATGTACCGACTATGATTCCGGCACGGTTTTTTGCGTCTGTGGCGTAATATTTGCCGCCGTTAACGTAGTAAACGCCGCCGGTATCCAATTCCTCGGCAACAAAGCTTGCTTCGATAGACGACAAAATTTCGCCTTTGGCTTTTGAAAAGC
>JAZSLS010000101.1:0-9065 GCA_045535465.1 Eubacteriales bacterium
TCATTGATTTTTAGTATCCCGTTATTAATCTCTACGGTGTGTTTTTCTTTTTCATACTGTAAGCAAACTACTTTTGCGTTGCCGTTTTCGGAAGGTAAAAAGAGAATATCGGCAGTGCCGGTGTTGATCGTTATGCTATCAAATTTCTCATCTAAATCAAAAGAAGCGGTTTCAAAATTTTGTGTACTAAGCTTTTTAAAATCCCATTTCATCGCTGTCATTCCTCCTATAAAAATTATGCATCCAACAAAAAAACATAAGGCTGCTGTAATTAGCCATATTTTAGTGCGTTTTCTCATTATGCCTCCTCCTTTTTTCTAAAACGGTTTTTAACCCACAGTGCTGTTTTTTTAGTCAGCGTTAAAATCCCTTTTGTTGCTTCTCTGCAGCCAAAGAAAAGAAAAATAGAAAGCCCCGCACAAATAATTGCAAGTCCGATAATTGCCATTGCGGATGTGCCATAGCCCCTAATAATAGCAAAAACGCTTGAAGCAACGCCTCCGACGGTGCAACCGATAAGGGAAACAAATACACTCCACAGGGAAATTATTATAGACCACAACGCTGCATAAATTGATATAAGTACAGCAACAGTAGCAATCAACAAAGCAAGCCACAAGGGTGAGCCAAGAGCCAAAAGGGTAATTTCCCATCCATTAAGCTTCTTTTTTTTCGCTACCTTTTCTTCTACAATTTTAGTCGCAGGGTAGTCTTTTTTTGTTTGTGTTATAATATCCTCTACGTTGCCTATGCCGTCAATAGCTTCTTCTTCCGAAATGCCTTCTTCAATTTGGTCATCTATCATTTCGCTGTAAAAGCTAATACGTTCATTTATGTCATTTTGCGGTAAGCCGTGTAATCCTTTGCTAAGCCGCTCCAAAAATGTTTGTTTAGTCATCTTTGCCACCTTCCTTTGTTACGAAATTGTATATTAGCATAATTTCTTGCCACTCTCTTTTAAATTCTTCTATGCGTCCCAGCCCTTTGTTTGTTATGCAGTAATATTTTCTAAGCCTGCCGTCGTATTCTGCGGTGCGTACGGTCAGCATATCAGACGTTTCCAAACGCTTAAGAATGGTGTATAAGGTCGACTCGGAAAGCTCAATATAGGGCTTAACGTCTTTAATAATTTTGTATCCGTAAGATTCCTCGTCCTTTATTGCTGCTAATACGCACACTTCCAAAAGCCCTCGTTTCAATTGAATATCCATATCATACCTCCTTTCACGTTATACATCATAACACGAAGTATAATGCTTGTCAAGAAGAAATTCAACTGTTTGTTCGGAAAAAACGCCTTTTCGTGTTGACTGAATAAACACGAAACATCTTATACAGTTTGAATAATAAATGCACAAAAAATATTGTTTTATAATGAAATAAATGTTATAATAAATTAGAACTACAAGATGTCTATTTTGATATATGAGGACATATAAGCATTTGATTGATGCATTTTCCGAGGAAAGAGAGGGAACTATGAAGAAGCAAATTATAAGCCTTATTTTGGTTTTAGTTATAGTAATTGGGATATTCCCCCCAAGTGTTACAACCTCGAAAGCAACAAACACAACGGAATTTGATGATGTGAAAGCTATAGTTGATAATATGTCCTTGCGTGACAAGGTTACCCAAATGATGATGGTGGACTTTCGCTTGTGGGGCTCTACGGATTTTACAGTAATGAATGATGAAGTGCGTCAGATTATTGAGGATTACAATTTTGGCTCTGTTATACTTTTTGCAAATAACATAAAAGAGACGGAGCAAAGCTTTAACCTGGTAACGGAAATGCAAAAAGCAGCAACTAAGGACGGCGGCATTGCTTTAATCATCACCGCTGACCAAGAGGGCGGCAGCGTTTACCGTTTGGGTAGCGGCACTGCTTTGCCGGGCAATATGGCATTGGGAGCTACTTATGCTACTCACGGCACAAAATACGCTTTTGAGGCAGGCAAAATCATCGGTTCGGAACTTAGTGTATTAGGTATTAATTCCAACTTAGCTCCTGTTGTGGACGTTAACAACAACGCAAACAACCCCGTTATCGGTCTTCGTTCCTACGGCGACGACGCCACGATGGTAGGCGAGCTTGCCTCGGCCTCAATTGCAGGTATGGCGGAGTATAACGTTATCGGTTGTGCAAAGCATTTTCCCGGTCACGGTGATACAGCTACGGATTCCCACTATGGCTTGCCCATAGTAGACAAATCATTTAGCGAGCTGTCTGCTAACGAGCTTAAGCCCTATGAGCTTGCAATAGAGCAGGGCATTGAGATGATTATGACTGCTCATATACTTTATCCACAGCTTGAAAAAGACACAATACGTTCAAATAAAACGGGCAAGGCAGAGTCACTTCCTGCAACCTTGTCCGACGATATCCTTACCAAGCTGTTAAAGGAGCAAATGGGCTTTAAGGGCATTATTACTACGGATGCTATGAATATGACCGGCATTTCGGGTACGTGGGATCAGGTTCAGTCTGTTGTAATTGCTATACAGGCAGGCGTAGATATGATTTGTATGCCCGTTTCGTTGTATAGTAAAAGCGATTTGCAAAGCCTTGATGCTGTAATTAACGGAGTTATGGAAGCGGTTGATAACGGAACAATACCAATGTCTCGAATTGACGATGCGGTTACCCGTATTCTTACCGTTAAAGAAAACAGAGGCATTTTGAATTATAATTCTTCGGAATACTCATTGGAAAAGGCACTTTCCGTTGTCGGCGGTGACAAAAACCGTGCTATGGAACGAGAGATTGCCGCTGCAGCTATTACCGTTATCAAAAATGATAACGCTGCTCTGCCCATCAAACTTACCGAAAGCTCAAAAGTCCTTATGCTGGTTCCTTATGATAATGAGACTGCGCAGACCGTTATGGCGTGGAATAGAGCAAAGGAGAAAGGGCTTGTTCCGGAAGGAGCAGAGATGGATTACTTCCGTTTTAGCAGCAGCACCATAACAAGCTCCCTAAAGAAAAAGCTTAACTGGGCTGACACGTATATTATAATTTCCGAGGTCTCTTCTACTGCCCGTATGGAGTATAAGCATTGGCTTTCTTCAATGCCTAATAAATTGTGTGACTATGCTGCCGACAATGGAAAGACCGCTATTTTAGCTTCCTGTGATAAGCCCTACGACGTTCAAATGTATCCAAGTGCCGATGCAATAATAGCTGCATACGGTTGCAAGGGCTCTTCCGTTGACCCTACCGAAGCTTTGGTTGGGGGCGCTACCGGTTCTACACTTGCGTATGGGCCTAACATTATCGCTGCTGTTGAGGTTGCCCTGGGCGTTTTTGGTGCAGGCGGCAAGCTACCGTTGAATATTCCCAAATATAGTTCCGGTGCCAACACGTATAATGATAGTAATATAGTTTATCCCCGTGGTTACGGCTTGACTTATGATTCTTTAATAGAGAAGAAGATAACTTCCGTTGCTGTCACTTCGCTTCCAAGTAAGTTAAACTATTTTGAAGGAGAAGAGCTTAATACTACCGGCTTGGAGCTTACCGTATACTACGATGACGGAACGGAAGAAAAAGTAACCGATTATACCGTAGGCGGCTTCAGCGGTGATGTGGGCGTCAATATCGTTACCGTAACCTATGGTGATTTTACGGTTACCTTTGACGTAGAGGTAGAAGAAATACGTGTAACGTCTATATCAATTACAGCTCTGCCGTATAAGCTTGATTACATCGAAGGGGAAGCGCTTGATATTACAGGTTTGGAGGTTACGGCATACTACAACAATGGGACAGAAGAAAGGGTAAACGAGTATACGGTGGATGGCTACACTTCCACAAAGGGCATTAAGACGATAACTGTTTCTTACGACGGATGCACGGATACCTTTGCCGTGACCGTTGTCTACGTTCCTTCCTGTATTACGTCCGATGTTTTTGTGGTTGGTGGTGATTACGTTGACAGAGTAAGCGTTGGCACTACGGTATCAGAGTTTTTACTTGGCGTAAATGAATCGGAGTATTGTGTTGTTTTTGACGGGACTGATGTTGCGGATAGCAACGCACCTATTGCAACCGGAATGACGGTTAAGATTATGTACAAGGATACCGTAAGAGCTTCGTATGTCATTGGTGTGACAGGCGACGTTGACGGCGATGCCATTATAAGCACTTCCGATTATTTAAACGTTTCTTTTGCAATAAAATCAATAACCGAATTTAACTATATAGAAATAAAGGCTGCTGATATCGATGGAGATAAATCGATAACCGCAACGGATTATTTAAATATAAAAGCTGTTTTAAAAGTAACTACCCACCTTTACTCATAGAAGAACGCCAAAGCTTTAAGTTGAATATTTTTAGTCGCAATGGAGCGGAGCTATCTCAAATAAATTTTGATTTGGGATAGCCCCGCCCAAGTTACGTTATTTGGTTCAAAACACCTTGCGCAAGTCCTCTTGAAGCTAACGGGCTTTACACGTTATGCCTTGCCTGCCACGCAATCTTGCCGCTTACAATCGTATATTCTGCCGAAGAGGCAATTTCCAAAGGATTTCCGTTATAAATGACTATATCTGCATCCTTTCCTTCCTTTAAGCTGCCCAGTCGTTCATCTACACGGCAAATACGGGCGGCATCGATGGTTATTGCACGCATCGCACCCGATTCGCTCATACCTTCCTTGACAGCAAGTCCGGCACAAAGTGGTAGATATTGAATCCTGGACACGGGGTGGTCGGTAGTTAATGCCACCAAAACTCCCGCTTTTTGCAAAATTCCGGGGGTTTTAAAATCCGAAAAGCTTACCTCGTCCTTGCTTCGTGAGGCAAGGGAAGGTCCTACTATGGCAGGATATCCGCTTTTGGAAATTGCATCAGCTATCAAATGTCCCTCGGTGCAATGGTCGAGCGTTAGTCCCAGCCCAAATTCATCGGCTATGCGTATGGCTGTAAAGATATCGTCTGCACGATGAACGTGCGCTTTCAACGGTATTTTCCCTTCAAAAACATCCCTGTAGCATTCCATACCAAAGGTTCCGCAACTGCCATTTTCAAAATATTGCTTTGCAAGAGTAAGCTCTTCTCTTATCAACGATGCAATTCCCATACGTGTGGAAGGGATGTTTCCGTTTGTTCCGTAGTTTGTCATAGGATTTTCACCAAAGGCAAGCTTCATAGCGGAAGGAGCTGCAACAATCATATCGTCAATTCGTCTGCCGTAGGTTTTTATAAAAGCAAATTGTCCTCCAATGGGATTAGAGCTGCCCGGACCGACCATTACGCCTGTTATGCCGACTGCCAAGGCGTTGTGGAAAGCACTGTCCATAGGGTTTATTGCGTCAATAGCACGAACGCACGGCGTTAAGGGATTAGTCCCCTCGTTACTTTCATCGCCTTGGCTGGTCTTTCTTTCCTCTGAAATTCCTATGTGGCTATGGGCGTCAATAAATCCCGGATAAACTCGTAACCCCGTTGCGTCAATAACGTTCATACGCTCTGTGGGCGTTATCTTTTTTGCAATTTTTATAATTTTTCCATCGTCTGTAAGCAAATCCACATAGCTTTCTTCATTTTTCTCCATTGTAAAAACTAATCCGTTTTTTATTAATAGCACGTTTAGCCTCCTGAAAAAATTTTCAAGTATAGTTTTACTGCAAATAGTCAAAACTATACTTGAAATCAACTTAAGGAGAGTTTTATGAACAACAATTATCACAACAACCAGAACAACCAGAACAACCAGAACAACCAGAACAATCGTAATAATCAGAATAAGAAGAACAACCAAAACAACCAAAACAATCAAAACAATCAAAACAATCAGAATAACCGTAACAACAACCAAGAACGATAAAAAACTAAGCCAAAAATGCCTCCCTTGTGCAAAGGGAGGCATTTTTGTAAGAAAATAACGTAGGAATTTAAAAGCAGCGTTATTTTAACCTGTTTTGGGAAGCAAATAAACACCTTGGACATCTATGTTTTGATTTGTGTATACAAAAATAGCAAAAAGGTGTTGAATCATATTATTTTGATGTTATAATAAAGCTGTATGGTTAATATATATGAGGTGCATATAATGGAAAATTGGGATTTATATAATGAAAACAAAATTTTTACAGGTAAAACTATGACCCGTGGAGAGCCGATACCCGAAAATTGTTTTCATTTGGTAGTTCATATATGGATACACGACGGAAACGGAAGATATTTAATATCCCAAAGGAGTAAAAGCAGGCAAAAAAATCCTTTGCTTTGGGAATGTGTGGGAGGCTCGGTGCTTGCAGGAGAGGATAGTCTTGCAGCGGCGCTGAGGGAAACCGAGGAGGAAGTTGGTGTAAAGCTTTCTCCTTTGGATGGCAAGCTTTTGTTTTCCAAGCGCAGAGGCGTTATAAATGATGTGCAATTCAATGATATTGTGGATGTGTGGCTTTTCCAATATAACGGTTTGGTAGAATTAAAAAACGCTACGACCGATGAGGTGGAGCAAGTACGCTGGCTGACGGTGGAAGAGATACAGGCGTTGTGGGATAAGGGTTTATTTGTTCCTACGCTGCAGTATTTCTTTACTGAGGTTATATAAAAGGTAGCTGCGGTCATACTTATAAAGCTGATTACACCGATGCGCTTACCCACAACTATGGCGAATGGAAAGTTGTTGAAGAACCTACAACCACGAAAGAAGGCAAGCAAAGAAGAGTAAAGAATTTTAAGCTTAATGCTGGCGCTGCTCGTAATAACGGGCACTTGCTTTACAGCAATACCGTCCTTGAACGCAGCAGCAAAATTCAAAACCGGTGATACTATCGTTATTACGGAAAAAGCCGGTGGTGGCGTTTTCCCTCAAGGCGTAGTCGGCGAAAATTATCCTGAATACGATAGTACAAAAAATGTTGTATTGTGAATAAAAAAGCTTTTATTTTTTTAGTTTTTGTGCTATAATGGGGTGCGCAGGGGGACACCTCTTGCTAAAGCAATTTTTTAAACGTGGAGGACGTATGAAAAAACAAACGCATTTTATATTGCTTTTATTCGTTTTAACCCTTTGTATAAGTGCTTGCGGCGGTGAAGCGGCAAAACGCCCTGTTGATTATCCGAGCACGGACTGGACTTGTGAGGAAGCAGAAATATCCTTTACTGTTTCTGCCGAAGGTACTGTTGAAAACGCAATCGCTTTGGATAAGGAAGTAACTGTTGTTTTTTCCGACGTTAACGAGAAAAAGGTTTCTTTTTACAGCGCAGACGGAAAAGAGCTTTATTTTTCCGGGAATTGTACATACGGAAAAAGCTCCTTTACCGTAACAGTAGTCGATGTTTTCAGTACAGATTTTTCCGCTTTACCCCCTTATCTGATATTCAAAAGCAAATAATATTTAACACTTGTCACGCAAAGAAAAAATAGGGAGCTGTAAAAAACAAAGTTTTTACGGCTCCCTCAGACTGAAGACAAAGTCCCGAAAGGGGCTTTTTTCAGAGCGAAGACAAACTCGCTCTTTCCGCACTCTGAGGAAATAAGAACCAATAAATACAGAATGCCTCTCTTGTCTACAGACTGAAATCCTCCTAACCAAAGGAGGATTTTTTAGTCTGCGTAATTGCAGAGCGACTTTAAATATAATCTGGCGTTTTTTCTTTGTCTAATTCTTCCGTAAAAGCCTACAATTAGTCCTTTTGATTGATAAAATATAAAGAAAAGTATTGATTAATCTAAATTTAATGTTATAATAAATATGAATAGGTGTGTTATTCTTCTTCTTTATATATGCGTTGGCGGAGGTAATATATATGTTTAAAATAAAATTTGCGGCGATACTTCTTTGCTTAACAACGGTTTTCGCTATGTTTACAGGCGTATCTTTTGCTGATAGCGATGAGGGCAAGGACTACGAGCTTGTTATAGAAGACGGCAAATTAATAAGCGGCAGCTCCGAGCTTATAGAACAAGGCATTATTGTGCTTGGCAGCCCCGATGACAGCGAAGAAGCCGGCCTCGAAAATATTGACGGTACAATAGTAAGCGACAGCGAGGAAAACACCACCGCTGAAAACGCCGGTGAAGCTGCACAACGTGATGCTTTGCAATTTATTCTTGACAATAAGGGCGCTTTTTTCAAACCTGTAGAATCCGGCAGAGTAGAGATAAAGGATAATGTTGCAAGCAGCACCATAAACGACACAACTACCACTCCCCAAGTAACCCCCAATGCAGTTACTCCCTCCGCACCTATCGAAAGCGTGAGCGCTATTGCACTTGATAATTCGATAGCTACGAAACTTACTATTACAACCTCACATCTTACTGCACAGAACACTTATGGCACTTATTATTATATGGGGCAAGCTTTCCGCTATGATAATACTAACAAAAATGCCGTGGCTTGGATGGACAATTATAGTGCTAATATTCAAAACTTCACGGTTCCTTCAGCGGTTCATTACAGTGCAGCCAGGATAACATTTAGTAATATTACCAGTCAGCAGAAGACGGTTGCTAACAACTGGAATGTTGTTATCGATAATAAAACTCTTGAAATCACCACAAACACAAATGGTTTGACGCTAATAAGGTCTAATAATCATTTAGATAGTTTAGATGTTAAGTCTGTGTTTCAAGAAGTGTTGAAAAAAGCACCTATGTATGATGTTCAAAACAAAGGGGTTTTAAGGATAGTTGGCCCCAGCGGTAGTGGTAATGAAATTATATTAGATGGTAATGGGCAGCTTAGCGGTGAAAAAGTTCGAGCACCTATTATTAGAGTTAAGAGTAATGGAATTGTAGAACTTAAAAATGTTCTAATTAAAGAAAGTATTTTAGATACAGGTAATTACGGTGATTATAACAACGGCGCGGGTATTTATGTAGACGGCGGCACTCTTCATTTGGAAAACGTTACCTTTCATAACTGCGAAACTAATTCTGCGCAAAGCGGCAAGGGCGGCGCTATATACATTAAAAGCGGCACGGTAACAATCAAAGATTGCAAGTTTGGTCAAAACGTAGCGGAGCAAGACCTATGGGGCACTCAAGGCGGTGCCATATATATGAATAGCGGCAACCTTACAATGGAGGGTGGCAGTGCAGTAAACTG
>JAZSLS010000022.1:0-8834 GCA_045535465.1 Eubacteriales bacterium
ACAAAGAAAATAAGAGCAACAGACAAACAACCTAAACCTACGTAAAGAATAATGTTATAATTATCGCCTGTTAGTGGGGGCTTTGGATCATCGGGTTCGACGGGATACTCTTCAACCTTAAACTCCCAATCTAATAGACCGATAGCGTTTTGGAACTCATTGCCCATACTTTTCGGAACGTTAAGTATAACGTCAAGGTCAACCTCTCCGCCTGAATAAAAAGTACCAAGAGAACACCAAGCATCGAGAGTAGACTTTTCATTGGCAGGTGCCTTAAACATACGCTCGCCGTCAGTAACATCAACAGACAAGGTCATCTGAGAAAGAAAATCATCACTTCCCTCGTGAGCACCCAAGGCACGCATATAAATAATAACCTTTACCTTGTCATCAGCATCATTTTTTACGGTAATCTTTTGTGTAAGATTATCACCGGGCATAACACCCTTAAAGTCAACAAACAAGTCGGTAGGAGATTTGTCGCTACCGGGAGAAAATATAAAATCGCCGGAATTACCGGAATAGGTTACAGAACCTGCAGCACCAGCATTAATGGCTACGGCAAGTAATGAACACAAACAGAGGAAAGTCGCAATAGAAAGTTTAACTATCCTTTTCATAGCAACCTCCTTACTGGTTAACAACTAAAGTTGAGTTGTTAACACTGCCAACCGATCCGCCGTTTTCGCTTCCCCAAGCTTCAAGAACTGCATCATCAGGTGCGCTCTGAATAGCCTCGGCAAACACTTCAACAACTTGAACGATGTTGGGGTTATCATTATCTACACCAAGATTAATAGACGAACCGGAAGCCAACAACTCACCGGTCAAATTATTAGTCTTGGGAGGAACAGGCTTTGTATAATAGTAGTAGCCATCAGCACCCTTAACCCAATCAGTACCAAGATTAAAAGACGGAAGCTCTGCATTTCTGCCTAAAATTCTGGTTTTGTTTTCATTATTCTCAGTATATTTTTCTACCCAATAGGTTGTAAAACATACACGCATATAAGCAGAGGTGGTACCTGTGTTAGCGACTTTTATTGAAGATTTTACGTTATTTGAAAAGGTCTCCTGAACCTCGCACTTAACTTCACCGGGAACAAAGGTGTTAACGATATTATTAGTTGATGCAAAGAAATATGCAACAGTGCCGCCAACAACAAAGATAAACAAAGTAGCAATGGCAAAAGCACCAATCAATCCGGGTTTAATACGCATTGGGCAACTCCCCCTTTACTTGAAAATTCGTCCAAAAGCATATCTACTTAATACGGTAGACATAGAGGTCGGCATAGAAACTTATTCCTCAGGCACGGGCCATCCTTCAGCTTCGAAAACGTTAGTGCCATTGTTAACAACCTGAGTAGCATATGCATCAATATCCAAATACACAGTAGAATTTTCAAAAGTCTTTCCTGCGTTGGCATTAAAGCTAACAGTTGTAAACAAAGGCTTAGTAGCCTCACCGGGAGCAACGGGATTATTATAATAATAGAAACCGTTTGCATAAGTCCAGTCAACATCATTTACGTCAACAGTAACCGGATTTTCAATTTCATTAGAAGCAGTAGATATAGCAAAGCCATTTTCGGAATAAAGAAGAAAATCCAGCGCAACACGAATATAAGAATCATAGTCACCGCTGTTAACAACGGAGGTAACTCTGGATAACGCTTCCCCGGGTAAAAATTCTGCAACGTCAACAAAAGGAACGTTATAAACGGTGTCGCCAACTACCTGTTCTTGAACAAGCGTAATATCAATATTACCCGCTGTAATCACGTTTGTAGCTATTTTGTCAGTCGTATAGTAAGCGTAAGTGCCATAAGCAAGAATGGCAAACATCAAAAGAAACAAACCCAACGTTAATAACTTACGCTTTGCGCTTTTAGATTTAAGTTGCACAACATCACGCTCCTTCCACATAAAAGCTTGCCCTATGAAGCGCAGGGCATACATAGCATTTAAAAAAACAAAGCTTTAAAAACTATGTATGGCCTGCCCCTTTTGGGGGGCAGGGATAACATATAAACTAATTTAGAACTAATTTCAACTTATAAGTAAGCTAAATTAAGCGTCGAAAGCTGCGAAAGCTTCGGTAGCGGTTGCAAAGGTAGCAGCCTGGATAGCGTCAGCCTGGATAATAACGTTGAAGGTACCATTTTCGGTGATAGCGCCAGCTTCTACGAGTGCATTGTAGTCGTCCATAGTAACGTCGGTGTCCATAGTGATGGTGTTCCAAACGTTCCAGTTGGTCATTTCGCCGGAAACGAGAGCTTCGTTACGGATGAAGGTGTAAACGTCAAAATCAACGCCATCGATAGTGGTGGTGCTGTCAACGTCGTAGTCACCAACGCCTTCAGGACGGCTGAATTCGGTTGCAAGAGCGGTGGTGCAGATTACGCTGGAGTTGAGGGTGGAAAGGTTAAGAGCGGTAGGAACGAGAACGCGGATACGAACGTAAGCGTCAGACTTACCGGTGTTCTTAACGAAGGGCATCTTGTTAACAGAAACGCCGGGAAGGAGTTCCTGAGCTGCAAGATACTTGTCATAGATAGCGTCAGCAGCTATGATCTGGTCATCAGTGGGAGCGCCATTGGTGTAACCTTCAGGGAGATAACCTTCGGTGCCGTTTGCAAGGTAAGAATCAGCGCCGCGATGAATCATAGATTCGTAAAGTTCGATCTTTACGTTACCAACGGTGAATACGTTGGTTCTGTCAGCGGAATCTGTGAAGTAAGCGAAGGTGGTGCCTGCGAGGATTGCGAGAACTGCTACTACGAGGGTAAGTGCTAAAACTTTCTTTTTCATGGTGTGTGTCCTTTCTTAAATAAATTTTTGTTTTATTTTTTATTTTTGTTTTAATTTTTGTGGCCCTGCCCCTGATAAAGGAGCAGGATATTGATTGATTGATTGATTGATTGATTGATTGATTGATTGATTGATTGATTGATTGATTAATTAATTGAATGGCTTAATCAAGCAACTACTTATGCAGCAGCAGATTCGAACCAGCCCTGAAGTGTGGTTGCGTCGTTAACGCCGGGGAATGCAGCTGCGAAAGCTTCGTCTGCATTAGCAAAACCAGTGGTCTGAACAGCCTGAGAAAGAACGAGAACGTCATACTTGCCGTTGTCGTTGCCATCAAGTGCCTGAACATCTTCCTGGGTAGCAGTATCCATCAAGTAAAGCTGGAGAAGGCTTGCATAAGAAATAGCATCGGGAGCAAGAACACCGTTGGGGTTAGAACTAGGGCCAACGTAAAGGTAAGAAACAACTACATAAGTAGAGTCGCCAATAACAACATTAGAAGCAACGGCTCCATCATAAGTCCAGTGATTCTTATCAGAGTTGGTCATTATATAATTCTTAAAATTGTCCGCAGCGATATCGCCCTGTTCCAAAGCTACAAGAACACGAATGTATGCATCGGACTTACCGGTATTCTTAACAAATACGAACTTGTCTATAACGTTAGTGCAGCTATCATCAAAAAGCTGGTTGGAGCCGGGAGCACCAACTGCACCCCAAGACTGCTGATATTTACCGTCATTACGGTCATCCCACTCCATACTGCCTGTAGGCTTATATACGGGGAATAAAGGCTTATCCTGAGTAAATTCTTGAACTTCATCGGGAGAATAACCGTACTTATCAGTTTCGCCGGTTGAAATCCATTTACCGTCTTCGCCAACAACACGTTCATATTCTAACTGCTCAATCTCAACGTTACCAAACACCATAGTATTTTCATTGTAATCGGTGTCGGTAAAGAATGCAAGAGAGAAGCTGCCGATAATAGCTGCGATAGCAACTACAAGGGCGATAATCATCACTTTTCTTTTCATAATAATTCCCTTTCGAATTATTTTAATCGTTGTTCCTCTGCCCCATTTGGGAGCAGAGATAATTAAATTACAGAACTAAGTTAGTAATAAACTTACTCAACTTCTACAAAGGTAGAATTTTCTTCTTCTGCGCCGAAGAAATCAGGAGCGGTGTAACCGTCTGCCTGAGGGTCGCCAAAAGCTTCGTTAAGTGCAGTTATAGCGTCGGTAAAGCCTTCTGCCTGAACTGCTTCTGCCATAACGTAAACGTTCTTCCACTTGTCGCCGTAAAGATCGTTCCAATCGTTGATGTCTTCATAGGTAACATCAGACTGCATACTTGCGTGGTTGATACAGTCAACGGTAACGTCACCGGGGTTAAGGATGGATTCGTAAGTAACTACAAATACCTTATAAGGTACGCCGTCGATGGTGATGTTGCGATACATATTCCAAGTGCCGCCATCACGACCGGGATAGTTGGAGGTGAGCTCGGTGCCCCAAATCCAAGTACCGTCAACGGTGTTATGTTCGTCCATATCAACGCCGATAGCGTTAACGCCGTCTTTAAGAGCAGGAACTGCGATGTGAACACGAACGTATGCGGGTTCATTGCCGATGTTTTCAACGTAAACTTCTTTTTCAATCTGGTTGTGCTTACCGGTGTTTATGCACTTGTCACAGTCCTTGTCTTCAACGCCGCAAACGGGGCAAACCTCGTTCTTAGGAACGGTACAAGGAACGGAAGGGATAAGATTGATCTCATCGGTATTGAAATCTTCATAAAGGTCAATCTTAACGTCACCGATTACGAAGGTATTCTTCTGAGCATCGGTGTCAGTAAAGAATGCAAGAGAGAAACTGCCGATAATAGCTGCAATTGCAACTATAAGGGCGATAACCATCACTTTCCTTTTCATAGTGCGTTTCCTTTCCAAAATTTGGTTTATTTCTTTCCTGCTCCACACGGGAGCAGGAATAAATTTTAAATTAAGACTTAATACTTATTATGTAAGAATTAAGCGTTTGCAAGGTCCCAACCGAAAGCGGTTGTAATAGCATCTACGCAGTTATCAAAACCGTTGGTCTGGGTAGCGTATGCTTCAACAGTAATGGAGAAATCCTTAAATTCCTGCATCTGAGTGTGATCCCAAGTGCCGGGGATTCTGATTTCTTCAAAGAAGGTTACGCTGTCGATGGTTTCGCCGTTCTTGGGTGCAAGTGCCTTCTTATAGAACATATAAGCAGACCATTTGCCGTTGCCTTCGTAAACCTGCTTTACAACAACTTTATCATCAACATGGGTGTTTGCACCAAGTTCGGGAATGGAAGCGTCATAAGTAAGACCGGTGTGGCAAAGACCGCCAAATACGAGAGCGGATACGTTAAGCATAGGCTTATAAGCAGGGGTGAAGAGGTCGTCAACATTGAGAAGGTCGCCTTCACCGTCATCGATTATAACCTTAACTGCAACGTAAGCTTCTTCGTCACCAAGGTTTTCAACCATAGGATCCTTAGCAATGGTCATACCGGGATAAATCTTACCGTAGTCATTTACGGAATTTTCAGGAGCGGTGTCGCCCTTAAAGAGACGGTTGCCTGTAGCTTCGATATTACCGGTTTCGGGGTTGAATTTAGCCTCACCTTCGGTAAGGTCAATCTTAACTTCACCAACGGTAAACTCGTTCTTAATAGCATCCGTATCTGTGAAATATGCAAGGGAGAAACTGCCGATGATAGCTGCGATAGCAACAACTACGGCAATAATCATCACTTTTCTTTTCATAGTGCGTTTCCTTTCTTAAAACTGAACTAAAAAGCTAGTTTAAATAAATATTACCCCTGCGCTTGTTCAGAAACTGTCGACCAAAGTTCAACAACGGTTTGCTCATCAACAGACTGAATAGCGTAAGCACTGAAAGCAAGATCAACGTTGCTTAAAGATGTTGCATCTTGGTCTACATAAACTTTAGCATCAGCAATTATATTACCACCGTTTGATGCATCAAGGTTAGTTTTAGCAGCCAATGTACGGTATATAACATTATCGGTACCATCAAGAAGATTCCAACCAGAATCAATATTAAACCACAAATTGTTATCGGAATAGGTTGCTACTCCATCTGCAATGGTCCAACCATCAGAAAGCATAACATAAATATAAGATTCAACAGGAGAAGTATTATCGGAAAAATCAACCCAAGGATCCTTAGGAAGTACAGCACCGGGATAAATGTCATAGCTGTTACCGGCAACGTTACCAGTAGTACCAGCAGCGATAGTTTCCTCAGTTAATCCGTATGTACCGTTTTCCGCATCAGTTATACCCCACTTATGCTCGGTAAGAGCAAGTGTACCAAAATTACCTGCAACGAAGGTGTTAGTCAAAGTACCGGTCTTAGCCGTCATAAGAGCAAAGGTTACGCCCATAGTTACGCCGAGGAGGAGAACCATTGCGACTACAAAAGTTACAACTTTTTTGTTCATAGTATTTTTCCTTTCTAATATATATTAATTGAAATAGTTTTGAAGATGAGCTAAAGCACTATAACAATTAATTAGTTCTAAAACACATCGCTAAAGCCAGCGTGGAGTGCGGTTATAGCATCACCACTACCAGCAGCCTGAGCGGCATAACCGTTAACAACTATCTTAATCTTCTGAATTTCAGTAAGCTGGTCGCCGGTTACGGCTGCGTTAACTGTGATTTGCTCGAAAATGGGAGCAAAGGTGGTATTAGACGTACTGCTATACATCACAGTATTATAAAGAACGTAAGTATAACCTACAACCTTAGTAGTATCAACAGTGTCATACTTAGGAGTAACAACACCACTCTGTGTCCAATTTGCACCGAACGTAGATACGCCAAAAATGGTAGAGAGAATGTCATCATTGATAATAACACCATTGCCGTTCTCAGTAGGGAACTTTGACATATCAACACCGGTGATATCAACGTAAACAGTTGCACCAACGTAGCAGTCTTCACTACCTGCTTCAACATTAATGGTAGGATCCTTAGTTACAGGAACGCTAGGATAAAGCTTATACTTGTTGATAACATCAGTAGAGGTGGAAGTTCTTTTAGGAGTTATATTGTCTTCTTCATACACAAAATCTGTGCCATCCGCATTCATCATAGCTTCATCAAGAGTAATCTTAACGTTACCGGAAGTGAAAACGTTGGTAACCGTTGTTGTGGTGGAAGTCAAAAGTGCGAGGGTAGTAAACACGGAGAGTGCAGCAACAAGAACCATAGATACTGCAAAGATTGCAATTGTCTTTTTGTTCATAGTTATTAATCCTTTCTTAGTAATTTATAGTATGTTTTTGAACTAAGCTTCAGATATTAATTAAGCAGCTGCTTTTTGTGCATCAAGAGAGTCGAAAGCTGCAGTTGCTGTTGTAAAGGTATCAGCCTGAATGGCTTCAGCGATAACGTCAATGCTCATACCGTTAATGGTAGCAAGCTGAGTGCCATCAATGTCAGGAGTTGTAAACTTAGAGAAAATAACAACATCATCACTTGCAGAAACAACTTCGCTATTTCTTACCTCGAAAACAAAGGAATCGCCTTCTTCTTTGCAATCGAAAACAGACCAATTTTCACCAAGTACTACACCGAAAACTTCGATGAAGTTCTTAGTATCATCAACGCCTTCGCCGTCAGCAGCATTGTCACAATCAGCGGTGCATCCAAGAGCTTTAAGAGCAGCAGCTTTAGTTACGGTGATGTAAGCGCGAACATAGCAGTTTTCGGAAGCACCATCAACGTGGATAGTAGGATCCTTAACATACTCGTGCTGAGGAACGAGTTTGTAGCTATTTGCCATAACGCGTGCAGCTAGCTCCTGGGTAAGCTGACCGTCTTGACCTACTTTGTATTCCTTAACACCGTACTCATCAACCTTAGCTTCGTCAAGAGTGATGGTAACGTTACCAACGGTAAAGGTGTTAGTAACTTTTTCTGTAGTGCTGGTCAAGTACGCCAAGGTTACAAATACGGTCATAATGCACACAAGGACCATTGCAACAACTACAAGCAGGGGTTTTACAAATTTGCGGTTTCTCATAGGGGGTAGCTCCTTTCTTAAAAAGAAATTTAATTTTTGGATTTATTACAGCCTTGCGGCATTATCCACTTTATTACTCTGCGGGAGTTTCATTAAGGGGTTGGTCAGATTTTTTCTTATTCTTCTTTTTATTATCTTCTTCAGGGAAGATGATATCAGGTAAGAAAGCAAGAAGAATAACGAGGATACCGACAGCAACGGCTATATAAGTACCGGGGGGGTTCTGAACAAAGTCAGCAACATAGCCAAGATACGGGATTGTAAAAACAGGTCTACCGATAACGTTTTTATAAAGAAGCAACGTAATATCGGCAGAGGTGTTTGCGTCACCCTTGGTCTGATACCTGATAATGTCGGGGTCTTCTTCGTCAGGTACTATTGCTGTAATACGGTGGGTAACAACAGTCTTCTCATCAACTGTGTAAGTAACGGGGTCGCCTACCTTTAAGGTCTTCTTCTCCTCCATATCCTCAATAACGTCAACATAAACGAGAGAGCCAACGTGATAAGTAGGTTCCATTGAGCCGGAAATTACAGTGAATACCTGATAGCCAAAAAGACGAACACCAACCAAAAGGAGTGCAAAAACGACAACTAACGCAACTATGGTCCAAGTAACACAGTTCCAAACCGTTTTAATAACCTTGGTAGCCTTGCCGTCACCCTTTGGAGTGCCACCATCCTTCTCTATTCGATGGTTTTCAACCACCACCTGAACGTTATCAGCAGATGGGTTTTGGTTGTTTGCATTAAAATCTTCCATAATATACAAATACCTCAATAAACAACTAGCAAACTATACGAAAACACGTATAGCCACGAATAATTATGCCATAAGGGCGTACAACGCCTAGAGTCGTTAAATTATAGACTAATTATAGCACTGCATAAACGCTATGTCAATACAAATTATAATATTTTTATATTT
>JAZSLS010000064.1:0-33888 GCA_045535465.1 Eubacteriales bacterium
CATTTTGTGTTAATTAGTTATTATTCCCTCAGGGCACGTAAAGAGCGAGTTTGTCTTCGCTCTGAAAGGAACCGCTGATTAAAGCGGTTCCTTTTATTATTAC
Organism: Eubacteriales bacterium; assembly: GCA_045535465.1. Taxonomy (GTDB): domain Bacteria; phylum Bacillota; class Clostridia; order Oscillospirales; family CAG-382; genus SIG636. The sequence goes on from JAZSLS010000064.1 coordinate 104, forward strand.
TTTTTGCAAAGTATCTTCATTTCAATGTAGTCTGCGGAGTTTATTATACCGTCGTTATCAAGGTCTGCGGCTTCGAGATACGCTTCATCAAAGCTTGCGCTTTGGGTAAGCATCTGACGCTGGGAGATAGCATCGGTAGCGGTTATTGCACCATCGCCGTCGATATCGCCTATTACTACTAAAACCACACTGTTAATAACCTGACCTGCGCCGTTGAGCTGTTTAACTACACAGCCCGTACCCGCTACGCCGCTATCCGCAATGATGTTGCCCTTTGTATCGAATACGGAAACGTTGCATTTAAATTGCTCGTTTATAGCGAAAGCAGTGGATGCCGCCTCGGCTATAGTAACAAACTTTTCGTTAAGCTTATACTCGGAGTCATCTATCAGCACAAAGCTTTCGTCTACAACTATCACCTTAACGGTAGCTATGGTATATGCAATATTGATACCGGAGATACCTTGGATTGTAAGGGTATGCTCGCCTGCATCCAAATCAGCATAGGATATATACGTATCATAGCCACAGTTAGAATAATCATCATAACCGGGGATAGCTGCGATATCATCTCTCAAATAAGTAGGAAGAGTTATATATTCGCCGCCGTCAAAGCTGTAACGGATTGCGCTGACACCATCGGTGTGAAGCGCCCAGCCTCTCAACCTCATAGTATCTTCCCCACCTGTTTTTGTAACTGTGGTGGTGGTTGACAAGGTAGAATTTACAACACTGCCGCTAATGTTAGGATAGTCAAGAGCGTGTCGATAGGTCATTGTTTTAACGGTAAGATTTATGGTTGCAATGGTATAGGTTGTATTCTTTTTGGTAAGACCTTGTATGGTTATAGTGTGACTGCCTTCGCTTAGAGCTGCATAGGAAATTTGTTCATCAAAGGCGTTGTTTGAATAATCACTGTATCCGGGAATAGAGGATATATCATCCCTTACGTAAGTCTTAAGATTGGTAAAGCTGCCGTTATCGAACTTATAACGTATTGCGCTGATACCATCGGTATGAAGCGCCCAACCTTTAAGACGCATCATATCACCGTTGCCTCTTAAATAAACGGTCTGAGAAGCGGTGATAGCCTTATTGGTAACGCTGCCGTCAACAGTAGGATAGTCAAGAGCGTGACGGTAGTTGGTAGTAGAAACGGACTTGTTTACCATAGCCAAAGAACCGTTTGCTATGGAAAGAGCAATAGTTTCAAAATGGTCATCAAAAATTTTGTTATCTACGCTGGAATCAACAAAGCCTACCTCGGCAAGTATGGCGGGCATATTAGCCTCACGGCAAACGTGGAAGTTGTACTGCTTAACGCCCCTGTTCTTTGTCCACACGCCGCTGTTCCACATTGCGTTTTGAACACTTGTTGCAAGCTTACCCGCTGTGGAGGAAGCGCTTAGATTGGAATGGTAATAGGTTTCAATACCTACACCGCCGCCGGAGTTTCTATGTATGCTTACAAAATAAGAAAAAGTTCCTGCGTTTGCCATATCGGTTCTTGCATCAAGGGTAACCTTTATATCGGTTACTCGTGTGAACGCAGCGGTTTCACCGGCGGAGTTGATAAGCTGACCAACCCTTAAAGAAAGCCTTAAAACGTCTGCCGCTTCCTCTCGGCTGCCGCTTACGGCACCGGGGTCGCTACCGCCGTGACCCGGGTCGAGAATAAAGGTTGCCTTATTTAAAGTGCCGCCGCTGGAATTCAAAGCCGCTTTTGTTTCGTAACCCGTGTAAGGAATGGCTGTAAACAACGCCACTATCATACAAAGAGAAAGAACGATACCTAATACCTTTTTCATACAGTCCTCCATAAATTTAAAATACACATTTATAATAGCATATACGTTAATTAAATACAATTGACCTATTTTACAATATTCTTCCACATTTTTATGCAACATCAACATAAAGCATTTAAGGCGTGTTTTATATTTAGTTTGTATGTACAAATTGTTGCAAAAGAAGGCTTATCTTGCGATAAGCCTTCAGTCTGTAGACAAAGTCTGCAAACTGACACAGAGCGAGAGAAACATAAGATACAACTATTAGATGCTAAAATGCCTCCCGCTGCATACGAGAGGCATTTTGTGTTAATTGGTTATTTTTTCCTCAGGACACGTAAATAGCGAGTTTGTCTTTGACTACTCTAAGCTGTCTACAAGCCCTGCAACGTATTTAAGAACCAAGGCAGCGTCAAGGTTATCTACCAAGCCGTCCTTGTTGACGTCTGCAGCTATAAATCTTATGCCATCTTCGCAAATAAGAGATGCGTCGAACCTAAGAATGTAAACGGCATCAAGATTATCAACTACGCCATCGTTGTTAGCATCACCTAAGAGATAATTCTTAGTATATACTGCAGTGATGGTTATATCGGAGCTTATGCTATCAATTGAGGTCTTATCCCACGCACCGTTAAAGTTTTCTTTTGCGGGTACTGCAGGGAATGCCGCACCTGCCAAGGACTGACCGTATTCCATTCTTATGCTGTCTACCTCTATGCCGTCAACCACAAACTTAACGGTGTAAACGTTTCTTACATAAACTGCATTTACGGTCATATCACCCACTACGTTGCCAAAGTCGGTAACATCCCACACGGGCGCTGTTTGGTCATAACCCGTCTTATCCGGGATATCGGGAACCTCGGTAAGCGTACCGCCGTATTCCACAGTCTTGAGCGCCACGGTTACGCCGTCAGCCACAAAGGTAACGATGTATACGTCCTTGGTGTATACTGCGTTTACGGTTATATTATCCATAATATTGTTGAAATTGGATACATCCCAAGTAGGTGCTGTTTGAACGTGGCCTGTTTTTTCAGGTATCTCGGGGATATCTGTAAGAGTGTCGCCGTGAATTACATTTTTGGTAGCAACAACTTCACCATCTGCCATAAAGGTTACAGTGTAAGTATTTCTTGTATAAACTGCGTTTACGGTCATATCGCTCATTATATTACCGAAGTCGCTTACGTCCCAAATAGGCTGGGTCTGGTTGTGACCGTCCTTAACGGGAACTTCGGGGATATCGGTAAGAGCATCGCCTTCGTTAACGGTTCTGGTTGCTACCACTTCACCGTCTGCCATAAAGGTTATGGTGTAGGTGATAAGCGCCACGTGATAGTCACGGGTAAGGGTAAGTGTGCCGTCATCGTTAAGGGTGGTTTTCCAGCCTGCACAGCTTACGTCTTCTGCAAAAGCATAGTTTGCAACAGCGCTGAGGTTTACGGTGGCAGTATAGGTTACACCTGCCGCATAAACGCCTTCAAAGGCTTCGCCGTTTACAGACCAGCTTATAGTTGCACTGCTGCAATGCTCGGGAAGCGCAAGCTCCGTCTGAGAAGCTTCACCCCTTGCAGGAGCAGTTACGTTAAGGGTTACGTCGCTTATGGGTGCCGCAAATATATGGAAAACAACGTCTACGAAACCAACGTATCCACTTCCCTCTTTAGCCGTAACAGTGGCAGTAGCTATACCTGCAGCAACATTTGCGCTGTAAGACACGGTATAAGCGTCTGCGGGAACTTCCTCATCACCGAGAATTACGGAAAGAACCGCAGGTGTTTTTTTGGTTTCGTCATACACGAATCCGCCTTCGGGTATATCAAGGGTTACAGTAGCATCGGAGAGGTTGTTGCTTACGAAAATTGCTGCCGCCTGATAAGTATCAAGGGTTGCAACTACCATACCAACAGCGCCCTCGGAAACGGTAATATTTCCCTTTTCATCAACGCTTGCCTCGCCCTGCTTAACGTCCACCTGATAGTCTATCATACTACCCATAGCGCCGCCATCAAGCATAACCAGCTTGTCACCAATCTGAAGTGCCATAGAAAGCTTTTTGTCCTTTGTTGCGCCAAGCTTGGTAACCACCTCGCCGTCGCTTACAAGAACTGCCTTTGCTTCCTCGCTGCCTATCAACTTATTGGTAAGAGTGAGGTTGTAATTATCACTTGCGTTACCAAGAGCATCTTCTGCCTTTACGGTCAGCTTTTGATACGCCTTTGTTGCGTCAAGAACTATATCTGCGCTGAAATTACCGCTTTCGTCAGCAACTGTGGTTACTGTGACGTCGTTTACGGTAACTGTTACGGTTGCGCCTGCTTCACTGATACCGCTTACGGTTACAGCATCCTCGGTAAAGAAACTGCCGTTTACGGGAGAGGATATCATAAGTGCAGGAGAAGTAGTATCAACAACAAATTGGTATACAGTACCGAAGCTGTCCTTGGTGCTGTTTTCACCGTTAAGGCTTATGGTGTAAATACCATCTTCAAGGTTTTCAAGACGAATGTCGCCACCCTTCCATTCTACCGCTTCACCACCGTTAAGCCTGTAGCTGCCCTTGCCACCGTCAACACCCGTTACTGTAATAACGGGATTAGAGGATGCAACTGCATCAATGGTAATGCCGCCGTAGCCTGCAGAAAGTGTAACGCCGTTCTTAACAGCAAGCGCTGCATCGCTCTTAGTGGGAGCTACCATAGTAATTGCATCGGAAAGAGTTTCCTCGGAAAGAAGAATGCCGTCATCTTCGGTAGTAACGTAAGCGCTTACCGCAACAACATACTTCTTACCCGCTTCAAGACCTACCGTGGTAAGGGTTTCGCCATCTTCACCTATGGAGTCATATCTGCCGCCAACAGTAAAGCTTTCGCTGTCCACCTTCATACCGGAGAACATAGTAGAGGAAAGATTGCCGTCCTCGCCCTGTTCGTAAATGCTTACGTAATAGCCTTCTGCGCCATCAACCGCTTTTATCTGAGCGTCGATAGTATAGTCACCGCCCAGCTCAACCTTCACGGAATCGGTTGCGTTAGGCTGATTGGGATTAACGTAAGTGAAGCTGCTTTCTGCCGAGGGGTTTGCTATGCCTTCACCGTTATCGTCAAGCTGAGTGCCAACCGCTTTAAGAGTGTAGGTACCGCTTTGAAGCTCGGAAGGATAGGTTATAGCAATGTTTTCAAAGTTTTCGGTTGCGTTGCCGAGAAGGAACGCATCACCGTTTTCGTTTACAGCGTAGACAGAAAGGGTTGCAAGTTTTTCAAGCTTGGTGCCGCTAATGTTTGCGGCAGTACCGTCTGCGCTAAGGCTTACGCTGTCGATAGATGCCATCTTTTCAATGCCGTACAAAGCGAGGTCGGAAGCGTTGGCAGTTTTAACCTCTATTTGCTTACCGAAGGAAGAAGAATCGGTAAAGGAAAGGCTTATTGTAACGTAACCGGTTTCGCTGTTGTAGCCACACATTGCATTTGCAGCTGCATTTTCGGGAGCATCCGCTGCGTAATTGTTATCAAGCCATACTATTTCATAAGCTTCGCTGCCGCATTTAACTGCAAACTCGTTCTTTACAGCCAAAGCCTCGGTTTCGTTTTCAACGGGCATAGTAAGCACGAGCATTGCATTTTCATCGCTTTCCGCCGCAAGAACAAAGCTATGAGTGCGTTTATCTGCACTTGAGCTGATAATTGTATCGTCTATGCTTGCAGAAAGGGTTGTTTCTATAAGTCTTGCATTGGTAAGAGCTGTTGCGTACAAAGTTCTACCCGTGTTTTTGTCAACGTAAACGGGTATGCTTTGGAGACCGAGAGGAGTAAGGGTTGCTTCGGGAGCGTCATACTTGCCAAAAGCAAACTCTACATCACCACCCCAATGATAGGTAACACCGGAATCCAATTTGAGAACGTGGAGTGCGCCCCAAATCATTTCGTTATTAACGCCAAGATCTGCACTGCCTATCTCGAAACCGCCAAGCAAAGCAGGAAGCTTAATGCCTGCGGTTGCAAAGCCCTCCCAGAAGAATTCCGTATCGTCTTCAAAGCCGGTAGGCATTTCCTGCAAAGCGATAGCGCCTCTACCGTAAATTATATCCAAAATATCAATATCTATAGAGAACTTCATATTAAGTCTGGGATACCAATATACGGAGCCTCCCAAGCTATCAATAAGGGTTATTCCGCCTATACCGATATTGGAAAGGTATGCGGATACACCTCTGCCGGAAAGGGTAATATCGCCTCTCGTAGTAAGAAGGTCGAACAAAGCAAACTCGCCGCTGAGAATAAGTGTAAGCGGAGGAATGGAAGAGGATACAAAATAGGTTTCGTATATCTTATCGATACCCGCACCCATACCTCGTATCCAGAACACACCGAAGGGGTCAAGCGGAATTCCCGGAAGTATACCGCCAACGTGGAACCTTATTTTATCAGGAACGGGAATACCGTTATAGCTGCGGAGGCGAAGCTCTGCTTCCATAGTCAAAACTTCTATGTCTGCTTCGCCTTCTAAGCCTATACCCCATTCACCGTTCATTATCATAAGGTCAAGGGAGCCGGCTATCTCAGGCATACCGTCCGTATAGGAAGGTAAACCTACCTCAATAGAGGTGTTGATGCCTATAAATTTACCGCCGAAAAAGATGTTGTGAATGTACAAAGCAAGGGTTCCGCCCTGCGCTTCATACCACTTCATACGTTCCTCGCCGTATTCCTCGTTCAAATCACGAAGCTGACTTGAGGTATAGTCGGTGTTTGCAAGATTAAGCTCTGCTTCTTCCGTAGGAGAGGGGTCAATTATACCCCAATCGTAAGTGGAAGGAACAAGGAAGCTGGGGTCAAGCTGAGCACCGAAGGTTATAATACGAAGATCGGGATTGGTGGTACCGGGCTTTGTTGCCATAAGTGCAAAATGGCAGTAACGAAGCTCGATAAGCATACCGGCAAGAGTTTGCATTCCGCTGGCACCGCCGGGCCACATAAGAGATACAAAGTTGGTATTGGCAACTGCGTCCTCTACAAAATTACTTTCGGTTCCGTCGTATTTGTAAATAGGAAGCTTAACAAGGTCTCCCTCTTCAAGAGAGGTAATGGCGCAAACGCCTTCCCAAACCTTGGTATTTGCACCAACAGTGTATACCTTACCGTCAATATCGGTGTTAATTGCAAGCTGATTTCCCTCTTCATCATATTCGATGCTTACGGTAACTCTGCCCTCGGTAACCTCAATACAGTTACTGATATTGATAGCATCACCGTTTTTACGAGCTATTGCCTCAAGCTTTTCAATTTTACCGTCCTCACGGGTGGTAACGGAAAAGTCACCTCTCAGCTCGTATATAATGTCCTTCATAGACACGCCGGAAGTCTTAGATTTGTATTCGTCTTCGTTACGGGCAAGAATCATCTTATAAGACCAAGGTGCGGGAGCACTGCCGTCGCCTGTGCGGCGGAAGCCTATAACGCCATAATTACCGCTGATATAAGTGGGATTATTGGTTACGACAAACCTAAGTGCATCAGCCGTGGTATCGGGCATTGCCGCATCTACCCAATCGAATATTACCTGCCAAGTACCTATCGGCATAGTATCCTCGATGATGATATTAGCGGTATTGTCTTCGGTGTTAACTATAAAGTTTTCCGAAGGGATTACTATATCTCTGCCACCGTCAAGAGGACGAAGGGTAACTTTATACTGAGTAGTATCACGAAGCAAACCAAAGTTTTTACCTGCGATAAACATACTTCTGGTGCCTGTTCTGTAAACTATCTCGGGAGTGGTGCTTATAAAGGAAAGCACACCGCCGTCCACAGAAGGACAAAGCACATAAGTATCCTTGCCAAATATAAGGTCCTCGTCCATAAGATGAAGCTCGCCGATAGAGCCCATCTTTTCGGAAACATCAAAAATCTTAACGCCTATCTTGCGGTATTCCGTAACTTCGGATGGGTCAACCGCAAGGTTAAGGTTAACGTCACGAACCTCGCCGGGGAGAAGATCTGTAAGGAACACATAATATGGGTCTGCCACGGTAGCATCCAAATTAAGGTTGCCCATTGTATCGTAGCTGGTCATACCGCTTTCGGGATAAAAAGCTATGGCAAGGGTATCCAAAGCTTCCTCGGAGGTGTTTTGAACCTTTACGGTAAGGCTCATATTGCCGTCGGTGTCACCGTTGGTGTCCTTATATCCAACGTTGCTAACCAATTCCATAGCGGCAGGCCCTATAAAGTTTACTGCAACGGAGCCAAGGGATGCACTTACGTTGGAATATACACCGTAGTAGAAGCCAACGGACTTGGTGCTTTGAGTATTGGCTGCTGCGCTACCCATATCGTAATACAAAGCAAACGCACTGTCTGCAGTAAGGTATTCCTTGTTGTAAGGATTTGTAAAGTTAAGAGTTTCCTTGGGGTCATCACCGGTTTCGTAAGCATATACGGTGGATGCCAAGTTATTCCAGTGAGCAAAAGTAACCTTTTCAGGAACAACGGTTACACCGCCAATAGAAGCGTTAACCGTGTAAGCAGTAACAGAAGGAGCCATTTCGTCATCATAAGCGAAGAAATAGTTGCTGTATTCACTGCCTGTTATGGTCTGCTCGGTCTTAATGGTGGTATAACTACCGTCGGGCTGACCTGCCATATAAACGGCATAGTCCTGATATCCAAGGGCTGTATCCATAAGAACACGTGCCTTAAGCTCATCAATTGCCTCACCGCTCTTGTTTACTGCGGTTACGGTAACGTAAACCATACCGTGCTGGTAGTTATCCACTGCAAGGAGAGCTACCTGCTGAGTAAACTCAATACCGTCTACCGTCCAAACTGCGGAAATAGTGCTATCGTCCACCTGAGCAACTACAACTTCACTTGTTTCTATGCCCTTAAAGCTATAGTCTCTGCCAAACACATAGTCGGTGGTGGTGGCACCTCTCTTCACCCTGAAAGAGGTGAAGGAGGTGTCATAATTTTCATCGGGATACAACAAATACTTGTTGTTGTCGGATTTATTAAGCTTGTCACCCTCGACGGTATCAACAAGGAAACCGCCGTTTGATTTGGAAACCTTCACGCTAAGATACCCGTCATTGAGTTCAAGATATCCCTTTTCTGCGCTTGCAGACAGAAGGTTATCCCAAAGTCCTGCAGGAGTAAATCCTACAAGTAACACCGCCATCAAAAGCAGCGCTGTTATTCTTTTTACTATATTCATAGTATGCTTCATATAAGCTTACCTCCTGTCTTGTTTCTACTCTACATAGAGCTGAATTCTGTAATAATCACGGCTTTGAGTGATGATGCAAAGGGTGTAATAGCCGCTTTCCTCGAAAGGAAGAACTATTTCATCTGCCGTGGTTGCATCTCTGATGATATCAGTAACACCAATCTTCATCTGACCAACACTCTTAAGACCGTTCTTGTAAACTACGCTGTAAGGTTCGCCAAGGGTTTCAACACTAAGCGTTAACGTATCGCCTTCTGCAACGTAGATGGTGTCACGAACAACAATCTTGCCGTTCACTATAACCACAGGCTCATTCTGTTCCGCCACACGGAGAATACCGTTTACCGTAGTAACGTTACCGCTGCTGTCGCTTACCTTGTAGGTTACCTGACAGCTACCGGCGCTGTTAAGATCAACGTCGTACTCAAACGTATAAGTAAGGTCAGGATCAAGGTCGGATGCAACTACGTTAGCTTTGAGAAGCGCCTCAAGCTCAGAAACGGAAGTGCCAACCTTAACAACGATTATGTTGTTTATTACTTCAACAACCGGTGCCTTGGTATCGGGAAGCTTAACCTGACCAAGCTGGCCTAAAACTACGTTACCGTAGTTATCCTCTGCACGGATAATGGGCCAAAGACCGGACATACCCTCGGTAACGGTAAGCTCTACCCAAGTGTTCGCCTTGGCGTCTATCTTTTCACCGCCGTTTATATCTACCTTGCTGTCACGGTTGGTTCTTACATAAACCTTGTCACCAATATTAAGACTGATATCCATAGGATCGATAACAACACTTACGCCGTCCTTGCTGTATTCAAGGATTAGCTTGGTGTCAATTATGCCGCTTACAACCACATCAATGGTGCTGATGTTGCCTGCCATATCGGTGAAGGTATAGGTATACTTGCCGTTTTCTTTTACATTAAAGGTATATTCATAGCCATCTGCAACCTCGGTACCATAGTTGCCCTTCTGAGCAAAGAGTGCCTTTTCGGCGGAATGTATGGTTACAGTTACTTCCTTGCCGTTTTCGGAAAGTATTTGCTCTTTAAGGGTAACGGTAGGCGCAGCCTTATCAATATTGGTTACTGCCGCAAGGTCCAAGGTGGTATAGGTGCCGCCCATAGCAATAACCTTTAGTCTTACAGCGTCACAGTTAGCATTGTAACGAACGGTAACGATAGTGCCGTTTATTTTCACCTCGATATCGTCAACAAACTCGTCGGCAACCTCGATAGAACTTACAGGCTGAGAAAACTGCATAGTTGCCGTTACGCTGTTGTTGGTTACAAGCTCGGACATATTTGCAGACCACTTAATACTACCTACAAGATAGATTTTGTCACTGCGTATTTCGATTACCCTTTCGCTTACTGACCCTTCTATCTTAGCAGGAGCTTTTTCAGCGTCAAAGGTAAACATATAGCTATAATTGATGTTGTAAATGCCGTTTTGTGCTACGGTTATATAGTTGAGACCGTAGTATTCGCTTTGGATATCATCATCAATCTTCACATCGTAGCCGGAAGGAATGATGGTTAGATCACTTACAGACTGACCCTCATCGCATACGGGGTTTGTAAGATAGATGCGAACCGTACCGTCCACGGGAACTTTTACTGTACCGGGAACGGGTGCTACGCCAACGTTTGCAAGGTCAAGAGGTATTGCTGTTGCAAATCCGTTTTCATCTACAACAAACAGAGTAAACGAAGAAGGAGCGGTTACGGTAAGTTGTCTGCCTACAAGGCTTACGCCTTCTATGGTGTCGCTTTCATCGCCATACGCAGGAGTTTCCGCATACAAGCCGTCCTTGATTATAAATTTATAATTGCTGATGTCAAACGCTTCAAGCTGGAAGCGATATGCACTACCCCAACCGAGAGAGGTTACAAACTCGTTTGTAGCGGCTCTGGGGGCTGCGGTTTCGTATACGGTATAGCCGTAATGGTCTTCAAGATAGGTATAGTCACCGTTTACAACTCTGAGCATCAGACTGTTGTTTATAAACAGACCGTTCTGCTGAGTATAGGCAAGAAGCTGAACCTCGGGACCTTCCTCGTCCACGGGAGTATAATCTTCTTCGTCCAAACCGGGAACGAAGGGAGCTGTTTCTACAATAGTTACGGGAAGAGTTACTGTTACATCCTCGGTAAATACTACTGTTTCGTCACCGCAGACGTATGCAAGGTCTTCAGCCTTGAAGGTGTAGCTTGTTGCATCGCCGTAATAGAAGGTGAAGGAGGGGTTGTTTCCTGTATAACGGTCGATTATCTCGTATTCAAGACCCTCGAAGATATCTCCGTATTCATATATCTCATCGGAAATAAGAGTTACGGTTACCGGACCTGCAAACTCGCCGCCGTTTTCTACAACATCATCGTCAAGATTCCAGTTGATGTAATAAGATGGAGTAAAAATGTTCTCTACATCCACATATCTGCCAATGGTGTCGATATAGAAATAGGTGTTTTCCTTAGCGGTTACGATAACCTCTGTGGTACCGTTGTTTTCAACGGTTACAACGCTTTCGTCATAATCTGTTACTGTAATATTTGAATCTGATGTTATGGTAATAACAACAGGATTCATAGTAGGTTCTACTGTGGAGAAGTTTACTTCTGCATCGTAGTAGGTGCCTGTTATCTCATAGGTGATAGGCCAAACATTACCATAGGCATCGGTGAACGAGCCGTTGAACACGCCATCCTTGCACATATTGGTGTGGATTACGTTGCTGCCGTTTTCAAGGTAAACCTTTAAATTAAGATCTACGCCGTAAATGGGTTCGTCAAAACCGTAAACCAAGGAAGCACCGCCGTCAGCGTAGTGAACGTACTGGTTGGTATATTCATCGGTAAATACGTGATCGTTGCCTGCTATATCCTTAACCTTAATAGTATAAGACCTGTAAAGTCTGTGATCGGAATCATACTCGGTCTCGGAAATGGGATCTGCAAAGGCAAGTTCAAGACCGCTGTATTCGGAGTATTCAAACCACAAAAGACCTGCGTCGTTAGGTGTGGAAGCACCGTAAGGTAAAACAACTGTTTCGTCAATACCGTCGCCGCTTATTTCTATGATAGCATTTTCCCAGTCAAGCAGGTCAAGGTTTTTACCGTTAGCATAAGTATCTTGGGTAGACCATATAGAATCTTTGCTGTAATGGTCCCAATATCTGTCAAGCTTGCCAAGAGAAATATCGTTGGATTCGATATTGTACTTGTTTACATAAAGATCCTCGCTGGTGATGCTGAGTATCTCAAGGACACGGGTCTCGTCGCCGCCGTAAACGTAGGTAACGAATTTACCCTCGATATCTTCGCCGTTAAGCTTATAGGATGCCTCGCTTCTGTTGTAGATCTCAACAGGCTCGTTACAGGTGATGCCCGTCCAGATATCGTTGTACTTCCATGGGTCATCGTCATAAAGACCGAAGCGTACGCTTTCAGGGTCGTTGGTGTAATAGCCGTCACGGTAAACCTCACCAAGCTCAGGAGTTACTACGGTAGTGGCGCCGTATGCATCACGAGCAACGAAAAGAACGGTAGCGTTATCCAACGTATTGGAGTAAGAGTCCATCTTTATCGTTACAAGGTCACCCACCTTGAGAGGTGCAACGATATTGCCGTAATCGTCCTTTTCGGTATACTCAACGCCGTTTACGTAAACGGGAGTATAATCGTTGATGGGATTCCTTTGTACAACCTCAAACTTAAGGTCGCCGCCTGCGGAAAACGCCTCGTCTATTCTGTAGGTAATAGAGTCAACGTTGGTCTGCCCCTCTATTTCAGATACTCTGAGAGAAGGAACGTAGCTGTCAACACTCACCTCAAGAGTAGGATTGGTGTTGGTTACGTAAACGTGGAAATAGTTTACGGGAGAAACAACGCCCGCAGAGCTTATAGTCTGACAGCAGATTGTGTTCATACCTGCCGTGAAATAAAGATTATCTATGCTCAAGCCCGCTGCGCCCTGAGGTACACTTTCAACTATATCGCTGATGCCGTAGGTGCCGATATATACCTGTGCGTTTGCGCCTCCTGCGTCTACGTTATAGGCAGGCTTGTAAAATCCAAAGCTATCCAAATCCTCCTCGGAGGGATTTGCCGCCGCATTCCAGAAGCGCACGCCTTCAGTTGCTTCTACCTCTATACCGTAAATAGTTTTTGCGGTAGAAATGCTGCCTACGTAAAGCTGGAACAGATCCACGCCGGCGGTGTAGGTGGCAAATTCCCTGTCACGGTCGGTTTGAGTAAGACGGCCTGCGCTTATACCAAAGGATTGAATGGGGTTATCGTCCTCTGCAAACACTCTTATTTCGCCTGCAAGATACTCGTCATCGGGGCTTATAGTGTAGCCCCAAAGTCCTGCAACGTTTTTGTTGCCTGCGTCAAGTACCATTGTAATGGTCTTTATTACATATTCTTCTACTCGGTCGGAGCCCTTTTGGTATATGCCTATTCTAAATCTGTATGCGCCTGTCTCAAAGGGCTTGCCATCGTCTCTTACTGCAGGAACGGTTATGGTTTGACTGGTGGTTGCGCTTATACCTGTAAAGCGCACACACTCCTCAAGGATGTTGCCCTCCTCGTCTACGCTGTCGATAACAACGTAGGATCTGTCGGTATCAACATTTACCATCTTCCAATCGGGTATAAGCAGGTTTTCCACGTCAAATATCAACTGGCTTCCCGTCATATCCAGATTGAATTTAATAGCGCGTTCAAGGGTACCTCCATACAAAGAACCGTTGCCGTAAAAGCTATCGAAGGTTACCTTGTGAAGATTAACTTCCTCAGGCTGTATACCTGCGTAAAGGAGAGATACAACCTGACTGTCCTTAACATAGGACACGTCACCGGGGTTTACGCTTGCGTCGTTTTGAATATCAAGGCTAACGTAAGCGCTTTCAAAAGTCATCTTAACTTCACCGTAGTGCTGTTTTACGGAGGTGAAATCGGTTACCTGCTCTACATCTGTAAATTTACCGCCGCTTATCTTGGCTTTGTACCAAGTGCCGTCAAAGTCAAAGATATTGGTGCTTTCGCCCGTTTTTACTATTCTGAAATAGGTGTTTTGTCCTATTGTAAGGGTGATACGTGTATATGCTGTAGCACCGTCTGCAAGTCTTGCATCGGGACCTATAACAGTAACGTTAGGAGTATGGGTAGGAGTTGTTGTATCGGTAAGCACCTCCACGTTTGCAGAGGGCTTGGAGAGATAAACCTCTATACTTCTGCACACCTGTTCACTCCAGTTGCCATACTCATCCTGCATCTTTACCCAAATGTATACAGTATGATCCTTAGAATCGCTTATGTTGATAGAGGCGTTACCGATATTTGTGTAACGCTTGCTTGTATTGTTCCACTTACTGTTCACAGATGCAGTTAACCATTCACTTTCATCTGTGGGAACGGAATCGTCATCTATAAACCAGATATATCTGGAGGCAACAATATTCCTGTAGTCAGTACCTTCAAAAGACGCTTTTACGTCAACTGAGCTTGTGTAATACTTTGTATTCAAGCCGGTAACGGATACACTTGGCTTTACGTTATCATATTGGTAGTCCAAGGAATGCTCGCCGGCGTTGGCAACGTTGCCGAGAAGGTCTGCTGCGGAAACAGAGGCACTTATATCGTCAACTGTCTGCGCCACATCAGGCTCCAACATAATGTGTACGTAGCAGGTGTAGTCGTTTTGAGCGTGCGCCTTAAAGCCTATTTGTACAGTGCTGTCGCCCGAAAGCTGTGCCTTGGTGGCATAAGCCGCCGTGTCCGTAGGAGCTGCCATATCGGTGCTAACCACGTAGCGGAAGGAAAAGCCGGCTTCGGACTTGCCCTTGAGAGTAATCACACCGGATGCGCCGTTAAGACCCACTTCCTTATCGGAAACGTCTATCTTAAAAGAAACGTAGGGGCTGTTTTGTTCTCTATCCAGCTTTTCTATCGCTATGGTAGGTCCCGTAAGGTCAAGGTAAAGCTGTTCTGCGGGTTTACCCAACTTAGAAGCATCAAGACTGTGTCCTGCACCGTCCTGCGCCTTGGTGTAGGTGAGTCTGACAGGACGGATAACCTGTCCCTCGTATCCTTCCATCATAGCGTAGTCGCTACCGATAATCAGAGGCTTGAACTCTATAACGGATCGAGGAGGATCGTTGATGGTCTCAATAGTGCTCATCTTCTTCATATCAAGGACTACCTGATTACCGTTTTCATCCTTTACGTTAAGATGAAGCTTTATACCCTCGTATACGGAAAGAACTTCATCGATAGTAACCTTGAAGTTCGCACTTTCGCCTTCGTTGATATAAAGGTCTGAAAGCTTGATATCCTCAGGCCATTCGTTCTTGTCCGAAGAAGCTGTGGTATTCATTATCTTGCCGGGCACGCTGAGAGACACACCATCTATAACAGGAGTGGTGTTATCAAAGGTCTTTTCCATTGTGCGGGTGATATTGTAAAGGCTGAGAGGATTGGCCGCCTTATCGCTTAAGAAGGTGGAGCGTGTAGCTGCATCAAACCCCTTAAAGTTCGAACAGCCGGGGGTAGATACCGCAGGATAATTACCCCTCATCCATTCATAGTTATAAATCAACTCTTTGTGCCAATAAGTTACTGAACCTTCTATGGTCTTGAGAGAAGATGGCCTAAGCTCAATAACGGTATAATCCTTTGTCGCCCAGTCACCGAGAGGCGCCTCAAACGTCAAGACATCACTGTTTACGTGCTTTATATAAGCGCGCAAAAACGTGGTGCCTGCACCAGTACGGGCGTTCTGAATAGTAACGTCAACGTAAGTTCTATCCCATTCATCTCTTGAATTATCGCCAAAGGTATATATACCCTCTGATGCTTTTGCGGTAACCACAAGGTTTGTACCTACCTGATCAACGTCAACGGATTTTATGTAAGCACTGTTATTGTCTCTTACGTAGCCGTAAATGCCGTTTACCTTGGTGCTTTTGTTACCGCCTATTTCTACAACCTGCTCTGACATCTCCTTAAACTTTACGGCAAGCTCTTTTCTGCCTTTGCCGCTGACGGACTTACCGCCTATTTTAAGATAGCCATTTTTGTTGCTGAAGTTACAGCTTATAACTATTTCCGCTTCGGGGTCTACGTTATATTCATCGTAAACGCCCATGTTTTCGAACTTGATGTTCCAATTTCCTCCGTTGCCGCTTTTAAGCGTAATCTCAGGAGAAAGGTTGGCGTTAATAAGCGGAACAACGTAAACGCCGCTGGACCATGCGCCGCCGTTGTTTTCAAAGGAAACGAACCTTACTGCAGGAGAACCCGTTACGTACTTAGGGTCCTTCCAGCCGTTAGGCTGTCTTCCCTCGTCATAATAATAGTCCTTCAAATTCTCTACTTGATTGATAACCTCGTTTTTCATAACGCCGTTTCCGCCGGCAGAGCCGTATACGCTATAAGAAAAGGGGTTGCCTTCTGCAGAATTAACGAAAGATGTGGGTATAAGCGGCAAAAGCATAGCTGCTACCAGAATAATACCCAACATTTTGGTAATTCTTTTTCCCATAATATTCCCTCCTAGATATATATTTTTTATCTTTTTATCAGGTTTAAAAAAGCGTTTTCGTTAGCTTCGACAAAATATCGCTTTAAGTCATCAAACATTCTATGTCCAATTTTGCGATAATCCATAGCAAAAACTTTATTAATTTTTTTATCTATCACTTCCTGTGATACATTATATATAGAAAGAATGGCTTCAATGGCGCCTCTTATTCTATATTCTAAGGAAGCAGAGCTTTTAGTAGTCATAAGCGTGGAGTATTCAACACCGGAAACAAGCATCTCCGCCTCGGCAAACCGTTCATCCGTCCAATCACTGCAATACTCTGCAAATACGGTTTTTGCCCTCTCTCTATCATTTTTGCGAATTATATCAAGCGCCATAGGGCTGGTGTATGCCGAAAGATAAAAATCTTTTGCCACAGGGTCATCCTCACATATCACCGCCATCGCAGCAAGCTCAAGACATAACGCCATTATAGGGGTATGACCTTCATCTGCTTCTCTTTTCATCATATCCCACTGAAATTCACACAAAAGGTCAACAAGCACTGCCAGCAAATGCTCCTTTGTAGGATAGTGAAAGGTAAGGTTGCCCGTACTCATCCCCAGCTCACTGCAAATAGCTTTTGCTGTAGTTGCGGAATAGCCGTTTTCCATAAACATTTTGGTAGCTACCTGTATAATTTCTATCTTAGTAAGTGCGCTTTTATTTATGTGTGACATTAATCATCCACCTTTCTACATATCACTACTACAACGCATCCATTTTTTGCGTTTTTATAATTTTAGCACACGTGCTAAAGGATGTCAATAGCTATTTTTGTTCTCAAACAAAAAATGTGAAAGACTGCAATCTTTCACATCTTTTTTATTTATAAGACTTTATGCACTTAAAGCCGCAACCTCTTCGCTAAAGCTTACACGCTCAACGGTGTAGCCGTCAGCTCTGAGAGAATCCACAAGACCCGTTTCGGAAATCATATGAGCGAGACCTACTGCAAAGAACACGGTCTTTCCGCTTTCCATATATTCCTTTGCTTTTTCAACCATATTAACATCACGGTCTGCGCCAAGTATTGCGTTGTATTGCTTTACTGCTTCCTTCATTTCTTCGGCAAGCTCTTTGTCTTCTATGTCCTCTTCTATTTCATCGTCACTGTTGTCATCGTCGTTCAGGTATTCCCTAAGCTTTTCTTCGTCTCCCTCGCACCACATCTCGTAAAGCTCGTTCAAACCGTAAATAGTTTCGTGTCTGGTGTTGAAAAGAGAGGAATAAAGAAGCATTTTGTGAATAGATTCGGTATACTTTGCCGTCATACCGTACTGCTCCTCGGCACTTTCTACGTTAATAATCTCCATTCCCTTATCCTTAGCCATTCTAAGGAAACGATAATCTACACCGTACTCGGAGGAAAGTGCAAAGTTGTAGTCGTCATAGAACTCATCTATTAAGCTGCCCCAGGTAGAAGGCGTCATATACTCGGCGTAACGAGGAGAAAGCCCTGCTGTAAGAACGTGCTGAAGCCCTGCCTCGTACAGCTCCTCATCGGTCAAATGGTCTTTTATAGTCGTGCCGTCGGTATAATAAAGATTTTCGGCAAGCATTTGCATAACGGTATCGTCATTCTCCATAGATTCTTCAAAATCTATAAGGTCAAACTCCACAGCCAAGGCATCGCTTGCTTCAAAAGCGTCGTATATCTCCTTGGGTAGATACGCTGTGCGGCTGTCACCTGTGTGGATAGTACCAAGAAGGTACATAACGGTACCGTCCGGTGCGGTAACCTTATAGAAGAGAGGAGTGGGCTTTTCTTCAGGTTCGGTCTCCTCAGGAAGTTCACCCGTTATTTCCTTGTAGGTGTCCACGTCAGATACGCCAAAGGCTACGTTCATAAAGAAACCCGAAAGATAGCTTTCGCCCTCAAGAACGGTATCGCCTTCGTAGTCCATACCCGCAGAGGTTATAAGCAAGGTGTCTCGGTCTATAGATATAAAGCCTTCGCCTTTTTCAGGGGTGTACTTATCAATATAGTCCGCAAAAACATCCTTATCCTTATAGAAAAATTCGTTTACATAATCCTCAAAGTGCTCGCTTCCCTTTTCGTTAAGCGTATAGCTTATATGCCAAAACTCCATAAGGTCGTTTACTTCGCAGGAAGCAAACATAGAGGCATCGGGAGTAAGAAGACCTATATCCTTGTCCTTTCCAACAACCGAGTCAAGTATCTGCTTCATCGTCAAACTTTGGGTAACTTTCTCTCCGTCTATTATGGAAACAAGCTTACCGTCACGGTAGGTCTGCTCAATAGTAGTAGACTCGTCTGCCTTGCCTGCTTGATACACGTCAACAGTACACTCGGTTTTAGCCACAAAATCAGCTTCCTTTATACCGTGCATATATATATCCTCGTCCTGCACAAGCGCAATACCGCCTGCTTGAGAATAAATCTCCGTATTAGCGGTGTACTCAAAAGCTACAAGAGCTTTAGTGGCAATGTCTGCAAGCGCAAGAGTGTCCATCACCTCAACACCGTCAAACTGTGTGCCTTCCTCCTCGGGAAGCTTTATTTCATCCTTTGCATCAGGCGCAGACAACGCAACCTCATAGCTTACCTTGTAGCTTGCGGGGCCTTGAATATAGTCCACTGTATATACGTAGCTTTGTATTTCCCCGTTCTCGTCAAGCTTTATTTCAGCAGTTAAATCCGTAAGCTTGGCATAATCGGGCGCAAGCCACTTCTCTACCGTTTCGGTATCCGACAGTATAATTACGCTCTCGTCGCCGTCCTTAAAGTCTATGTTTTCGTAAATTTCCTTGTCAAACAGCGCAAGAGGAATTTGCATACCAACCGCATCCTCTGCGTCCATTTCTTTATAATAAACGGCCTCACTTTCGAAATCCTTGTGGATATACTTACCCTCTGCAAAGTATTTATCTGCCTTCCAAAGAGTGGAGCCGCTGGTGGTTTTATCGCTTATATGGATACTTAAAGCATCGGAGCCTATGCCTTTATAAAGGGCTGTTCTTTCCAGCTCATACTCAAAAGTATCCTGCCCAAGCTCACGCACGGTGGTGGATTTTATACTTTGCTTTACGTCAGTTTTCGTCTCAAGTGCCTCAAGCGCACTTTCGTAAACGGTTTCTGCAGTTATTTCATCAACCGAATCCTCGCTTACATTATCGCTTGTTTCATCTCCGCTTGCTTTTTCAGCAGAACTGTCTGTGCCTGCTTTACTGCCCTCATCGCCTTTTTCTATACGGCACGAAGCAAGACTGATAAGCATTGCAAAAGCCAATAAAACAGCCATAAGCTTAACGGAAAATTTCATATTACATACCTCCTTAAAGGTTTAATGCATTGATACTATTATGACACTAAAAGCTATTTTTGTCAAGTGTTTTATCGTTAGACAGCCAAAAATCTGAAAAAGCAAAAACGTCCACGTTTTTCACCGTTTTAGGTACTACAACCTTTTTCAACCGATTACACCCGTAAAATGCGTGATATTTAATACATTCTACGTTTTTGGGGATACTTACACTTTTAAGACCGGAGCCGCAAAAGGCATCTTCAGATATTTGTTTAAGCTTTGCGGGCAGCTTTACGTGGGTTAGGCTTTTACAGTTTTTGCAGGTTGATTTTTCTATAACCGACACACCGGAAGGGATGCTTAACGTCCTTAGCTTTTCGCAACCGCCAAAAGCTACCTCTCCTATAGTTTTGAGGGATTTAGGAAGTATTATACTATGTAAATTGAGACAATTTGCAAAGGCGTATTTCCCTACGCTTTTCACGCTTTCGGGCAGATGAACGTTTTTTACAAAATTGTTCCCCGCAAAGGCGTGGTCGTTAACTGCGGTTATCCCTTCCTTCACAAAAACCTCTTCTCCGCTAACGCTGCACTTAAGCAAAACGTTATCCTTTATGCTTACCTCCTCCTCGTTATAAGGGATAAGCTTTAAATTACTTACTATATTCTCGGTGCAAAAAGGCAGCAAGGGACTGAGAACATTTTTATGGTAGTAGACCGAAACACTGTTTGTTCCCAAACAGGGGTTGTCGTATTTAGTAAGACAAGGCAAAAAGCATTCGCCGCTTATTTGCTCCAGATTCTTTCCAAGATAAACCTTTTTTAATGACGGAAAACGGAGAAAATTATTGTTCTCTATCCGTTTTATGCCGTCACCGAAGCTAAGCTCACCTATTGACCGAGAACAAAATATACTGTCCTTGGAAACCGCTGATATCTTGCTACCGCATATTTTACTTGGAATGCGAAGAACGTTTTTGTCAGTAAAAGCAAATATTAAAACGCATTCACTTTTTGTAATGGTTTTTGCCGCAAAAACTGCGTTGTTGTTATCTGTTATAAGCAAGTTCTTATCGGTGCGTTTATAATAGTTGACGCTATGATGCGGCACCAAACGCCCTATATCCGTTTGGCTGTAGCCAAGGCCCCTGAAAACAGTACAAGCGGGCATATTTAGCTCCGCTACTGACACACCGTTATGGTTATAGCCATTTGCACCTTCCAGCTCTATATCCAAGCATAAGGGCTCTACCGCCAATACGGGTAGTTTTTCTATCGTTTCGGGGATGGTTATGGTATGAATACAATGACCTGATTTTATTTTATCGAAAGTAAGCTTCCCCTTTTTCCATTTGTATCCTTTAATTACTACGTAGTTGTTATTCACTACGCTGTACTCAAAAAGCGAGTCTTTTATTGTCTTAATACTTTTCATTATATTTCCCCATAGTTTTTGATTACACTATACTAATGCAGCGTATTTTATAAAACTCAAAAAAAATATAAGTATTATTGAAAAATTTCTCGCTCTATGCTAAAATATAATTAGAAAATGCGAAGGAGAAAGCTTTATGTATTGTGATTTGCACACGCACAGCATTTTTTCTGATGGTACAGCCACACCCGAAGAAATAATAATCCTTGCAAAAAAGTTAGGACTTACCGTTGCGCTTACCGACCACAACACCACTAAGGGGCTTGCACGTTTTTTGGCTGAGGCCGAAAGGCAAAACGTTGCCGCCGTTGGCGGAGTGGAGCTTTCCACCTTTTACGACGGTCACGAGCTGCACCTTTTAGGCTTGTTTATAGATGAAAGCCGCTACGAAGAAATAGAAGACCTGCTGGAAGAGTTTCACTACCGCAAGGAACAAAGCAATATAAATATGGTAAGGCTTCTTAACGATGCAGGATACGACATAAACTACGAAGAGATAAAAAGCGCCAATCCATCGGGACGCATAAACAGAGCCCACGTGGGAGCAGAGCTTGTAAAAAAGGGGTATCTTAGCTCCGTTGGCGAAGCTTTTAATACCTTATTAAAAGAAGGAAGCGGGTTTTACTTCCCGCCCGAAAGGCTTGACACCCTGTTTGCTGCCCGATTTTTGAAAAATCTTGGTGCTTTGCCCGTTCTTGCACACCCTTTTCTTGCACTTAACGAAAAGGAGCTGCGTGAGTTTTTGCCGAAAGCAATAGAAAACGGGCTTGCAGGAATGGAAACGGAATACTCCGAATACGATGAGGAAACCACTGCCCTTTCAAGAAAAATAGCTGAGGAGTTTGGTATTTTGAAAAGCGGCGGAAGCGACTATCACGGCAAAAACAAACCCCATATATCCTTAGGAACGGGCAAGGGCAATTTGCACATACCTGCGGAAATATATGAGGCTTTGTTTAAAGCGCATAACACATTATAGTATAATACCCGTCGAGAGTCAATCCCGACGGGCTTTTGTTTTGTTATTTTGTTGCAACAATACCTATACAGTTTGCAACTGCGTAATCGGACACTTGAAGGCAAAGCAGCCACCCGCTCATATCATCTGTAAGAGGATTGGAAGCTGACGTTTCGCCTACGGTCACATAGATACCGTTGTATTCGCACTCAACGGTTTTTATCTCATAGCGATAGCCGCCGCTGTTTGTCGGTACGTATATCAAAATCAAGGAATCGGATGCAAAATAGTCATCGTCATAGGGGCTTAGCATAGCGTTTACGGATTTAATCTCATCGTAGGCAGCATCAAACTGAAATACGCCCGCAAAGGTGTCTTTAAACCTTAGCAAATCCTCCTTGGTGTTTATCAGGTACGTGGGCAAAGCCTCGCCTGATTTCACCGTCTCGCTATTAAGGGACTCCTTATATATTACTTCGCTTTCGCTCCGGTTTGTGTGGGATACGTCTGTTGCGCCTATGGGAAAAGCTTCATTAACAATCACCTTGCAATCCTTTATATGCTCCGCTACGGTATTTTTCATCTCGATTGCCACTATCCAAGCGCTGCGTTCTTCTGCTTTTGGCTGCAAATCTTTGTAATAAGACGTTTGAACGTAAAGGGTATCGTTTTGGCAATAGGCGCTTTCTATGGTACATTCAATACCGGTGCTTGCCGTAGGGATATATATAAAGTACACGGCAGTGTCGTAAAAGGTGTAATTTTCGGTCTTTTCAACAAAGGATTTATGCTCGTTCCAGCCCTTTTCAAGCTGTAAAAGCTCACCGTATTTCTTTATAAAGCTTTGGAGCTCCTCTTCCGTTTCTATAAAGAACGGCTTGTATTTATAGCTTGATTTATCGTAGGTAAGGTTTAGAAAATCCTCGTTGGAGGTATAATGGCACGCTATCATTTGTTGGCTTTTTGCCAAATAAGACGTCATTCCGTCATAGGGCACGTCATCTACCCCTTCGGAAGTATGAAAGGTTTCAAGCGTTACCGTCTTTTGCTTAACTCCTTCGTACTCATATTCTGTTTCTTTTAATACAGCGTAGACTGTTTTGCCCTCGTGGTTGACGTAGGATATACCTCTGTTCGGAAGTTCATCCTTTACGGTTGTTTTTACGTAAAAAGGCTTTGTAAGGGTAAGCTTTTCCCTTTCGTAAAGAACCTTTTCTGCCATAGGTTTTGCGTTCTCATCGTACCTGATGCTTATATACTTAAAGTTGCTTATAGTGCGTGTGGGCCTTATTACAACCGTTTGAGTTCCATCGTCATTGAATATGGCTTCTTCTTCGGGGAATATGTGGTTTTCGCCTACAATGGAAGCCCCCACGCCGGAGCTCAACCACCAATGCCCTTGCAAACTAACATCGCCCCAATAAACAATGGATGCTGTATCGGATACTGCGATACACGCCGCATCGGAATACACACCGCTGGTAATATCGGAATTATACACTAAGTTGGTCCTTATGCCGTATATAAGCCTTATAAAAAGTAAAGGCTGTATAACACAGGTTTCATCTTCGTCGTCCCTATCCGACACCTCTCCAAATTTAGAAGGCTTTTCAAAGGTGATGCTGCCCTCTGCCGTTTTAAGATGCTTAAATTCATACGTATCGTCATAAAACCCAAGGTTATAGGCTTTAAAGAACGTCGATAGGAACACGTCATAACCTTGTTTGTAGCCGCCAAGTAAAAAGTCACTCTTCTCCAAGGTAAAGCTTTCGGTGTCGCCCAGCTCTAAGGTGATGTAGTCGCACTGTTTCCAAAGGCTGACAAGCTCTTCTCTCACTGTATCAAGAAGCTCTTTTGTCATTTCTGCGTCAAACTTTTTCCATTTGCTTGTTTTAAAAACGTAGCCTTTGTTGCCTTTTTCATCAGTGGTTTCAGTATAAGAGCCGAAATACGTAGTCTTTTCTCCTGCGTCCTCAGAAACATCTAACGTTTCAGCGCTGTCGACTACGGAAGAGCCGGGCTTATCAACAGCGGGAGAACACGCCATAAGAAAGACAAGAACGGTACTAAGCAACACCGCAAGGCAGGTTGCCCATATAGATTTCTTGTAGGTCATAACTCTTTTTATCCTTTCTTTAACACTGACCTTGCCAAATGCCAAAGGATGAGCAAAGGCAAGGCTTTTTACTGCGGTACAGGATAGCAGGGAAACGGAATACTCCTGTCTTTCTTCCCTTTCCATATTTTTAACGACCTTTTCGTCACAGGCATATTCGATATCCCTGCACAGCATTATGTACGCTGCCCAAAGGAATGGGTTCATCCAGTATACCGCCAAAACAATGAACGCTATTGGTTTAAGCAGGTGGTCAAGCCTTTTAATGTGAGCTTTTTCGTGAGCTATTATATGCTTCCAGCTGCCTTTATCCAAATGCGCAGGAATATATACGGTAGGATTGACTATACCCTTAATAAAAGGAGAGGTTTTTGCGTTGATTATGCGTATATTGTTGTCGTAAACAACAGCCTTTTTTGTTTTTACGTGTAAAGCGATACTGCTTATAAGTATGTATAAAAGCATTATCCCTGCGCCCGCAAGCCATACTATGCTAACTACGGAAAGGGGGCTTATGCTTTTTTTATCCTCGGCTACGGGCGTTTCCGCCTTTTCCTCTTCCGTATCAGGAGTAAGGACAGCATTGGTTTTATCCTCACCGTCAGAGGGAATAACGTTTTCAAAAACGGGAGGCGTAAGGTTACTGTCGGGTTTAAAAACGGGTATATCGGGTATTGGATTATTTTCCGTATCCTCAATAACAGGAGGAGCTAAAACGCTTTCATCGTTGGAAACGGGAGGTTCCGCAACGCTTTCGCTGACAAAAGCGTCCGTTACAGAGGGGATGGAAACGGTCAGAGGGGATACGTTTAACTGCACGGGAATTAACAGCCTTAGCAGGATAACGCACCACAGCAGGCAGCGTATAAAGGATGGAGCTTTTTTTAGTAAGGGTCTAAGCAAAAGCAAGAAAATTATGCCTATACTTGCCATTACCGACACGTCTGCAAGCCTTAAAAAGAGGTTAGTCATCATTTTGCCTCCTTATCTCCGTATATTATACGCATTATATCCTGCATTTGTTTTTCCGTAAGCTGTTGCTTTTGAGTAAAGGTAGCCAAAAAGGCAGGGATTGACCCCTCAAAGCGATTTTCAAGCAGCTCGTCGAACTCCGCAAGACGCACCTCGTTTTTAGTAACCAAGGCGGAAACTACGGTGTTTTCGTTTTTTAAAACCCCTCGCTCCGAAAGGCGCTTTATAACCGTGTAGGTTGCGCCCTTTGTCCAGCCTAATCTTTCCTTGCTAAGCTTTACCAGAGCGGTGCTGTTTATGGGCTCGTTCTCCCACAATATACAAAGGAACCTGTATTCACTTTCAAAAACCTTTGGCGTTGCCATAAATATCACTCCTTCAAAAGGTATACTGCAGTATATCTACTTATGGTATACCATAGTATACCTGTTTTGTCAATAGTTTTTTTAAAAAAAATTAAGGTGTTGTAAAAAAACTTAATTTTTTACAACACCTTTATATATGTCTTTACTTTTTGCTCGTTTTGCTGAGAACTACGCAGGAAACCACCAAGAACAACACGGTGAAACCGAGAAGTATGCCCCAGGACGCAAGGAGATGAGAGGTAGTGTAGTCATAAAAAGACTCCGACACGTGTTCAAGGGGTAAGCCTGTTTGCTGTAATTTTAAGGGAAGGTCGTTAAGATTTGCCGTAGTGCCAAAGCCTTCCATACTGAAACGGCATATCGCAAGCCAAGATATGTACTCAGTCGGGCCTTCAAGAGTGAAGATAAGACCTGAGAAAAGTATCTGCGGCATAAGAAGCAAGGGAGCTACCGTCATAGCACGGTCTGCGTTGTTGAACAGTGAAGA
Organism: Eubacteriales bacterium; assembly: GCA_045535465.1. Lineage (GTDB taxonomy): Bacteria > Bacillota > Clostridia > Oscillospirales > CAG-382 > SIG636. The sequence continues at coordinate 26,319 of JAZSLS010000064.1, forward strand.
AACGCAAAGCCCCATAGCAGTGGATGCTATTGCCGTTATGAAGGTAGTTGTCAACAGCTCAAGGAACGGAGGGAACATCAAGCCTTCATCGGGCATACCTACCAAAGCGGCAAACACGCCCATTATCATAAGACTTTGGATAAAACACAAAACGCCAAGCACAAGTATCTTTGAGGAAACGTAGGCACCGCAGGAAAGACCTGTCATATATTCCCTCTTCATTATTGTGCGTTCCTTACAAATTTCCTGTATTGCGTTAAGCATACCAACCCAGAAAGCAGAGCAGGACAAGGCAAAGAGCAAGCTTTTAGACATTTCATACTGCTCAAACTGATTGCCGTCTGCAACAAATGAGATAAGCAACGCCAAGAGGGGCGCCTGCAGCAACAGCAGCAGTAAACGCTGCCTGTCGTTTGCAACAAGCTTTAAGTATCTTCGGCTTAAAACGCCTAACTGCCTTAAAGCACTTTCTTTTTTACCGCTGTAATTCGCTTCGGTTTTTCTTATCTTACCGACAACACCGCGAGTTTTTTCAAACTTACCGCTCCATTTAAGGGCTTCGTCGGTAATCATATTATAAACGTCTACAATATCATCCACGCCGAAGAAAGCCAAAGCGTCGTTATAAGAGCCAAAGTAACACAAATTACCGCCCTTACCCATAAACACTATCTTATCGCACATTTTAAGCTGGAGTGTGCTATGAGTTACAAGGATAACGGTTTTGCCAGAGTCTGCCATTTTACGTAGAGAGTGCATAAGATTGCGCTCAGTGCCCGGGTCAAGACCCGATGCAGGCTCATCCAAATATAGCAAATTAGGGTCGGACAAAAGCTCAACAGCTATGCTTGCACGCTTGCGCTGACCGCCGCTGAAGGACTTAATAAAGCTGTTGCTCTTTTCGGTAAGCTCAACCATTGCTATTGCCGTGCTTATGGCATTTTCCATCTCTGCTTCGGAAATGTCCTTGGGAAGACGAAGCTGAGCGGTATATCTGAGCATATCGTGCAGAGTAAGATTATCGTACACGATATCGGACTGAGGAACGTAGCCTATAAGGTTTTTTAGCGCATCAAAGTTGTTGTAAAGGTTAACGCCGTTGATGTAAACCTCACCCTGGAAAGGCTTAAGATAGCCGCAAAGGCAGTTAAGAACGGTGGATTTACCTGCACCCGAGCCGCCTATAACCGCAACAAGCTCACCGGGCTTAATGCCAAGGCTAACGTGATTACAGGTAACAAAGGACTTTTTGCCCCTGCCTCGCTTAATAACGATATCCGTTGCATCAACAGATATACCGTTTTTATAACAACAGTAGGCTATTGCCTTTTGAGTGAAGATGAGCTTGGAGTTGGTTATGGAAATTACGTCCTTCTCGTGAAGCTGTATCTTACCGGAAACTCGTTTATTATTTACAACAACACCGTTAGTGCTGCCGCTGTCGTAAAGATAAGCGCCGCCCGCTTCAAAAACTATCCTTGCGTGGAGCTTGGAAACGGAAACGTGAGGGAGAATAATATTACAGGTGGAGTCACGGCCTATGGTTATTTCCCTATTGCCACCCATAGAAAGCACATTCCACTTATTGTCGGAATCTGCCGTTGAGAAAACGAACAAAACCCCGTCCGGAACAGCCTCCACACCGTCATCTATTCTTACAAAGTCGCCGTCGTTAATGTCACGGCCGATTATTGCCATTTCGTTATAGATAAGACCGTTGGTGCTTCCCTTAGCTTCGTAAGCGGCCTTGTCCTCGATGGTCCACTTACCGCCTCTGCACACAAAACGACCGTGCTTGCCCGATACAAGCATAGAGGTAAGCACTATATCGTTGTCCACATCTCTGCCAAAATACACATAATCCTTGCCAAAGGAGTCTAAATGAATGGTACGGGGAATATCATAACCGTCAAAAACGGTTATGGTTGAACCGGTGCTGTGCACAAAGCTGCCCGAAAACCTAGTCGTTTTTTCAAAATCCTGCATATTTTATATCCTCATAATTTCATTAAAATATAAAAGTGCCGTTAAATTACATTAGCCTTCAACGTGAGGGCTTATTTTAAACTTGTAATTACCCAATCTGTCATCATAGTATCTGTCAACACGCATATAATAGGTTTTTCCCGCTTCGAAAGCAAACGTACCTAAAATACTGCTGTTGTTTTCTCTATTCAACTCGCCCAAATGAGCATCGTACTGGTCGTAAACGTTAAGATAAATACGGCAATTTACACTAAGGTTTTCAAAATAAATGTCATATTTACCGTCAGCATCTACGGTAAACTCAAAGTAGTCATCGTATTTATTATTATCAAATTCCTTAATGTATTCTTGGTTTACGCTCACCTCAAAAGCTTCATCCTTGGAAAGGCCCGCATCGCAAACCTCCTCCAAAACGGAAAGCTTGTAGTTACCCAATCTATCGTTGTAATACCTACTTATGCGTATGTAATAAACGTCACCTGCGGAAGGCTTTATGGTGAAATATGCAGATTCACCCTTGTTTCCGCTGGTTGAGCCAAGCTCTGCGTCGTACTTATCATAAACGGTAATATAAGTTCTGCTGTCAATGCTTATGTTATCCAGCTTGAAACGCAAAACGGCGTATTCATCGCTTGCGTTAACTATATACCAATCGTCAAAGCCCTTTACGTTAAAGTTCTTTACGTATTCGGTATCACGGGAAATTTCAAAGGAGGTGTCCTTATTGATGCCTGCGTCGCAAAGCTTTTCGTTAACAGAGACAATATAGTTACCCATTCTGTCGCCGTATCTTCTGCCAACGCCTATATAGTAGGTTGTGCTTTTATCAAGACGAAGGTCAACGTAACCCTCTTCGCCCTTGCCGCAGCTTGCTTCACCCAGCTCCTCTTGACGCTCGTTAACTACCCTTAAATAAAGAGTACTGTCAATGCTGTTGTTTTTGATATAGAAACGGTAGAGAGAATCATTGGAAGATGTTCTTACCCTGAAATAGTCGTAATTATCGGCTGTGGTAAAGGAAACGTGGTTGATATCCTCACGGCGCAACAAGGTTGCAGAAGCAACGTCTGCGCCTGCGGTAATATCCTTTTCCTCGCCATCGATTATAGGTTCGGGACCGGGGTTGTCAATTTTGGCCTTATATTCAACAAGCTTGGCTTCCAGTTCGTCATTTGTGCCGTAGGTTTCCTTTGCCTGCTCAAGAACCTTTATTGCCATTTCATAGTCAGAAACATTTGCCAAGGCTTCCGCCTGAGCCAATGCCTCTGCTATTGCTTTTTCGTTGAGCTTGCTCATATATTCATCCTTCTTTTCCAAAAGCCTTTGGTTTTCGGGATAGGAAGAAAGAGCATTTTCGATAACGCCTAAAGCCGCAGTATAGTCGCCTTCATTTGCAGCTTCTTCTGCCTGCGCAATTACAACGCTGATTTGTTCATCAACAATAGCGGCATTATACTCTGCTATTTTTTGATGAAGCGCATCGGATTCGGGATAGCTTTCCAGCGCTATTTCTATAATGTCTATAGCTTCATCGTATTTCTTCTCAGCCGCCTTTTCCTCTGCAAGCTCAATATAACGGGCTATTTGAGCTGCTTCATCATCGGTTGCGGAAATCTCGGGCAGGGTGGAAGAACCGTTATTGGCAGAAGCACTGTCATTAACGGAAACAACGGAAGAACCGTCCTCCGTGCTTTCGTCATCGCCGCCGTCTCCCTTAAAAAGAAGGAAATAAGCGGCAACACCCAAAGCAGCAATAAGAAGAATAACTACAATAATTATTATGGGCAAGGGGCTTTTCTTCTTTTTTCCATTATCGTCGCTTGCCTTTTGTACGTTTTGCTCTTCTTTTTTGCCTTTGCGAACAACAACTGTCTCCTCACCAAACTTTTTGCCTGTGCCGCCTGCAACAACACCGCCTACCGCATCGTTGCCGCTTATTATACCAAGGAGAGCGTTTTTCATCTCGGTAGCATTGGCAAAACGGTTTTTGGGATTGAAGGCGCAAGCCTTAAGAATAAGGGCTGCCATTTTTGAAGATGCATCGGAAGGAGCGGGCAAAGTCTCCCCACGCAATCTGCGGTCAACAGCCTGCTTACGCATATTGGGGTCAAGAAGCTGTTTTTCGTTTTCTATAAAGGGCATCATATTACCGTTAAGCAAACGATAAAGAACTATGCCCAAGGAATAAAGGTCGGCACGAGCATCATAATTGGTGCCGTTGGCAACATCGGGCGCCATATAGAAATATGTACCCTTTTGAGAAAGGCCGCCTGTTACGTTTTCAAGCTTGCGTGCGATACCAAAGTCACCCAGCTTAAAATGGCCAAAGTCGTTAATAAAAATGTTCTCAGGCTTTATGTCACGGTGGATTATCTTACGCTTATCGCAAATTTCAAGTGCTGCGCAAATATCCGCACCAAGCTTTGCAACCTCTTTTTCCGACATTTTCTTGCCGTCCAAATACACGTTAAACGGTGTAAGCAGCTCCATACGGATAAAAATTTCCCAACCTATTTCGCCCTGCTTTTCAACAACCTTATAGTCCTCTACGCTTACTATATTCTGTATACCCTTAAGGGTTTCCATAAGCTGTATTTCACTAACAAAATCGTCAACGACGCCTTTAAAATAGGTCTTTGTACCTTGATCGTCCAAGCCCTCTGCACGAAGGGATTCTATCTCCGATTTGTTAGCGGGAATAGATATTATCTTTATAGCTGCGCGGCTTTCAACATTACTGTCTCTGCGTACAGCCTGATATACTACACCAAAGGAGCCTTGCCCCAAAACCTTTTCTATTTCCCATTCGGGCCAAACTCTAGCCAAGCTTTCCTTACTCATAAGTCACCTCAAAAATACTGTAATTTGTTTGTGCTTTTTAGATGGCTGTTGCGGAACACTCCGCATTCAATACGCCTGATATATATTGCAGATTTGTTGCGTTAATCCGATTATAGCTCTGTAGGTAGGTTAGCAGAATCTTCGGTAGATTTATCAACGGGAGTCTCTTCGGAAGAATTGTCATCGGTAGCCTCTTTTGAAGAAGTTTCGGAAGAAACGTCGTCGGAAGGCTCTTCGGAAGAAGCGTCGTCAGAAGAAGCGTCGTCGGAAGAAGCGTCGTCGGAAGAGTCGTCATCTGTAGAGATATCCGCCGCAGAGGAGTCTTCTGTTGCGGAAGAATCGTCAGGCTTGGAAGGAGTGTTATCGGGAACAGGTTTAGGAGCCAAATCTTTAGAAGACGAGTCTTCGGTAGTTGCGTCATCGCTTGTCAGTTCCCCGCTTACGTCATCTTTACCGCCGTCATCCTTACCAAAGAGCATATACGCGCCAACACCGACAGCAGCAAGAAGCAGAAGCGCCGCACCGCCTATAAGCAGACAGTTTTTAAGGCCCAAGCCGCAAACGGCATCCTTCTTAACAACCTCTGCCAAAACGATGGTAACGTTATCCTTGCCGCCGTTTTCAAGCGCCTTTGCAAGAAGCTTTTCCACGGAGTCCTTGCCGCTTGAAGTACGAAGTATCTCCTCAATCTCTGCCACGGTAAGCATATCCGTAAGGCCGTCAGAGGAAATAAGATACTGATACCCCTTTTTGCAAGGAAGCTTTTGGATATTGGGAGTAAGCATAAGCTCATCCTCGGGGATGCCCAAGCTTTGGGAAAGAGGAGGCTTTCTGCCAAAGGGAGCTATTGAAACGTGGTCAACGGATATTTGCTTAAGAACGCCTGCATTGACCTCAAAAATCTTACTGTCACCTATGTTGAACAGCCAAATATCACCCTTTTTAAAGCTTAAAAGCGCAGCAGTAGTGCCCATACAGTTGAGACTGTTTTCAACTGTGTATTTGCATATTTCGGCGTTTGCCTGCTTGCAGTACTGAGAATAGGAGCTTGCCATATCCTCACCAAACTTGAAGCCTGCAAGCTCCTTAGCGGCAAGATGCGCTGCCATTTCGCCCTGTTCCTCACCGCCCATACCATCAAAAATGCCGATGGTGGTAAGGTTTTCGGTGCTGAAGCTATCGGAAATAACACCGTCTGTACCGTTATTTACGTGAGGCATATACTTGCCGTTGCAGTAAAAGTTATCCTGATTTATACTGCGGCATCTGCCAACGTTGCTTGTATAGTAATAGTTGATGGTATACATCTTTTTTCCTCTCTGTGCATTGCCGCACAGCGGCAATAGCCAACAATAAATTTATGTAAACTAAAAACGTTTTTATATGGAATAGAATATTACAGACAAAAGCATTGCAACAATTAACTGGGTGAAGAACATCAAAACCATTCTTATGATAGGTATTTTTCTATCGGCAGGCTGAGCATTTTCACCAAGCTTGGGTGCAATAAGGAACACAATTGCTGCGCCTACTAACGCAGGCAACACATAAAGAATTACACTTTCAATAAAGAGGAGTCTGCCAAAACCAAGAAAATACGACTGAATCAAATTTGAAAAGACAATTTGGGAAATAAGCGCAACAACCGTTAAAATGCTTGCAAATAAGGGAGTGGGCTTTTTGTTCAAGGGAGTAAGACGCAAAACAAGCAAGGACAAAAGCAAAGGAAGCATAGTTAACAGTGAGCCAATTATTGCCTCACCGATATACGCATCCGCATTATACGAGTAATATTCGTCGTAGCGAGTTCCAAAAGTATAGAAAAGGCTATCGAGCAAGGGAATAAAGCAAATTACCAGTGAATACGGTATTGAATAGAAAAACTTCGCTTTTCTGGAGCAATACGCCGTTGCAATTATCAAACCGCCCGCTATTAAACCGCTGGAAATATAGTGTAATGCATAACCCCCTAACTCCAAAAAGCAAAAAACAACGTGGAAAAGAGCAACAAGATAAGGGAAAAGATAGAAAAGCGTTGTTTTCCAGTCACGCTTAAAGGGCTCGGGCTTGGCAGCCTCGGCAGGGGTGGAATAATCGTTTTGCGGTGGATAATAAGGGGATTGCCGATTATAACCATTAGGGGTGCCATACGGGTTTGGATTGGGATAATACTGATTGGGGTTGGGATTATAACCGACGTTAGGCTGATTATAGCCTCCTTGATACCCCTGCCCCTGATATGGTTGATTGCCGTTTTGATTGCCGCCGACGGGACGTGCCCTTACAGTATCACCGTTTGATGCAGATTGGCTGAAAGGGTCAACCGACGGCTTAAACTCAGGCAGGTCACCTCTATACTGCGACGGAGGTGTGTAGCTTTGAGAGCCGCTGTAATTACCCGAAGATACAGAAGAAGGGAAAGCGGGCGTATTACCACCCACTGAAGGTGTGTTGTGGGCAGGAGGAGTAAACTCAGGCAGACCATTGCCACCGCTACCCAGCTCTCTGATAGTGGCATCCGAAATAGGGGTGCCTTCCTCAAGCTCCGCCATAATGTCCTCTAACACTCGTTTCAGCTTTTTGGCAGAGTCAAACCTTCTCATAGGGTCAAAGGAGCAACACTTAAGAACCGCTGCCTTGAGTGCGGGAGTGCCGTTCTTGGGCTCGGGAAGAGGGGTACCTCTAAGCCTTTTGTTTTGAGCCGCATTGTTGTCGGCATCGGTAGGCACTGCCGGAGGCAACG
>JAZSLS010000016.1:0-64819 GCA_045535465.1 Eubacteriales bacterium
AAAGCTCTGCGGTAATATCCACCGAAAGCAGTGAGGAAGCTTCTGTCGAGGAAAGCAGCACAGAAGAAAGCGCTTTTGTAAGCAGCGAGGAAACAAGCGAGGAAGCTTCTGTCGAGGAAAGCAGCGAGGAAATAAGCGAAGCTCCCGTTCCTCCGCCTCCACCTGTTCTTGACGGCAGTCTTGACCCCGTTACACCGCCGCCCGCAAGCATAAGCGACAGCTCTTACGACGCTTATTTTAACGACAGCCTTTTTGTGGGCCACTCCGTAATGGTACACTTTAAAAACTACGTTGCAAGCTACCGTAAGACCTACAGCGGCTTTTTAGGGGATGCCGTTTTCGGTTGCTCCAGCGCATTTAGCTTTTATAACAACAAAAACCAAACTCCTGCAACGGCGGGGAACGTTCTGCCCAGATATCAGGGCGCAAGCTATAATATAGAAGACCTGGTTACCGCTGCCGGCTCCGGCACCGTATATCTTGGCCTTATGGGGCTTAACGACCTTGGTATGTACGGCAATGCAAACACCTGCGCAACGCCTGCCGCTGATGAAGTTATTGCCTGCATTGGCAGAATTAACGAAAAAAACCCTAACGTTACCGTTGTGGTGATTTCTTCCACATACCTTACTCATCATAACTCCTACGCAAAGCTTAACAACAAAAATATGAGCTTGCTTAACAACTACGTGCTTGAGTACTGCAACGCTAACGGCATTGACTTTATAGACGTTGCCACACCTTTGCTTGACGGCAACGGCGACCTTGCCACCGTTTATTCCAGCGACAACTACTGTCACCTTAAAAACAATGCTTACCACGTTTGGATGAACGAGCTTCGCACTTACGCCGAGAAAAAGCAAAGCGGCACCTGGGTAAACCCCATTGTTCCCACTCTTGATTAGTTTATAACAACCCTAAATATATTTATTTTTGAAAGGATTTTTAGTTATGAAAAAATTTGCACTTATTATGTTAGTTGGCGCTCTTGCCCTTTCCGCCTTTGCGGCTTGCGACACCCCTGCGGATAACGAAAGCAAGGATGACAGCAGCAAAATCGAAAGCGTTGATAACAGTGGCTCCAAGGCTGATGAAGAAAGCAATGGCAGCGTAGCCGATGCCAAGGTTGACCTTACCGTTATTTGCAACACCGTTAAGGCACAGGTAGCAGCTCAATCCGCTTTTGAGCTTGATGCAGACACCCTTTTTAACGACACAGGCATTAATCCCGAGTTTTATAACAATTACTTTTGGCTGATTGACACCTCCGAAGAATGTGTTGGCGTTTTTGAAGCTAAGGACGAAACCTCTCTTAACGAAATAAAGGGCCTTTTGGAGGGTTACCTTCAGAACAAAAAGACCACCTACGAAAGCTACGACGCTAAGGTGTTTGAAATGGCAAACAAGGCTGTTATAAAAACCGTTGGCAACTACGCATATATAGTAATGTCTCCCAACGTTACTCCCATTACCCTCACCCTTGACGAAAAATTGGCGTAAAGGCTTACCATAAAAAATCTAGGACGGACAAATAAGTGAATAACAAAAACCAAAAGCATACGTGGCTGTGGATACTTTTGTGTCTACCCACGGTGTTTATAGTGTATTTTGCCGTTACCCTTTCGGGCGGGAGCATAGACCCCGCCAACGTCAGCGCCGTTAACGTGGTTACACCCGACGGCACTGCTATGGAATTTGACGGCGAGGACATTTCCTTTTACGTTAATATGTATCTGGAGGCTGACCCCCTTAGCTCCCCTATAAGGGACGTTAATGCGGAGCTTCCTATGAACGTTACCCTTAAACAAAAAACAGGCGACCTTACCTTTGCCGTTTATGCGGAAAGCAACACCAACGGTTGCTTTTTCCGAAAAACAGACGGTAAGTATTTTTCCGTACCCGCAAGCTTTGCAAAAACCCTTTTGCAAAGAAAAGAATGCGCCTTTGTTTACGAAAGAGCAGGCTACACCCTGCCGGGTCTTAGCTTTGTAACAGGCGACAGCAGCACCTCGGTGCTTCCTCAAAGCTTTAAGTGGCAGTACAAGGATATTGCAGGCGCTGCAACGGAAGACACTTTTAGCAAGAAGGCCACCGAAGCCCAGCACTTTAGCTTTTACTCAGACAAGGGCTTTACGCTTCGTTTCGCTAAAGAGCCTTCCCAGCACACCGTTACCTTTTACAGGGAGGACGGCACTGTTATTGATGCAGTTGACCCTTCCGCACTCATCTTCCCCACCGATACAAACCTTAAGGTGGTTGTGGATGCAAAGTGGCAGCAGGACGCTGACAGTATGGGCGGCGAAGCCAAGTACAGCTTCACCCTGCTTTATGACGTGCTCCCCGAAATAATACGCTCTACGGAAACAGTTAAGCCCGGTGACGTTCTTTGCATAGGCTTCCGTCACCTTAGCCAAAACGAAAAAATACGTCTTGAGTCACAGCTTAAAACTGCGCCTCTGCGTGTTACCTACACCGATGACGGCGCCTACGCCCTGCTTCCTATCAGCGGCAACAACTCCGCAGGTCAGTACAGCCTTAAGTTCACCGTAGGCACTGTGGAAAAGCTTATCGACGTTAACGTTATAGACAGCACTCCCAACATCGTTCTTGACACTATGGATACCGAAAAGTTTTACCTCTTCCAAACCCCTGACTTTATTCAAAGGCACGACTCTCTTATGGAAGGTTGGGCAAGCACCACGGGCGAGGCAGCTTTTCTTGCAGGGGATAGCTTTGTTTCTCCCATAAGCGGAGACGCTGCTCACAGCTACGGAGACGAGCTTCTTATAAACGGTCAGCCCGATAAATATTTTCTTGAGGGCAACGACTACAAGGCAGAGGATGGCGCTCTTATCAAGGCCACCCAGCGTGGCACGGTAGCTTTTGTGGGCGAGGACGACGTGCTTGGCAATATGGTGATTATTGACCACGGCTATGGCATAAAGTCTCATTACTACGGCGTTGCAACCGTTTCTAAGGCTGTCGGCGACACGGTACAGAAGGGCGAAACCATAGGCAGTGCGGGCGTTAACGGTATGGTTTACACCTCCGGCAACGACAAGCTTCCTACCCTTCACTTTTACGTAAGCCTTGACGGCGTATACGTTAACCCAAACGAGCTTATCAAAAACGGACTTTATATTTTGGATTAGTTTAATCACAAAAATTTTTCTTTAACATTTTAGTTTTTATCGGGAGTTTTAGATAAAGGAAACGCACCTAAACACACGAACTAAAGCTACGTTATTAACGGGAGTTTTAGATAAGCCTTAGGTAAAGAGAACGTACCTAAACTCCCGAACTAAAGCTATGTTATTAACGGGAGTTTTAGATAAGCCTTAGGTAAGGAGAACGTACCTAAACTCCCGAATTAAAGCTCCCGAATTAAAATAAAAAAACAACACGGAACTGTCTTAATTAAAGAAAGTTCCGTGTTTTGTTTTTGTTAATATTTGGTTTATTTCTTTTCCGCCATTATCTTCTGAAGCTCATCAACAAAGGCGCTGATATCCTTAAACTGACGGTAAACGGAGGCAAAGCGAACGTAGGCAACCTCGTCCAGCTCCTTAAGCTTACGCATAACCAGCTCACCTATATAGGAGGTAGGAATTTCATTTTGCAAAGAGTTTTGGAGCGTACGCTCGATATCGGTAACAATAGCCTCCATCTCACTTTTGGACACCTTACGCTTGTCACAGGCGTGAATGATGCTGGAAAGCAGCTTGTTTCTGTCATAAGCCTCTCTGGAGTTATCCTTTTTAACCACCAGCATAGGAACGTCCTCAATTATCTCGTAGGTGGTGAATCGGCGCTGACAATGCAAACACTCTCTGCGGCGGCGGATAGACGCACCCTCTGCCGTAGGACGAGAGTCGATAACCTTACTTTCGGGATGAAAACATACGGGACACTTCATACAAAAAATACCTCATTTCCTAAACCTTAGGTATAATATACCACATTATTTAAACTTTGTAAAGGAATAATTAAAAATGAAACGAAATTTTAAGCTTTGCACTATGGCACGCCATATTCTGACCTTTGGTCTTCTGTTCCCCGCCACACTTTGTATTTGCTACATAGCAGGGCTGTTTGCAAAATGCGAGTTGTATTTCTTCTACGACGTAAAACGGCTGTGCATTATGACAGCGGAAACCTTTGCCGCTTGCGCCGTTGTAGCTATCGCCTGCGCTTTTTTTGCGGAGTGGCTTTACCGCCGCCGTTCTTAGGTCTGCCGTGAGGTAAAAGCACGGGTATAAGGTCGGTGCGATGCGCCGCCTCAAGGGCTTTACGAACAAGAGGTGCGTTTTCGGGCCTGTGGGATTGTAGAAGCGCACGCTGCAGCTTTTTTTCCTCGTAGCTTCTTGGTACGTAAACGCTTTTCATATCAAAGGGGTCTATCCCTGTGTAGAACATACAGGTAGAAGCTGTACCGGGTGTGGGATAAAAATCCTGCACCTGCTCTGGGTTAAGCTTATTCTCACGCAGGTAAAGGGCAAGGGAAATAGCGTCGTCTATTGTACTGCCCGGATGGGAGGACATAAGGTAGGGTACAAGGTACTGCTCCTTCCCCATAGACTTGGTAAGCTCGTAAAACCGCTTCTGGAATCGCTTATAAACCTCAAACTTGGGCTTGCCCATATATTTAAGCACGTTGTCGCTGCAATGCTCAGGCGCAACCTTAAGCTGACCGCTTACGTGGTTAGCCACAAGACGCTTAAAAAACCTTTCGTTGCTGTCTGCCATTAGATAATCAAAGCGGATACCGCTGCGAATAAATACCTTTTTAACACGGGGCAGTTTTTCTATTTTTTCAAGCAGTGCTACGTACTCGCTATGGTCGGCGTTAAGGTTTTTGCAGGGGGTAGGAAACAGGCATTTACGGGCAGTGCAAACACCGTCGGTCTTCTGCTTGGCACAGGCGGCGTGGCGGAAGTTGGCAGTAGGCCCGCCCACGTCGTGGATGTAGCCCTTAAAGTCGGGCATAGCCGTGATGATTTCCGCCTCCTCAAGCACGCTTTTTTCGGAGCGAGAGCATACGGAACGCCCCTGCACGTAGGTAAGAGCGCAAAAGTTACAGCTGCCAAAACAGCCTCGGCTGTGTGTTATGGAAAACTTAACCTCCGATATAGCGGGTATGCCTCCGTCCTTCTCGTAGGAGGGATGGTAGGTGCGCATATACGGCAAGGAGTAAACCTTGTCCATTTCCGCCCTGGTAAGAGGCGGCATAGGCGGATTTTGCACTATAACGCAGTCATCGTATTCCTCGATAACAGCCTTGCCCGTAACGGCATCCATATTGTCGTACTGTATTTTAAACGCCTTAGCGTAAACAGTTTTGTCCTTTTTAAGCAGGTCATAATGATAGGTTTCCACCGCAGGATAATGAACAGGCGCACCTTTTTTTGCACGGTAGACGGTGCCCCTTACGTCGCAAAGCTTGGAAACAGGCACGCCCTTATCAAGCAAAAACGCTATGCGGCGCAAGATGTTTTCGCCCATACCGTAGGCAAGCAGGTCTGCCGTACTGTCTATAAGAAGGCTGCGGCGCACCTTGTCCGTCCAATAATCGTAGTGTGCAAAACGACGGGTGGAGGCTTCAATACCACCGATAACGATGGGCACGTCACCATAAGCCTCTCTTATACGATTACAGTAAACGATAATAGCCCTGTCGGGACGATAGCCCGTTTTTCCGCCCGGAGAATATGCGTCCTCACTGCGGCGTTTTTTAGCGGCGGTGTAGTGGGCAACCATACTGTCGATGTTGCCGCTGTTAACAAGAAACCCTAACCTTGGTCTGCCAAAACGCTTAAAGTCGGCAGTGCTTTTCCAGTCAGGCTGCGGAAGAATGGCAACAGTGTAGCCCTCGGCTTCCAGCACCCTAGAGATTATGGCTGTACCAAAAGACGGATGGTCCACGTATGCGTCACCCGTTACAAGCACAAAGTCGGGTACGCCCCAACCAAGCTCCTTTACCTCCTCGGCGGTTATAGGCAAAAACGCCATAGCTCTGCCTCCTTGTCAAAATAAATCTACAATATATTCATTATATCAAATTTTGCCCCAAAATGCAATACAAAGTTGCGTGTGGGGCAAAATGGGGTAAAAAACCATTTTCAAAGCGGAGTTTTTAATTTTTTGCCTAAAAGCTTGGGCAAAGTGTAGCAAAAGGGTAAGCAAGTGGAAGAGCCGTGTTTTCCGTCAGCTCGGCACCCACCGTCACGCAGCGGGCGATTCGAGAATCGCCCCTACGGCATAACCGTTCACACGTATTCGCTGCCAACTTTTATTATTTCGAATAGCACCTACGCTAACCCTCGGTGCGAAAAAAAGAGTGCAGATTTGTTAATTGTGACCTGAAGCTGTACCTTGTACTGCGAATGGTCACAATTAACAAAAACGGAAAAATAAAAATACAAAAAAAGAAAAGCGGCAACACCGCTTTTCTCAGTCTGTAGACAAAGTCTACAGACTGAGGCAGAGTGAGAGAAACGAAGCTATTTTTCACGAAAAACGAGTGTCGGCGTAGTGACCTACGACAGCGAAGTTTTTCGTGAAAGTGCCCTGAATATAACAAAATATAACCATTTATAACAAAAATGCCTCCCGTTACATTACGAGAGGCCTTTTTGTCTTTTTGGTTCTTTTTTCTCAGGGCACGTAAAGAGCAAGTTTGTCTTCGCTCTGAGAAAAGCGGCAACACCGCTTTTCTTCATATTGAAATATTTAAAATTCTTTTTCCGTGGTCTGTGCCTGTTTTTCGCACCGATTAAGAGAGCATTTTTCCTAGGTCGGCTATAATATCTTCCGCATCCTCAATACCTACGGAGAGGCGAATAAGTCTGTCGGTGATGCCTATGCGGTTACGCACGTCGGCAGGTATAGAAGCGTGAGTCTGAGTTTGGGGATAGGTGATAAGAGTAGCGGTGCCGCCAAGGCTTTCCGCAAACATAATCATATCGCCGCCGCAAAGCACCTGCTCCACCTTAGATGCATCCTTAATAGAAAAGCTTATCATACCGCCAAAGCCCGTGGTCTGGCGCATAGTAACGTCAAAGGAGGGATGCTCCTTGTCGCCAACAAAGTAAACCTTTTCAACAGCAGGGTGACCCTTAAGGAACTCTGCAACCTTGATGGCGTTTTCCTCGTGCCTCTTCATACGAAGCGCAAGAGTCTTTATGCCGCGAAGCACAAGCCAGCTATCAAAGGGCGCAAGGCCGCTGCCCTCGGTACGAAGGATAAGCCCCATACGCTTTTCAAGCTCCTCGTTGTTTACCACAACAAAGCCCGCAGTGGTATCGTGATGACCCGCAAGGAACTTTGTGCCGCTGTGGATAACCACGTCAGCGCCAAGCTCGATAGGCTTTTGGAAATAAGGGGTAAGGAAGGTGTTATCAACAACCAAAAGCGCACCGCAGTTTTTTGAAATCTCGGCAATAGCGGCAATATCCGCCACCTTCATCATAGGGTTGGTAGGGCTTTCAAGATATATCATCTTAGTGGTGGACTTAACTGCCGCCTTAACGGCCTCGGTGTCGCCTACGTCAACCGCAGTAAACTCCACGCCAAAGTGCTTCCAAAGCTCCTCTATCTGACGGTAGGAGCCGCCGTAGATATCATCGGAAACGACAACGTGCTCACCGGACTTAAGCAGAGAGAAGGTTGCGGTAACAGCCGCAAGACCGCTGGCAAAGGCAAAGCCTGCAGTACCGCCCTCAAGAAGAGCTATGGTGTTTTCCAGCTCAAATCTGGTAGGGTTATCGCAACGGCTGTAGCTAAACTTTATATTAGAGTTAAGGCCGGGGTTTTTGTAAGTAGAGGTTTGATATATGGGATAGCTGATAGCGCCCGTAAGGGGGTCACAGCCCTCGTAGCCGTGTACCACTACGCTGTCTACCTTGCGTGTAAACTGCTTGTTGTTCTTATCTATCATAAAAAGGTCTCCTTACCTAAAAAATCAATCTATTAGCAAAGGGCGAAAGCCCAGCTCATCGGCGGAGATAAGCATAAGATCGCAAACGCCGTAGCTTTTTTCCAAAAGGTTGCGTGGAGCGCCGTGGAGATGACCGTAATAGCAACGCTTTACGGCAAACTCCTTAATAACCTCTGCCACAGGGGCGCATTTTACACCTCTAAAGCAGGGCGGGTAATGAAGGAAAACAATTATCTCGTCCCCTTCCTCTGCCATTTTTACGCCTTCCTCAAGAGAACGGCGCAGCCTGCCTGCTTCACGCAGGGCAATTTTCTCGTCATCGGGGCCGTAAACGCTGTCCGGAAACCATCCTCGGCTGCCGCATATAACCTTGTTTTCCACCTTGTAGGCGTTGTTAAACAAAAAGCTTATGCTGGTAGCGCCTATGCTGTCCCTAAATGCGTTTAGCTTGGTAAGGGTTCCCCACCAATAATCGTGGTTGCCCTTGCCTATTATCTTCTTGCCCGGTAGACTATGGATAAAAAGCAGGTCCTTTTCGGTATTGTCAAAGCGCATACCCCAGGAGATATCACCGGGGATAACCACGGTATCCTCCTCGGTAACGGTTTCACGCCACTCCTTTTCCAGCCTTTCCTTATGGTTAGACCAAGCGGCGCCGAAAACGTCCATAGGTTTATCGGTGCTTTCGGAAAGATGCAGGTCTGCTATAACGTACAAAGCCATAGACTACTCTTCCTTTTTCTTGTCAAGCCATATACCGGGCAAGGTGCTGACAAAAGCGATACCGCTTATTACTCTTACCCATTTTTCAATATTTTCGTTTTTAATAAAATCTTCGTTGGAATAATACCAAATAACACCTGTAAGCGCAAGAAGCAAAAGGGTAAGCACCGCCCTTATAACGGTACCGCCGTTGGTGTTTGGGTCGCTGGCGCTTTTGGCACGGATTACCGTCACAAGGGCGCCTGCAAAGATAAGAGCTACGATAATATATTTTGCTAAATACATTTTCTCACATCCTATATGATAAAGTACGCAAAAGCCGTGCATAATATATACAGGCTAAAAAACTTTTTTGAAAGGTTGGTTTTAAAAAATGGAAAAAACGTTATTTGGTAAAGACAAGTCTGCACCCATTAAAGGCATAAGCTGCGCCGTAAAGAACTGCGAGCACCACGACGGAAGCTGCTATTGCACCGCAGGCAAGATAGCCGTTGGGCCTTCAAGCGCCTGCTGTTGCTCCGACACGGTTTGCGCAACCTTTAAGCCCAAGGCGCATTAAAGCTTGTATGCCCCAAGCTCTTAACGCAGTCTGCCGCCTTTGATTTATCGAAAGACGGGCAAACCTTAGCGTTAAAGACGTTCTGCCGCAAACTCCTCAACACAACCGTCAATTTCTGTCTTATCCGCAAGGCGGGTAAAGCGAACGGACTTGGAACGAAGTGCGGAAAGGTTGGCAGGTGCGATAACGCCGCTTATTTCCTCAAGGGCGGTAACACAGTCAAAATCCTCGGCAGGTACTTCACCGCCCATAGCGGAAAGCACGGCACGGGGGAACTTATAGGGAGAAGCGGTGGATGCTACCAGCATAGGAGTAGTGTCGCCGCTTTCCTTTGCATAAAGGTCGGCACAGTACAAGGCAACCGCCGTATGAGGGTCGCAAAGGTAGCCGTTTTCCTTAAAGTATCTGTTAATAGTAGCGTAGGTGTCGTCCTCGCTGCAGAACTTGCCCACAAAATCCTTTGCAAGAATATCCTTAGTCTCGGTATCTACACTGAAAACGCCATCATCCTTCAGGGCTTCCATAAGACTCTTACACTTTTCTGCGCCCAGCGCAAAGTACAAAAGCCTTTCAAGGTTGGAGGATATAAGAATATCCATAGAAGGGGATATGGTGGTGTAGAAGGGACGGCGGCGGTCATAAACGCCGGTATCAAAGAAGTCGGTAAGTATATTATTGCTGTTGGATGCGCAAATAAGCTTGCCAACGGGAAGCCCCATTTGCTTTGCAATATATGCTGCAAGAATGTTGCCGAAGTTGCCTGTGGGAACGGTAACGTTCATAGTATCGCCCATCTTCAAAGCGCCGTTTTTAACCATATCGCAATAAGCGGAGACGTAGTAAACTATCTGAGGTGCAAGTCTGCCCCAGTTTATGGAGTTGGCGCTGGAGAAGAAAAGACCGTGGCTTTTCACCATCTCAGCCGCTTCAGCGCTGGTAAAGATGCGCTTTACTGCGCTTTGTGCGTCGTCAAAGTTGCCCTTAATGGCGCAAACGGAAACGTTGCCGCCTTCCTGAGTTGCCATTTGAAGCTTTTGGATAGCGGAAACGCCCTCGCTGGGGTAGAATACCTGTATGCGAACACGAGGAACGTCTGCATAGCCTGCAAGAGCTGCCTTGCCCGTGTCACCGGAGGTGGCAACAAGAATAAGAGCGTCCTTTTCCTCGCCGCATTTGTCAAGAGAAAGAGAGAGAAGGCGGGGCATAATCTGAAGCGCCATATCCTTAAAGGCGCTGGTAGGCCCGTGCCAAAGCTCCAGCACGTAGTTGCCCCCTGCCTTTGCGATAGGTGCGGCGTTTTCACCCCAACGCTCTGCGCTGTATGCCGCTTCGGCGGATGCCTTAAGCTCCTTTTCCGTATAGTCGGTAAGGAAAAGAGAAAGCACTGCCGCTGCCCTGTCTGCATAGCTCATATCGCAAAGCCTTGTAATAAAAGCCTCGTCAATAGCGGGAATACTGTCGGGAACGAACAAGCCGCCGTCAGCGGCTATGCCGTTTTTAATTACGTAAGCGGCACTTCTTGCGCCGTCGTTACCTCTTGTGCTGTTGAATAACATATCTATCTCTCCGTTTTTAAAACATTTTTTGTGTGTATTATCTGCAGGGGCTTTTCCCCTTTTAAGCTTACCTCTATAAGGTCGTAGCGATAGCCGTAGTACCTAAGCCCAAAGCGCAGTCTGCCTACGTAATAGGGAACTTTGCCGCCCACGCCGTCCACACGCATAAACCAATATGCCGCTTTTTTCAGGCTTTTTTCCTTTGCGTAGCTAAGCTCCTGCCAAGGCGCGCCTCGCCACGCCGAGCTTTTGCTTTTAACCTCGGTAAACACAAGCACGCCTTTGTGCAGCGAAACTATATCCAGTTCCCCGCCGTAGGTGCTGTAGTTAACCGTAATTATCCTGTGGCCCTTACGCTTAAGATAGGCTTCGGCTATCTCCTCACCAATTTTGCCAGATGTCTTGCTGTTCAAAGCTGTCACCCAAGGTCTTTCTTAAAAAGCTTTTTCTGTGCAAGGGACAAGGGCCGTACTTAAGTATTGCCTGCTTATGCTCCTTGGTGGGGTAGCCCTTATGCTTAGCAAAGCCGTAGCCGGGATAAAATTTATCCATCTCCATACAAAAAGCATCCCTCTCCACCTTGGCAAGGATGGAAGCCGCCGCAATAGAAGGGCTTTTACCGTCACCCTTTACCACGGGGATTGCCGTAATATCAAAATCCCTTGCCGTGTTACCGTCGATAAGCGCCAAATCGGGCTTGTGCTTAAGCTTGGCTATGGCACGGCGCATTGCCAGCATAGATGCGTTAAGAATGTTTATCGCCTCTATCTCATATACCTCTGCGTGTGCAACGGCGTAATCTATTGCCTTTGCCTTTATCTCCTCCACAAGACGCAGCCTTTTTGCCTCAGACAGCCTTTTGGAGTCGTCAAGCCCTTCTATAATTACATCTCTGGGCAGCACAACTGCAGCCGCAAAAACGGGACCTGCCAAGGGGCCTCTGCCCGCTTCGTCACAGCCGCAAACTACGGTAAAGCCTTTTTCGTAATATTCGTTTTCGATATCCCAGTTAAGCATAAGACCTACTCCTTTCCTGTTTCTCAGTCAAGAGTTATTCTGCCTATTTTACCGCCACGGAATTCATCTAACAGGCAGATAGCAAACCTTTCGGTATCCGCTATGCCGCCACGCTGTAAAAAGCCGCGCTTTCTTGTCATACGCTCAAGCAGCTCCTCGGGGTTTTCGCCCTCCACTGCCGTAACCTTGTATCTTGCCTCCATAAGAGCAGGATACCTTTCCATAAGAAGCGCCGCAAGTCTGGCGGCAATATCCGTAAGGTCAAGTATCTCGTCCCTGATAGCGCCTGTAAAGGCAAGCTTTTCGCCCACGCTTTGGTCCTCAAACTTATGCCAAAGAAGACCGGGAGTATCCAGCAGCTCAATACCGCCGGGGGCGCTTATCCATTGGGTACTGCGGGTAACGCCGGGGCGGTCCTCCGCCTTTGCCTTGTTGGTACCCGTAAACTTGTTTATAAAGGTGCTTTTGCCCACGTTGGTTATACCCAGCACCATTCCTCTAATTTTTCTGCCTGCCATACCCTTGTCGGCGTATTTTTTAAGCTTTTCCGCCACAAGAGCCTTTATGGCAGGAGTTATCTTGTCATAGCCCTGCTTGGTTTTGCTGTCAATCGCTATAACGTAAGCACCCTCTGCCTCCAGCGCACGCTTATGCTCCGCCGTCCTTGCAGGGTCGGACAGAGTGCATTTGGTAAGCAAGGTAAGCCTTGGCTTATCGGCGCATATATCCTTAAGGTCAGGGTTGCGGCTGGACATAGGTATGCGGGAGTCAAGAAGCTCCACCACAAAATCCGCAGGGACAAGGCTTTTAAGCAAAGCACGCTTTGCCGCCGCCATATGACCGGGATACCATACTATCGGCTCGCTCATTCTACCCTCCCAAATTCACTAAAGGGCCCTATGCGAAGCAACACTCTGCCAAGTATACGCTCCTTTTCAAAGCAGCCTGCCATACGGCTGTCAGAGGAGCCGTTGCGGTTATCGCCCATTGCAAAGAACATATTCTTGGGCACGGTAAACTTGGCGTAGGTAACACGGTTGCTTTCATCCACCGTTCTGGTAACGGAGGCGTTGGTGTTAATCCACTCGTGGCTTTCCATAGGTCTGCCGCCTTCAAACTTTACGTAGGCTTCGTCAAGCTTCACACCGTCAACGGTAACAGCCCAGTTATCAAAATCTATCTCCACGGTCTGACCGCCCGTGGCTATAACACGCTTGATGATATATTTGTCGCTGAACTTGCCCATACCATCCGTATCCAGCACAACTATGTCACCCGTTTCGGGGGTGTAAAACATATTGGAGATAATAAGCTTATCCTCGTGCTGGAGAGTGTTGGTCATAGAAGTGCCGTTAACCGTAACAAAACGGAAAACAAACACAAAAAGTATCATCATAAGCACAAGGGCGTGACAAAAGGTCTCAAAGCAATCAAAAAGCTCACCAAAAAGCTTGCCCTTTTTTTCGCCTTCCTTACAGTCCTCGGTTGTTTCCTCGTCCTTTACTTCTTCCTTTTCCTCAAAAGCCTGCGCCTCTTCTGCAGCTTCCTCGGTTTCTTCTACGTTGTCCTTATCAAATAAATCTGCCATTTAAAAAACACTCCAAAAAAATAACGCACGCACGTACGCGCACACACGCACACGCGCGTAAAATACAAAAGTGCCCGTGAGAACAGACACTTTGTATAAAGCAAAATACGGCGGAAATTACTTAACGATCTTTTCCTTAACCTTAGCGTATTTGCCAACCCTACCACGGAGGTAGTAAAGCTTAGCACGGCGAACCTTACCGCGACGGGTTACTACAACGTCCTGTACGTTAGGGCTATGAAGCGGGAAGGTCTTTTCAGTACCTACACCGTAGGAAATACGGCGAACGGTAAAGGTTTCGCTAACACCGCTGTTTCTCTTTGCAATAACAGTACCCTCAAAAATCTGGGTTCTGGTTCTTGAGCCTTCCACTATTCTCTGATGTACCTTAACGGTATCACCAACCTCGAACTTGGGAAGCTCCTTCTTAAGCTGCTCATCTGTAAAAGCCTTTAAAAGATCCATAAAAGCTCCTCCTTTTTTCTATTGCGTTCTTGCCGAGCCGCAGAGGACCGCAACGTAATTATTCACCGAATTATACCATGCTTTTTGCCTGTTTGCAATACCTTTTTTAAATTTTTTTGTTAATTCGCCCCCTTAAGCTGCATTTTAGGTTTGTTTGGCGGGGATTTGTTAAAAAATCCTGCCATTTTTTAGGCAATTTGTTGACAAAGGCGTCCTTTTTGTGGTAAAATTACAAACTGAGGATATATGGGGAGGTTTGTGCCTTTTGGGTAGGATAATATTTGTTACTTCCTTTAAGGGAGGCGTTGGTAAAACCACGCTTGCCGCAGGTCTTGCCGCCGCCCTTACCACCTTGGGTAAGAAGGTTTTGGTGGCAGATGCCGACTACGGCAACCGCTGTATGGACTTGGTGCTGGGTATGGAAAGCGACGTGCTTTTTGACAGTGCCGACGTTATATGGGGCAGAACGGAAACGGTTAACGCCGTTATACGCCACGGCGAAAACGAGCGTCTTTACTTTTTGCCTGCGCCTGCTTTTTCCAAAGAGGGCGTTCCACCTGTAAGGGTTGCAAAGCTTTTTGCCGAGCTTAAGGAGGAATACGACTTTATTATTGTTGACTCCTCTGCCGAAGACAGCGAGGTTTACCGTGCCTTTGCACGAAGCGCCGATGACGCTGTTGTTGTTACCTTCCATCAATCTACGGCGATACGTGCTGCCGAAAAAACAGCGGCTATGCTGTCGGAGCTTGGCTTTTCCAACATTCGTTTAATTATTAACTGCTTTCACTACGCCTTAGCGGCTGACGGTGTTTTGCCCGACGTGCTGGATATAATACAAAGGGCGCACATACAGCTTTTGGGGCTTATTCCTCACGATATGGCAGTGCCCGCCGTGCAGGAAGCTGGTATGCTTTCCTTTACCAACCCAAACCGACGTCTTATGGTTTACGAGGCGGCAGTGCTTAACACGGCTAAGCGTCTTTGCGGCATAAACGTGCCCTTACTTAAAGACGTTTACAAGCCAAAAAAACTTAGAAAATATCTTTAATTTTGTATATTACAAAAAAGCTTAAGGAGGTTTTTAATATGCAAATAGCGATTATAGCAAGCGACAAGCGCAAGGAGCTTATGACTGAATTTTGTGTTGCCTACTGCGGTATTTTAAGCCGCCACCATCTGTGTGCAACGGGCACAACAGGCAAACATCTGGCAGATGCTACGGGACTTAATATAGAAACTCTTGTATCCGGTATACACGGCGGTACTCAAATGATAGCAAACAGAATAGCTTACAACGAGATAGACCTGCTTTTGTATTTCCGTGACACAAGCGACGACAACGAATATGCTGACGTTCAGCTTAACCTTGTGCGTATGTGCGACAAGCAGAATATTCCCGTTGCTACCAATATTGCTACGGCAGAAGCGCTTATTCTTGCTCTTGGCAGGGGTGACCTTGACTGGCGTGAGCTTGTGAAAGATTAAATTAAAGGAGTTTTATTAATATGGCAGAGCTTATGGGTGAACTCAGGCGCAGCCACTATTGCGGCACCCTGAGAGATACGGATATCGGAAAAACGGTTACGGTTATGGGCTGGGTTCAGCGCAGACGTGACCTTGGCAGTCTTATATTTATCGACCTGCGTGACCGTTCAGGTCTTTTGCAGTTGGCTTTTGACGAAACCAGCGACAGCGCTGTGTTTGAAAAGGCTACCTCCGCAAGGAGCGAATACGTTTTGGCGGCTGTTGGTGTGATAAGGGAAAGAAGCAGCAAAAACCCCGGCTTGCCTACCGGCAGCGTGGAGCTTTTTGTTACGGAGCTTCGTGTGCTTTCTACTGCGGAAACTCCTCCCTTTGAAATAGTTGAAAACAGCAAAGCGGGCGAAGAGCTTAGGCTTAAATACCGTTATCTTGACCTGCGCCGTGCCGACCTTGCAAAGAATATTGCCTTCCGCCACAAGACGGCTAAGGCTATAAGAGACTATTTTGACGACAACGGCTTTTTGGAGATAGAAACGCCTATGCTGGTGCGCTCCACTCCCGAAGGCGCAAGAGACTACCTTGTGCCCAGCCGTGTTCACAAGGGCTCGTTCTACGCTCTACCTCAGTCCCCCCAGCTTTACAAGCAGCTTCTTATGGTTGCAGGCTTTGACCGTTACGTTCAGCTTGCACGTTGCTTCCGTGACGAGGACCTTCGTGCTGACAGACAGCCTGAGTTTACTCAAATCGACCTTGAAATGTCCTTTGTGGACGTAGACGATATATTGGCAATGGTAGAGGGCTTGCTTAAAAAGCTTTTCCGTGAGCTTCTTGATATTGACCTGCCTCTGCCCCTTCCCAGATACACCTACAAAGAGGTTATGGAGCGTTTTGGCTCCGACAAGCCCGACCTTAGATACGGTCTTGAGATAACCGATATTACCGACCTTGTTAAGGACTGCGGTTTTTCCGTATTCACAGGCGCTATTGCCGACGGCGGCAGCGTAAGAGGCATTAACGTTAAGGGCTGTGCCTCCACCCTTACCCGTAAGGAAATAGACAAGCTTACCGAATACGCACGCGGCTGCGGCGCAAAGGGTCTTGCTTGGGTAAGATACACCGAGCAGGGCGCTACCTCCTCCTTCAGCAAGTTTATGACCGAGGAGGAAATGGCGGCTATCTACGAGCGTATGAACGCCGAGGTTGGCGACGTGCTGCTTATTATGGCAGACGGTGATACAAGCCGTGTGCTTTCCACCCTTGGTATGGTTCGTGTAGAGACCGCAAACCGTGTTGGTATTGAGAAGAAAGGCTTTAGCCCTCTTTGGGTTGTTGAGTTCCCCTTCTTTGAATATGATAAGGAGCTTGGCGACTTTGTTGCTATGCACCATCCCTTTACCGCACCTCTTGACGAGTGTTTGCCTTACCTGGAAAGCGATAAGGCGGCAGTGCGT
Organism: Eubacteriales bacterium; assembly: GCA_045535465.1. Taxonomy (GTDB): domain Bacteria; phylum Bacillota; class Clostridia; order Oscillospirales; family CAG-382; genus SIG636. The sequence goes on from JAZSLS010000016.1 coordinate 16,778, forward strand.
GCCAAGGCGTACGATTTAGTGCTTAACGGCATCGAGCTGGCAAGCGGCTCTATCCGCATAACCGACCCCGACCTTCAAAAGACCATCTTCCGTCTTCTTGGCATCTCTGACGAGGAAGCGCAGGAAAAGTTTGGCTTCCTTACGGACGCTTTCAAGTTTGGCCCTCCTCCTCACGGCGGTATGGCTTTGGGTTTGGACAGGCTTGTTATGCAGCTTCTCGGCGCAGACAGTCTGCGTGACGTTGTTGCCTTCCCCAAGGTACAAAACGCATCCGAGCCTATGACGGCTTGCCCCGCAACAGTTCCCGCTCCCTTGCTTAAGGATTTGGGCATTGAAATAGAAAAAGACTCCGAATAACAATAAAAACGGGTACAAGGTATTATGATAGAATTTAAAAACGTTTATAAAAACTACGGTCAAAACCGTGCCTTAAAGGGTATAAGCTTTAAGGCGGAGCAGGGTGACATACTGGGTTTTCTCGGCCCTAACGGCGCAGGTAAAAGCACCGCCCTTAACATACTTACGGGCTATCTTTCCGCTACCGCAGGGGAAGCTTACGTTGACGGCATAAGCATTTTTGAAAACCCCACGGAGGCAAAGAAAAACATAGGCTTTTTGCCTGAGCTTCCTCCTCTTTACCCCGATATGACGGTTTGGGAGTATTTGTCCTTTGTTTATGACCTTAAGGGCTGTACTTTGCCTAAAAAGAAGCATATTAAGGAAATATGCGACGTAGTGCAGATAACGGACGTAATGAAGCGTCTTATAAAAAACCTTTCCAAGGGCTATAAGCAGCGTGTGGGTATTGCTCAGGCGCTTGTGGGTAACCCTAAGGTTTTGGTGTTTGACGAGCCTACCGTTGGCCTTGACCCTAAACAGATTATAGAAATACGCAACCTTGTCAAGCTTCTCGGCAAGGAGCATACTATTATAATCTCCTCTCATATTCTCCCCGAGATACAGCAGATATGCAGCCGTGTTGTGGTTATTAACGAGGGCTCTATCGTGGCAGACGAGCCTATTGAAACCCTTGCGGAAGCCGTTGAAGGCCCCAGAAGACTTGTTGCAAAGATATGCGGCAACGAAGCAGAGGTGCTTAAGACGCTTCGCAGTGTTTCCGCCATTAAGTCTGCAGACGTTATAGGCAAGGTGGACGGCGACTCCACAAGCTATCTTATAGAATCCGATGAGAGGATTGACGCAAGAAAACCGCTTTTTGCCGCCCTTGCCTCTAAGGGATATCCCCTTATAGGCCTTGAAGGTGTGGAAATGAGCCTTGAAGACGTTTTCGTGCGTTTGGTATCCAAGCGTGAACAGAGAAGGAGGGCTAAATAACTATGTTTGCTATTTACAAGCGTGAGCTTAAGGCTTACTTTATTGCCCCCATAGGCTACCTTTTTACGGCAAACTTTCTTGCCGTGTCCGGTCTGCTTTTCTCTATATGCACTTTGCAAAAGCAAAGCCAAAGCAGCGTGGGTGACTATTTTGAGCTGCTTATTTACGCCTTTGCGGTTTTGCTTCCCCTGCTTACGATGAAATCTCTTTCCGAAGAGCGTAAAACCAAGTCGGAGCAGTTGATTATGACCAGCCCCGTTTCCGTAGGCGGTATGGTTATGGGTAAATATCTTGCAGCGCTTACCGTTTTTGCGGCAGTGCTTGCTTGTAACAGCCTAAACTTTGTGCTGCTTGAGGTTTACGGTAACCCCAACGTGGCGCTGCTTGCCTCCAACCTTATTTGCCTTTTCTTTATAGGTGCGCTGTTCCTTGCTATCGGTATTTTCTTCTCCTCTCTTACGGAAGACCCCCTTATTTCCGCTATCACTTCTATGGACGTTATTTTTGTAATGCTTGCAATTAACTTCCTTTCCGATATCAGTATCCCTTGGCTTAAAAAGGTTGTGGATTGGTTCTCCATTCTCGCCCGTTACGAGCCCTTTACCTACGGGATTTTGGATATAACCTCCGTAATTTACTACGTTTCCCTGGCAGGCGTGTTCCTTTTCCTTACCGTAAGGGTTTACGAGCGCCGCAGATGGGCTTAATTGAAGGAGGTTTTTGATATGAACGATAAACAAAGCATAAAGTCCTCCCGCAAGCTTAAATACGGCACTCTTTCCGCAGGCTTTGTAATTGTGGTTGTGGTTCTTTGCATTGCCGTTAACCTTATCGCCTCAGGCCTTTCCGCTAAGTGGGATTTGCGTGTGGATATTACCGATAACGAATCCAGATTTTATACCATAAGCGAAGCTTCAAAAACCCTTATCGGGGACTATTTTAAGGACGACCCGGACTGGAAGGTGGAGATAACCTTCCTTGCACCCGAGGACAAGGTAAGCGATAAGATGGTTTTGGAGATGGCTCGCTCCTACGAGTCGCTGTTTATAGGTCACATTACCATTAAATTTGTGGACATAGTTGCTGACCCTGTTTTTGCCGCAGAGCAAACTCAGCTTACTCAGGTTCCCCTTTCCGCAAAGCACATATTGGTAAAGGGTAAGTACCATACCAGAGCTATAAGCTTTTCTGCTTTTTATTACTACGACCAATCCGTTGGCTACGAGCCCGTTGCTTTTACGGGCGAAAAGACCTATACCGGCGCTATAATCCGTGCAGGCGTTAAGGACAGCCCCAAGGCGGTGTTTACCATTGGCCACGGCGAAAGCCTGGACGGCATTGACCTTGGCGACATTGCAGGTAATAAATCCACCTCTCTTGAGGAGGTTTCTCACTACGTTCCTTTGTTTGACTCCCTTTTTGATATGGGCTTTGAGGTTACCCTTGTTAACCTTGATAAGGAAGAGCTTCCCGAGGAGACTCGTATAGTTATTATATGCGACCCTAAGTATGACTTTTTGGGCTACGACACCGAAAACCCCGAGGCAGACGGTGAGATAGACGTTCTTCGCAAGTATATGGACGGCTGGAACTCCTCCTTGCTTTTGGCGGTTAACACCTCTACCCCTACCCTTCCCAACCTTATGGAGTTTATGAGCCACGACTACGGTCTTAGCTACGTTCCCGGCGCAATTGTTACCGATAACTCCAACTCTATAAAGGGCAGCGGTGGCAGACTTGTGCTTGGTGCTATGCCCGGTACCATTATGGACTACACCGTTGAACAGCAATTGCTTTCCGGCTTTGGCGGCGGCGAACGCTTTGTGTTTAACGATGCCGTTAAGCTGACGGTTGACACCCACGTAAAGGGTGACGGCATCCTTATGAACAGCTATTCCACCGCTACAAGCGAAGGCAAGACAGGTGTTTATCCCCTCTTTGCTTTTACTACCGATGCTGAGGCTGTTCCAAACCCCGACGGTGTTGGCGACGACGAGGCTTATATGTACAAGACTGCCTATATGCTTAGCTCTACCGACTTCCTTTCCTCTAAGGGCTTAGTTTCTCAATACGCAAACCGTGCTTTGCTTGAAAGCGTGCTGCGTATGGCTAACTCCTCCAAGGACTACCTTGGCATTAAGGAAGTATTCTTTGCAGACGAAGCTCTTGATATAACCACCGCCAAGGCAAGGCTTTGGACTATTGTTGTGGTAATTGCAGTGCCTGCGGCAGTGTTTACCGTGGCGGCTGTTGTTTGGATAAGAAGACGCCACTCTTAATGGAGCGTATATGAAAAAGTTTACCAAATTTCAAAAACAAATAATTGCCATTGTTTCCGTGCTTTTGGTTGCAGGGCTTTGCTTTGGCGCATATTTTATTTTCTTTGACAAGGACACGGAGCTTACGGCCTCTTTCCCCTTCAATGCCGAGGAGCTTAAGGCTGCAAAAAAGCTGGGCAGAACCAACTTTACCTTCGCTGCCGAAAAGGGCAAGGCAACAACGGAGGAAGCCTATATGATGCACTTGGCAGAGGGCTATGCCTCTGTTAACAAAAAGGTTTCCGTTTCCTACGGGGTGGACGACGAAGCCTGCCAAATCATCTCAGGCGGCAAAACCTACGTGGTTGATATGGATAAGGAGTTTATCCGCCGTGAGGACGGAACCGCTTACGCAAGCACCGTAAGGGCGTTTTTCAACAACAGCCTTTTCGGCAAGGACTTTGGCATAACCACCGAGGCTTTACCCGGCTTTAACCTTTACGGTGATATGGTAAACAGCTCGGGTGGTGCGTATATTTACGACCCCATCCAAAGAGAAAACATTAAATACATCTATGTAAAAAACCAATATGACGAGCTTACTTTTATACCCGAAAGCGGCACCTTTTACCTGCTTGACTCGGTAATGGACCTTAACACGTCTGTTTCTGCTACCCTTGTGGCGGCTGTGCGTTCGCCCGTAGCAACAAACATAATACCGCTTGAGTACAAAACCGATGCGGAATACAACAAGCTTCTTGCAGACTACGGTCTTGACGACGATGAAAAGCTTAACGCCGCTATCCTTATAGAAGACGACGACGGCAACGCCTCTTACTTGAAAATTGGTAAGGCTTTGTCGGACGGTACGGGCTTTTACGCTCTTTGCCACGGCAAAAAGGATAGAATATACGTTATGCAGCAAAGCATTTCCAACTATATTCTTGTGCCCAAGGAAAAGTTTTTAATTGCAAACTACGGCACTCCCCTTGAGGACCTTGCCCTTGTTTATTCCACCGTTACGGATATTGAGATAGGCATAGGCGAGGATGAACCTCTTAAGGCTGTTTTTATGACCGATGAGGAGAAGAAAAACCACCCTATTAATTACTCCTGGAAGATAACGGGCCCCGACAGATTTATATCGGGTGAGTTTGACTATGCCCTGCCTGAGTTTGGCAATATAGGCGACCTGCTTAACACTCTTTGCGCTATGTCCTCCGACACGGTGGTTTCCGCTACCGTTGACGATGAAAGCCTTAAGGAATACGGGCTGGATACTCCCTACCGCAGCTACTCTTGGTTGCACAAGGGCAAGGAGGAAGACATTCGCTGCACTGTACATTTCAGCAAACCTACCGACGACGGCTACCTTTTTGTTTACGGCATTAAGGAAAACGTTACGGAAAAAGAAAAGGAAGTTTTAGGCATCTCCCGCATTGCAAAAAGCAAGTTTGCTTACCTTGACTACACCGTTATGGACTATCTTGATACCAAGCTTTACACCCAATATTTTGATAGGCTTGACACTATGTCCTTTACAAGAAACGGCACAGAATACGTGGTTAACTTTACAAAGGACAGTGCCGGTTTAGTTACCGCAGCAAGGATTAACGGCAAGGATACCGATTTGCTTAGCTGCCGTAATTTCTACAAAAACCTGCTTCACTGCTATGTTTTGGGCGAGTATAAAGGGGAAGACTCCCCCAAGGAGCTTCTTGAAATAAGCCTTACCGCAAACGATAAAACCGCCGTCCTTTCCTTTGGGCGTATCTCCAATATGAAGGCATACTGTCTTGTTAGCGGTAAAACCGAGTATGAGATGGACTACGTTCTTCTTGAGACTCTTATAGCAAACGTCGATGCCCTTATTGCAGGGGAGGTAATTAAATGAGGCGTTTTGCCCTTTGCCTCCTTGCTTTATTGCTTTTCCTCTCCGCTTGCGGTGAAAAAAAGCAAGAGCCTATTCCGCCCCTTGATACGGTGATAACCGCTGTTAACGCCTTCAACGGCGAGGACCTGCGCTCCGTTAGCTTTTTGCTTAACGTCACAGAGGAGGGCAAGGAAGGCAGCGCCTTTTTCACCCAAGGCAACACAGCCTACAGCAAGGCAAAGCCCGTGGCTATGTCGGGCAGAGTAACCCAGATATACAAGGGCGTTGGCTCTACCGCCGATATTTTTTACAAGGCGGGTGCGTACTATCGTGGCAGTGAGGACTCCAAATACTACCTTTTAATGGATAAGGAAGTGCTTCTTGGTCAGTTTTTCTGCACCGATGCCCCTAAGCTTGATGAAAATTCGGTGCGTTACGGCAGAAGCGCAGAAACAGACGCAGGAACTAAGTACACGCTGGGTGTAAATGTGGATAAGGGCTTTTTAAAATCGCTTTTTGAGGAAACGCTAAACACCTCCATAGGGCTTAGAAAGCCCGACAAGGAGCGTACCGTTTACGGAGAGCCTGAGTGTGTTTACGTTATTTCCTCCAACGAAAAGCTTGTTGGCTTTAAAATAAGCCTTGACGTTACTATGTACGAAACCCCCACCTACTACCCCAACTATTCCGTGTCGGATGAAGAGCTTGAGCGTAGATACAAGGTAGAGTACGAGATAACCGTAAAAGCCGTTGGTGACAAGGTGGAAATTATTTCCCCCGTTACCAAGGACTACGTTTATTTGCGATAGCAAAAAATTTTTCTTGACAAAACGTATAAAACGGTTTATAATATCCACAATAAGAGAGGACTTAGAAAGTCCTTTCGGAAAATAATTTAATTGGGGTGCTTGGCGTTTTTGGTTGCGCCGGGCTGAGATTATACCCATTGTACCTGTACGGATAATGCCGACGTAGGAAAATACAGCTTTTTTGTGCTGATTTTGGCTTGCAAGGATTATATTCCGTTGCAAGCCTTTTTTTGTGGCAGACCACTGATAAAGGCACAGAACACGAAAAATAAAATTAATTATATAATAAAGCCGAAAATCCACGGGAAACATCCCCTGAATTTTCCCCGATTTATTTTATTTTTTTCGTTCGAAACGAACCTCGGCTCACAGTACTCCGGGGTCCCCACAAAAATGTATTTTTGTGGGGTGGTAATACAGCTTTCGCCTCGGTTCGTTCCGTCTGCACTCTTTATCAGCACTCTGCAGGGGTGTTTATAAAGGCACAGAACACAAAAAAACAAAACGGTATAATAAAGCTGAAAAGTCACGGGATGTCTTACAGTACGAAGAAAGGAGTTTATTATGAACCAAAAACAAAAACTACTTGCACTTACCGAGTGCGCTCTTATGCTGGCGCTGGCAACGGCGCTTTCCTTCGTAAAGCTGTATCAGGCGCCGTTGGGTGGCTCCGTTACCTTGCTTTCTATGCTTCCCATTATGTTCATATCCTTCCGTTACGGAATAAAACGGGGTCTTGCCTGCGGCTTTGTATATTCGCTTATCCAGCTTTGGCAAGGCAGCGGAAATCTTGCATACGTTCCCACTGCTATGGGCGTTGTGGGATGCATAGCCTTAGACTACATTTTACCCTTTACCCTGTTGGGGCTTGCAGGCATTTTTTATAAAAAAGACGGCTCTGTTAAGCAAAAGACCCTTACCGCAGTCCTTGGCGTATGCCTTGCCGCCGCTCTTCGCTTTGCTTGTCATTTCCTTGGCGGTGCTGTAGTTTGGTATGAGATAACCAAAACGGGAATGTGGAACGATTACGTTCAGACCGTTGGTATGTGGACCTATTCCTTTGTTTATAACGGTACTTACTTAGGTCCCGATGCCGCTTTGGTAATTATTGCCTCCCCTGCTATACCCCTTATAGAAAAGGCTCTCAAAAAGGTTAAGTAACCAACGGAGAAAAGGAGCCCGATGGGCTCCCCAGACCGCTGATAAAGGCACAGAGCACGAAAAGCGAAAAATCAACATCTAAAAAATACAAACAGAAAAAGTGGCTTTAATTAAGCCACTTTTTCTACTTTATAGTGTAAAAATTTAATTACATAGCCTGAAGTGCTTGGCGAAGCTGAGCTGCCTTTTCCGTAAACTTTGCCAGCTTTTCCTTTTCTGCCTCTACAAGATGCGCAGGCGCACGGTCAACAAAGGAAGCGTTGTTAAGCTTACCCTCGGCACGGGCAATTTCCGCCTCGGTTGCCGCAAGCTCCTTAGTAAGGCGTTCCTTTTCTGCCGCTCTGTCAACCAGCTCATCCATAGGCAGGTAAAGCACTGCGTCAAAGGTAACTGCCTGTACCATATCCTTGCCGTCAAAGTCATCGGCAGCTATGGTAACGTCGGAAGCGGAAGCAAGCTTTTCAAAGAAGATAGCCGCTTTTTCAAACAAAGCCTTCTTTTCGGTCTTAATATAGATATGTGCCTTGCGGGAGGGAACTGCGCCTATCTCGGCACGGCGGTTACGAACGGCCTTAATAGCCTCGATAACTGCGTTCATAGCCTCTTCATCTTCGGCAAACGTAAGCTCTTCCTTAAACTGAGGGAAGTCGGAAACCATTATGCTTTCACCGTTGTGAGGCAGGGTCTGCCAAATTTCCTCGGTTATGAAGGGCATAAAGGGATGAAGCAGCTTCATAATACCCGAAAGAACGTAAACAAGAGTAGACTGGGCTACCAAGCAGGTATCGCTGCCCTTTTCGTTAAGACGGGGCTTAACAAGCTCAATATACCAATCGCAGAAGTAGTCCCAAGCAAAGTCGTAAAGCTTTGCTACGGCAACACCAAGCTCAAACTTATCAAGGTTATCGCAAACGTCCTTAACAAGGGCGTTGTATTTGCTTATAATCCACTTGTCCTCGGTGGCAAGGGTGGAAACGTCAATGCTGTCTGCATCAAATTCCTCTGTAAGGTTCATAAGCACAAACCTTGCGGCGTTCCAAAGCTTGTTGGCAAAGTTACGGCTTGCCTCAACCTTCTTGTCGGTAAAACGCATATCGTTTCCGGGGCTGTTACCGGAAGCAAGAGTAAAGCGGAGTGCGTCCGCACCGTACTTGTCAATAACCTCAAGAGGGTCAATGCCGTTGCCCAAGGACTTAGACATCTTTCTGCCCAGCTCGTCCCTTACAAGACCGTGGATAAGAACGGTGTTAAAGGGGGCTTTGCCTGTGTACTCAAGCCCTGAGAATATCATACGGGATACCCAGAAGGTAATTATATCGTAGCCTGTAACAAGGGTAGAGGTAGGATAAAAACGACGAAGGTCGTCGGTATCGTCGGGCCAGCCAAGGGTAGAGAAGGGCCAAAGGGCGGAGCTGAACCAAGTGTCAAGAGTATCGGGGTCCTGACGCTTAGCCTTGCCGCACTTAGGACAAACGGCGCTGTCCTCCTTGGTAACTACCAGCTCGCCGCAGTCGTCACAATAAAAGGCAGGTATCCTGTGGCCCCACCAAAGCTGACGGGAGATGCACCAGTCACGAATGTTTTCCATCCAGTGGAAATAGTTCTTTTCAAAGCGTTCGGGAACAAACTTAATGTCACCCTCACGAACTGCCTTAATAGCGGGAGCAGCCAATTCCTCCATACTTACAAACCACTGGAGGGAGGCTCTGGGCTCGATAGTGGTGCCGCAACGGTAGCAGGTGCCAACGTTGTGAGCGTGGTCTTCTATGCGAACAAGGAAGCCGCCTGCCTCAAGGTCCTTAACTATAGCCTTGCGGGCAGCAAAGCGGTCCATACCTGCATAAGCGGGATAGTCCTCGGTTATCTTAGCGTCGTCGGTCATAACGTTGATAACCTCAAGGTCGTGGCGTTTGCCAACCTCAAAGTCGTTGGGGTCGTGGGCAGGAGTAATCTTAACAACGCCCGTACCAAAGTCCATTTCAACGTAATCGTCGGCAACAACAGGTATCTCTCTGCCTACCAAGGGGAGAACAAGAGTCTTACCGATAATGTTCTTATATCTTTCATCGCTCGGGTTAACTGCAACAGCGGTATCGCCCAGCATTGTTTCGGGTCTGGTGGTAGCTACCTCAACGTAGCCGCTGCCATCCTTAAAGGGATAACGAAGGTGCCAAAAATGGCCTGCCTGCTCCTCGTAGTTTACCTCGGCATCGGAGATGGAGGTAAGACAATGGGGGCACCAGTTGATAATACGCTTGCCACGGTAGATAAGCCCCTTGTTGTAAAGGCGTACAAACACCTCTTTTACTGCCTTGGAGCAACCCTCGTCCATAGTAAAGCGCTGTCTTGACCAATCGCAGGAGGTACCCATCTTCTTAAGCTGTTCGATAATACGGTTGCCGTACTTATCGTTCCAAGCCCAAGCACGCTCAAGAAAGCCGTCACGACCTATATCGTCCTTGGTAACGCCTTCCTTTCTCATAGCTTCAACTATCTTTGCCTCGGTAGCGATAGATGCGTGGTCGGTACCGGGAAGCCAAAGGGTGTCAAAGCCGCACATACGCTTATATCTTATAAGAATATCCTGCAGAGTGTTGTCAAGGGCGTGGCCCATATGAAGCTGACCTGTAATATTTGGTGGAGGAATAACTATGGTATAGCTTTCCTTGCCTTTATTTTCTGCCTTGGGGGCGAAGAAGCCTCTTTCGCTCCAAAAAGCGTACAGCCTGTCCTCAACCGCCTTGGGGTCATACTTTTTTTCAAGTTGTTTAAGCATATCCTGTCTATTATTCCTTTCAGTTTCTGTCTTTTATGGTGTTCATAACCAAGCCTGTCTTAAGCTTGGGATAGAAGTAGGTGGATTTTTGAGGCATTTTACCGCCGGAGAGAGAAACACTTTTAATCTCGCCAACCTTGGTGGGGTTAAGGATAAATGCCGCACTGCTCTCACCGCTCTTAACGCTGGCAACCGCCTCCTCTATATCTCTTGTATATCTAAGGTTGCGCTGTGCCGCCATATTTTCCTTATCTATGCCAAGGCATTCCTCAAGCACCAGGTCGTGAAGCACCGAAACGTCCAATGCGGAAAGGCCGCCGTCATTTCTGTCGTCTATCTCGCCCTTGTACACAAGAAGGGTAAAGCCTTCGCCGCCGGTGTAAAGAGCGTAGGCCTTACGGTCAGTGTAGTCGGCAAGAATCTCCTCTGCCTGATTTACGTCCTCGTATTCCTCTATATCAAACTTGTAAACAAGCTTGGCAAGAAGCTCGTCCTTGTTTACGGGCATACTGTGTATAAGCCTGTGGGTGGGGAAAATAACAAGACCGTCGTTATCCATATCCACAAGGGTCATAAGCACGTAGTCACGGTTAGCGGCGCACTCGCCCCTCTCCTCAAGATATTCCTTAAACTTAACGGCAGTTTCGTATCTGTGGTGGCCGTCTGCAATAAATATCTGCTTTTCTGCCATAGCACGTACTATATGAGCTATCTCAGCGGAATCATCAATACGCCAAAGAGTGTGGGTAACGCCCTCGTCGTCGGTAAAGCACTGGTCGGGAGCCTTGGCCGCTGCCTTTTGTACCACGCCGGTTATCTTCGCTTCCTCGTCCACGTACAAGCCGTAAATGGAGGAGAAGTTACAAAGAGTGGATTTCATAAGCTCAAACCTGTCTGCCTTTGCGTGGGACAAGGTGTTTTCGTGAGGAAGCACTATACCCTCGGAGAAGGGATAAAGCTTACAAAGGCAGATGATGCCCTTAAGGGAAAATCTTTCGCCCTTAACCTCAAAATCCTCGCCGTAAACGTAAATACATTCCTCGCTGTCACGCTCAAGAACGCCGTTTGCAAGCCAAGCCTCTAAAAGCTTAGACGCCTCTTCATACTTGTTTTCGCCCTCGGGCTTCTCAAGCCTTACAAGATTGTAAGGACTGCCCTTGATAAGCGCTGCCCTTTCCTCGTCACTGATAATGTCATAGGGGGGGCAGACGTTAAGAGAAAGAGAGCCTGCCATATCGGTATATCTCAGCGCACGTATAGGTCTAATTTCAGCCATAAACTGTTACACTCCTTTTAAACTTTTTTAAGCTTGGCTATGCTTCCCATAAGCTTTTTAACGCCAACCTTTTCAAATTCTATCTTATAAAGGACGTCACCGCCCATATATTCTGCCGATTGAATAACGCCCACACCAAACATCATATGCTCCACTCGGTCACCTTCACCAAACATCTCCTTGGCCTCTTTCTTCTTTGGAGGCGGTGCAGAAGGCGCCACACGGGTCTGCTTTGCAAAGGATTCCTGCGCAGAAACGTATCTGCGCTTAGCCTCGGAAACGTTGTTGTACACCGTCTTAACGGGCTGCTCAATAGTTACCAAATTTTTAGGTATTTCCATAGCAAAACGGGAAAGAGGGTTTTGCTTGGTCTGACCGTAAAGCAGACGGGTGTTTGTATGGGTTATAATAAGCTGTTTTTTTGCTCTCGTTATGGCAACGTAGGCAAGACGGCGCTCTTCCTCCAGTGCCGTTTCACTTACGGCGCTTTGCTCACCGGGGAAAACACCTTCCTCAAAGCCGGGTAAGAACACCACGGGAAACTCCAGCCCCTTGGCGCTGTGTACCGTCATAAGGGTAACGGCGTTTGCCTTGTCGTCATAGTTGTCAATATCGGTTATAAGCGCTATCTCCGCAAGGAAGGCATCCACCGTAGGTACCTCCGCCTGCTCCTCAAACGCCATAGCGGAGGAAACAAGCTCGTCAAGAAGCTGTGCCTTTTCGGGCTCTTCGCTCGCTTCAAGCAGCTCCTTATAAGCAGTGCGTTCGATTATCGCCTTAACCACCTCGGAGGGCTTTGCGGTTTGTGCGTAGGCACGCAGCCCCTCCAGCAGCTCAAAGAAAGGCTTAAGCCTTGCCGCACCCTTTGCCAGCTCCGGATAAGAGTCAAGGCTTTTAAGCACCTCGTAAACGCCGCCGTTTTCCTCGGCAAGCTCAAACAAGGTCTGCGTAGTGGTGTTACCTATGCCCCTTTTGGGCACGTTTAGTATGCGCTTAATACGTACGTCGTCTGCAGGGTTGGAAACCACCGCAAGGTAGGAAAGAATATCCTTTATCTCCTTACGCTCGTAAAAACGAACGCCGCCAAAGACACGGTACGGCACACGGCTTTTACTAAAAATTATTTCCAGCGCATTTGCCTGAGCGTTAAGACGGTAAAGCACCGCAAAATCGCTATACTCGGCATCGCCTGCCGCAACCTGTTCCTTTATATAATTAACAATATAGCCTGCCTCGCCGCTTTGGGTAAACTGCTTTTTAAGCAGTATGCGCTCACCATCGCCGCGGTCTGTCCACAAATTTTTGCCCTTGCGGTTTAAGTTATTGGCTATAAGTGCATTTGCCGCCGAAAGAATAGTCTGAGTAGAGCGGTAGTTTTGCTCCAGCCTTATGGTAGTACATTCGGGGTAAACCTTATCAAAGCCCAAAATGTTTTCAACCACAGCCCCACGGAAGGAATAAATGCTTTGGTCATCGTCGCCCACAACGCAAACGTTACGGCGCTTGCCTGCCAGCATATTTATAAGACGGCTTTGAGAAAGGTTGGTATCCTGATACTCATCCACCAATATGTACTTAAAGCGCTTTTGGTATTTGGAAAGCACCTCCGGCTCTTCACCGAAAAGCTTTATGGTAAGAAGAATTATATCGTCAAAGTCAAGGGCGTTTGCTTCCCTTAAAGCCTTGGTGTAGCGGCGGTATATCTTGCCAATGGTCTCAAGCTTTGTGTCACCCATTGCCTCGCCCTCGTACTCGTCACACTCCACACAGCGCTCCTTTGCACGGCTGATGTGGCTTTGCACCGTTTTGGGTGTAAGTGCGTCAGTATCCACGCCCAGGCTTTTCATTATCTCGGTTATAACGCGCTTGCTGTCGTCTGCATCGTAAATGGTAAAGCTTTTGCTGTAACCCAAAAGGTCAATATGCTGGCGCAAAATCCTTACGCAAACAGAATGAAAGGTACCTGCCCAAAGCTCCGACGATGCATCGCCCAGAAGCTTATCAAGCCTTGCCTTAAACTCGCTTGCGGCTTTGTTGGTGAAGGTAATACAAAGAACCTCGTAGGGAGCTGCCGCATCCTTAACCATACTGCGAAGTATACTGCGTATATCCTCCTTACTGCCGCCTGCAAGAAGAGCATCCATAACAGGGGCAAGCGCCTCCGCATCGGCAGGAACGTCATCAGAATAGTAAAGGTTACCGAAGGAGATTATATGAGCAATACGGTTTACAAGCACAGTGGTTTTACCGCTGCCCGCACCTGCAAGCACAAGCAAAGGCCCGCCCACGGTATAGACGGCTTGACGCTGTTTACTGTTAAGACCGCTGTAAAGCTTATCAAAAAGCTGTCTTTTCTTTTCAGTAAAAGCTCCGTTTGCTGTCTGTATCATAATTCTACCTCCTAACAAAGTTCTTCCAAGTGCTATTATACACCAAATCTCACTGTAAATCAACACTTTTTTGTTTCTTCTAATTAATTGTTTACAGCTTTATTTACAGCAGAAAGCAAGGAAAGATTTTGCACGTTTTTTCGGTCTAAATTCCAATACAGCGCACCCTGCAAGCCGTATTCCTCCACCAAGGCAAGTCGGGCGCTTATGCTTCGGGCGTCCTCGTACCAAACCTCGTTTTCTGCACCGTTTTCGGTAAAGGTAAAAAAGGGCGCCTCTGCCGTAGCGTCGTACTCTATTACCGAGCCCGTTGCCACCGCAAGGGCTACTGCCTCTGCCGTGGAAAGAGAGGGTGCGGGAACAGGGGCTTCGGGGTTATAGGGCAAGGTCCAGCGGTAGCCGTAGTTGGAAATACCAAGAAATATCTGCTCTGCCCTCATCTCCGTAAGGGCGTACTCCACCACCCGCCTTACCTGCGGAAGCGGCGATATTGCCAAGGGCGGGCCTAAGGTGTAGCCCCACTCGTAGGTCATAAGCAAAACGTAGTTAACCGATGCCGCCACCGCCCTGTAATCGTGACCCTCGTATAAAACGCCGGGCTGGTCTGCCCTTGTTTTCGGTGCAAGGGCGGCGGTAACGGTGTAGCCCCTTGGGTTCAAGGCATCGGTTACACGGCGTAAAAACGCCGCATAAGGAAGAGAGTTTGACTTGCCAAGGAACTCAAAATCCACGTCCAGCCCCACGTATCCCTTTTGCTCCATAGTAGCAAGCAGGTCCCCGATAAGCCTTTCCTGCACCGCCTCCGAAGACAGCACCGCCGTTGCCAAAGCCGTATCAAAGCGTTCTCCCTCGGTGTAAGTGGAAAGGTGCATCCACGCCTTGCTCCCGTAACGCCTTGCCGCTTCCAAAATACGCTCGTCGCTAAGGGTGTAAAGGCTTCCGTCCTCACGAATTCCGTAGGTAAAGGGGATAAGCACGTCCATAAAGGGCGCTACGGTATCCAGCGTGCTTTGCTCTGCAAAGGGGTAAAAATAACCCCCCACGGGAAAGTCATAGCTCGGCACGTCGTTGTAACGAAGCACAAGACGCTGACCTACGCTTACGTTGTCACGCCCCTGAAGGTTTGGGTTGGCACGGTAGAGGTCGTTTACGGTAAGGGATGCACGGGACGCTATGGAATAAAGGCTGTCCCCTTGCCTTACTACGTAGCTTTCTGAAGGGAAGCGTATTACCAGCGCCTGCCCTACGGCAAGAGGAGCGCTGACAGCAAGCCCGTTTAGGCTTGCCACCACAGCGGCAGGCACGCCGTAAAGAGCGGCGACCGAAAAAAGGCTTTCTCCCTGTTTTACGGTATGTATAAGCATAAAAATTAACCACCTCAGTGCATTGTATGCAGAAAAAGCCGCCACCGTCTTGCAAAAGGCTAAAAAATTTGGTAGGATAGACACATAAACCTATGGAGGTGCAAAAGCCTTGAAAAAATTGTTTTGTTTATTAATGGCACTTTCCCTTCTTTTTGCATCCTGCTCTGCACCCGAGGACGAGGGCAGCATTGATGCCGCAAGCGAGGAAACGACGTCCGAGGAAAGCGGCGAGTACGTAGAGGAGGAGATACCCGACCCCTTTGACGTAGTACTTACAGACAGCTCCACGGGGAAAACCGAAGGAAGAATAGTGGAAACTATGTACCCTACCGAGGACGTGGTTATTGCCGACATAATCCCCACCAAGGACGGCTACGCCGTAAGCGGCGACGGTGTGGGTGACAGCACCGCAGGCATACAAAAAGCCCTTAACGACTGCTTTGATGCAGGAGGCGGCACGGTGTATCTTCCCGAAGGCAACTACGCCATAAAGGGCAAGCTTTTTATACCGCCCTTTGTTACGCTGAGAGGCGATTGGGGCGACCCCGATAACGGCGAGGGCTACGGCACCGTTTTAAGCGTTTACACCGATTCTACCGAGGCGTTTGACCGTGGCGAAACCGTTACCGAAGGCACGATTATGCTTGGCGGAAGCGGCGGGATTGTAGGCCTGACCTTCTATTATCCAAGGCAAAACCTAAACAACGTAAAGCCGTATCCCTTTGTAGTATACTCCGACGGCTTAGGCGCAAACTATATGCTTTCCACCGTTAAAAACGTTACCGTTATCAACGGCTATCGAGGTATAGGTGCCTGCTGTACCCCCTCAGGCGCTCACGAGCAGCTTACGGTGGAAAACTTTAAGGGTACCTTTCTTTATTGCGGAAGCGAGGTATATAATCAGGCAGACGTGGGCACCTGGCAAAACGTTACTATAAGCAACGACTACTGGAAAAACGCAAAGGGCGAGGGCATAAAAGCCGCTGACGGCGATGCGCTTGATGCATACACCAAGGAAAACACCGTAGGTCTTAAGCTGGGCGACCTTGAGTGGACGGAGTTTATTAACCTTAAAATAAGCTCGTGTAAAATGGGCGTGGAGATACTAAGGGGCAAGCGCATACATTTTGCAGGCTCTATGTTAAACGTGGAAATTCTTGATTGCGGTACCGGTATTTATATCAGAGACTTGGACTCCCGATGGGGTATGCTTGTTTCAAAGGGAATTATAGAAGGCGGCATATACAACCGTGCTTTCGGCACGGTTAAGGTGTGCGACGTTAATATTACCGGCACACTTCACGGCAAGATAGACCAAACCGCTGCCGACTCCCTTGCCGATTACTTTATAAACACGCAAAAAAGCTATACAAAGCCCGTGGCGACCCTATACACTGCCTCCCTTGATAAAACCGGCGCTACCGACGTTTCCGACAGCTTGCAAAGCATACTTAATGAAGCGAAAAAAACAGGCGGCGCAGTGTACCTGCCTGCGGGCAAATACCGTCTTGACAAACCGATAAGCGTACCCGCAGGGGTAGAGCTTAGAGGCTCGTCCTCCGTAGCAAACCGTGACCAAGGCGGTATGTGCATAGGCACCGTTATCCTTGCCTACTACGGTGATGACGAAAGCGCCAACAGCGAAAAGGATGCGGCGCTTATTACCCTTTCGGGTGAGAATGCAGGCGTAAACGGTTTGCGTATTCTTTACCCCGAAAACAGCCCTTTAAGCGATAACGTTAACACCACCTACACGGTACGTGGCACCGCCAAAGGGGTTTATATTGTCAATTCAGCCATTTCTTCTTCCGGTTACGGGGTGGACTTTAGAAATTGCGACGACCATTTTATAAAAAAGGTTACCACCTGCTGTTACTACAACTCCTACATCCTTGGCGGTAAGGACGGCATCCTTAGCGGTTGCTTGCAAAACGGCACCGTGGTATACAGAACGGATACAACTATGCCCTGCCTTGTCAATTGGCCCACCAACGAAGCGCTTATATGGACCGAGCTTTTCAACCCCATAACCAGAGCAAGCAACCAATATATTATACTTGACGGCGCAGAAAACGAAACGGTGTTTAACACCTTTATTTACGGCCCTAACAATATGATAGTTTGCAAAAGCTCCGCGGCGATAGCAGCAAACGTAGGCTCGGACAACATAGGCGGTGCCCAAATAGTGTGCGAAAGCGGCGACCTTACGGTGATAAACTCTATGCGCTACAACGGCTCGTCCTACAAGCATACGGGCGGCATACTAAGGCTTTTTAACCGTCTGACCATTAACCTTAAAACGGAAACTACCGAGATAATAGGCGAAGACAAGCTCGCTCCTTACGTGCCCTGAGGAAACAAGAACCCATAAATACAAAATGCCTCTCGTAGTGTTACGGGAGGCATTTTAACATCTAAGTTTTATTTTGTTATATTCAGGGCACTTTCACGAAAAACAGCTTCGTTTCTCTCACTTTGGTTTTTATTTAAAAATAACGTGTTTTTGTACAAAGTAGTTGCCGAAGAACAGCACCAAGTCAATGGGAATTTTGATAATGGCGGGGTTTGCGCCAAAGTGGGTGAGAATTTTTACCAAAATTGAGCCCACACAAGCCGAGCAGAGGACAAGCATATAGTAAGAAAGGGTGGTTCGCCAATCCGGCTTGGATTTAAACACCAGCCTTGACGAAAGCTGATAATTAATGGATGAGCTTACAGCCCTTGATAAAAGATACGCCCAAGCATCCGCCAAAGGGGTAAAGTGAATAAGCGTTAGGTAAAGCAAAAAGTCCAGCACCGTGCAGGATATGGAGGAGCACGCATACTTTAAAACTTGAGCAAAAACCACAAAGCTGTCACGCAGGGGATGAAAATGAGACGAAGCGTTATCGTCTATATAAATAGTCTCAATAGTAGTCTCTATAACCGGAATGTTCCATTTTTTCAGTCCAAGCAGAACGTTCATCTCATACTCGTATCTGTTTCCGTCGGCGGTGATAAGCCTATCCGCCGTAAGGTGGGAAAAGCCCCTTAGCCCTGTTTGGGTATCCGATATTTTGTTTTGGGTGGCAAGAAAAAAGCTTGCGTGGGTCAAGGTGTTGCCAAAACGGCTTCTGGCAGGCATACCCTTAAAGTTACGCACGCCAAGCACCATAGCCTCGGGAGATTCTACGGCAAGCCGTGCCACAGACTTTACATCCTTTAAGCAGTGCTGACCGTCAGCATCGGCAGTTACGGCAACCCACTCACCGCCCAGACTTTGCAGGTGGGCAATGGCGGTTTTAAGCGCTGCGCCTTTACCGCGGTTAACGGGATGAACCACCACTGAAGCACCCATTTTTTCAGCAGATTCAAACAAAGGAGCGCACTCTTCCTTGCTGCCGTCGTTTACCACCAACACGTCAAACTCCGAAACAAGCCCCTCAACCAGCTCCACAAAGGGTGTGGAAGGATTATATGCAGGGATTATAACAGTAACCTTGGACATAAACACACTCCTTTGCAGACGTAATTTGACATATTATATCACAAAAAGCCTATTATTACAAGAGCTTAAACAAAAAATATATACAAAATGGGCTGTAAAAACGAACTTCGTTTTACAGCCCAATACCTTTTACTTATTTAAGAGGACGCTCAAGAACTACCACTGCGCCCATACCGCACTCAAAGCCAATAACCTTCCAACCGTTGCGGCCTTCCTCGTTAAGTACAGCCTCAAGCTCGTTTAAAGCAAGGCCCTTAAGTACCTTGTACTCATATGCGGAAGCGGCAACAGGAGCGGCAACAGCCACGCTCTCCTCGGCAGGAGCTTCCTCAACGACGGGAAAAGCAACAGTAACTGCCTCCACCACGGGAGCTTCCTCGATAACGGGAGGAGCTACGGGCTCAAAAGCGGGAGCTGCAGGTTCTTCCACAGGAGCTACGGGCTCAAAAGCGGGAGCTGCAGGTTCTTCCACGGGAGCTACGGGCTCAAAAGCGGGAGCTGCAGGTGCTTCCACGGGAGCTACGGGCTCAAAAGCGGGAGCAGCTACGGGAGCATCAACGCTGTTGTTCTCAAGAGCCTCCATAGGAGTAGGAACAAATTCGTTGGTGGGAGTGTAGTCAGAAGCGTCAAAGCTGGGAAGTGGTTCAGCCCCGTTGGTTACAGGTGCAGGCGGAGGCGTAAAGCCCTTATCAACAGCAGGCGCAGGTGCAGGAGCAGCATTATTTAAATTAAATGCAGGGGTGCCGCAATGGGTGCAAAAACGATTGCCTTCGGGAATGTTGTTACCACAGGTGGTGCAAAACATAAAGTGCCTCCTAAAAAACAAATATTACTTTATTACTATAACATCTTATAAAGCGCTTGTCAACAAATATTCGTATTAACTGCAAAAAACAGCTTATTGACAAAGAGAAAAAGGGCTGTTATAATTAAGTTATCGAAGAAAGAAGGATGTGTGGATATGAAAAGAAAGCTAAGCTTGTTGCTTTGTTTGGTTCTTTGTTTTTCTGCCTTGGTTTCCTGTGATATCGGCTCTCACGACGTTCAGGTTGGTATAATTCAAACCACCCTTCACCGTGAAAATCCCAAGGGGCCGTTCGGTACGGAGCTGTATCCTTACGATACGCCCATCTCCGATGGTGATATTAAGGCCAGCGCATCGGGCTACGACACTTACGTTGAGGGTCAAAGCAACGTTATAAGCCCCGGTTTTTTACGCCTTAAGGAAATATACGTGGAAAACCAAAGCAAGGAAGATATTTACGTTCGTGTTGTTGCTACTTTTCCTGCTGCATTTTGCAAAAAGGATAACCCTATAATGCATATATACTATTCCGAGGAAGCTGCCAAGGATACCGACCGTGGTTTTTCCGTTTCCGACAGCTATGACGAGGAAGGCAACTACATTATGGTGTTTACCTATCTGTCTCCCCTTTCCGCAAACGAGATGACCTATTGGCCCTCTTTGCAAGGGTTTGGCATTGACAGCGACGTTATACCAAGCGATATAGAAACCGCCTTTGGCGAGCTTGGCAACAAACCCTTTGACGTAACCGTGGTAGCCAACGCCGTAGCCGTAAAGGATTATAAATCCGCAGAGGAAGCCTTTAGAGCCTACGATGAACAAAAAATAAAATAACATTTTGGGGCTATTTCAAATCAATTTGAAATAGCCCCAACTTATTAGGTATATTCCGTTTTTACTTCCCGTAAAGCTTATACCAAGTAATAAAGCATATAATAACCCACAGGTGATGATATAAATCCCGTTTGCCCTTGCGGTGCTCCTCCAAAAGCTTTAGCGCCTCGGCAGTGTTTATGTAATCCGTAGCGGTATTGCCCTTGATTATAGCCCTTGCCCAGTCGTACAGCTCATCCTTAAGCCAAACACGTACAGGCACAGGGTAGCCCAGCTTGGGACGTACTATGGTTTCGGCATTAAGCAGGTCACGGAAGGTGTCACGCAGGATAAACTTGGTAGTGCCGTCCTTAAGCTTTTCACCGTCCAACAGGTCTGCCGCCGCCGCAAACACCTCTTTGTCAAGGAAAGGCACCCTTGCCTCCAAGGAGCTTGCCATACTAAGCCTATCGCCCTTAACAAGAATATCGGAGGGCAGCCAGGTATTAAAATCACAGTGCTGCATACGAAGCAGCTCGCTATAGCCTCTGTCGTTAGCCTCTTTATATATGTGGGCTGTGCGGTCTGTATAATGCACAGAGCTGTCGTAGGGAACGTACAGCTTTTTCTTTTCCTTTTCGTTAAACACAAAGCTGTTGCCCACAAAGCGCTTTTCCAGCGGAACGCAGCCTCGGTAAATAAGGTTTTTGCCCTTTACACCGTCGGGAAGTATGCGTGACATAGTGTAAAGCACACTCTTAAGAAAGGAAGGCAAACGGCGAAGGGATGCAGAAGAGCGAGAGGTATCGTAAATACGATAGCCCGCAAAAATTTCGTCACTGCCCTCACCGCTAAGCACCACCTTAACGTGCCTTGCCGCCTCACGGCTGATAAGATAGATAGCCACTACTGATGGGTCTCCCACGGGGCCGTCAAGGTGATATATGGTTTTTTCAAAATTCTCTGTAAAATCGTCAATGGTACATTCCAGCTTAACGTGGTTAATGTCAAGGTGAGAGGATATTGCCGCCGCATCAGCTATTTCGGAATAGCCCCTTACGTTAAAGCCCACGGTAAACGCCTTTATACCGGGCTGAAGCTTTGCGGCAACGGCGGTGATAACCGCACTGTCTATACCGCTGGAAAGAAAGCTTCCCAAAGGCACGTCGCTTAGCATATGGTGAGCAACACTGTCCTCAACGGCTTCTCTAAGCCTTTTTTGCTTGGCGGCGTAGCCTACCTGCATATTAGGGCGGAAAACAGGACGCCAATAGCAGCGCATTTCTCTTTCCTTGCCCTTAAGAAGCATATAGTGCCCTTTAGGAAGGATGGAAATGTCCCCCGTTATGGTATCGGGCTCGGTAACGTACTGAAAGGTAAGGTAATGCTGTGCCTGCACCTTGTCTACCTTAAAGCCGTCGTAGCTGCCGTCATAGCGGTACGCCTTAAGCTCGCTGGAGAAAACCACGCCCTCTGCCGTATCACGGTAGTAAAGCGGCTTAATGCCAAAGGGGTCACGGGCGGCAAGAAGAGTGCCCTCCTCCTTATCGTATATAAGAAAGGCAAACATACCCCTAAGCATTTCCACAAAGTCTGCCCCATATAGGCTGTAAAGCCTAAGCATAACCTCAACCTCGCTGTTGCCCTCAAAGACCTGACCCTCGTTTTCAAGCTTCTCTTTAAGCTCAAGATAATTGTATATCTCGCCGTTGTATACCACGGTGTATCTGCCGTTTTTCTCGGTATAAGGCTGAGCGCCCCCGGCAAGGTCAATAATAGAAAGCCTGCGAAAGCCAAAAACAGCCTTTTCGCCTTCAAAAAGGCCGCTGTCATCGGGCCCACGGTGACGTATAGACTCAGACATAGCCGTTACGCTTTTAACGTCTGCCGCTGACACCACGTTGTATTTGTATATACCGGCAAAGCCGCACATAGCATTTCCCCCTAAATTATAGCCTTCTTCTTAGCTTTATCTCTCCGATAACCGAGGTTGCAACCCAAACTATTACCGCTATCCACACGCCGAAGCAAATAAGGCGGGCAAGATGCACCCAATAGTTTGCCCAAAGGGCATAGACTATGCCAAGCACGAAAAAAGCTACGTAAAATAATCTGGTTATATAAAAATAAGCGTCAATTTCCCAGTCAATTGCCTTTTTAACACGGCCCGTTATGCCGTTTTCGCCCAAAAAAACTGCCACAACAGAGCCAACAGCAAGGAGTATTGACTCTACCGCACCGTTTAACAAGGGCAAATGTGCCGCCAAGGCTTGCAACAAAACCGCCGCCCCAACTATAATAAGGGGCGTTTTGTTTTTACCGTCTGCTCGCCAAAGGGCAAGCAATATAAGCAGGCTGCCCACCCAAGCGGGTAGTATTGCCCTACCGTCTGCATAAAAACCAAACTGAAGCACACAGCCTGCCACAAGGCAGATAAGGGCAAACTTTACGTCCAAAAACAGCTCCTGCAAAGGGTTTGCTTCCAAAAACTGACCGTATCGTTTTTCAAGAGAGTCCTTAAACAAAGCGTCCTTTTTTACACCTTTAAAGAAGGTGAAGGAAACCTTAAGCCACCACACGCCAAGGAAAAGGCTTGCCGTGGAAAGAAGCATCCTTGCATAGTAGCGGTACAAAAGAAGCTGGCGTGCCGTTACCCAAGGGATATCGTCGGGGTTTTCCCTTACCACCTGCTGAGGTAAAGCAAGTACCTCCGGCAGGATAGCTGCGCCGACACGAAGAATAAAAAACAGTATCCAAAGCCTTTTTACACGGTCAACCTCGCCCAAAACGTTCTCGCTGTCACTTCGCTGAGCAATATAGCCAATGCCGCCGAAAAAGCTTATGGAAAAATACACCAACGCAAAAAGCTCCACCACGCCGAGAATGGTAACAAGGCTTAATATCCAAGTCTCGTCCATATCAAACATAGAAAACATAAGAGCAGTTCGCACACCGCTTATGGCGGCAAGATAAAAGATAAGCCTTCTGGCGTTTTCAAGACGCTCGTCCAGCATAGCTATCTCCGTAAGCGCAGTGCCTATAAGCAAAGCACCTATAAAGTCCGGCAGAACGTCCACCAGACTTACCACAGGGTTGAACAAGAACACTATACCCACCAAGAAAAGCGGGCTGTAAAAGCGTTTAAGCCGCATTATTCCTTCTCCTCGTCCTGCTTTTTCTTCAAAAGCTTTTTGCGTTCGATAGTTTCTATCTCCTTATCAATTATCTCCTGTTCACGCTTTGCCCTTGCCTTGGTGGTAATGGTGGTAAAGCAGGTGAAAAGCAAAAGGGCGTTAAGAAAAGGCACAAGAAATTTACCTATAACAATCATTGCGCCCGTAGTACCGTCCGTACCCGTAAAGCCAAGCACCGCATAGGCTGCGTAGTAAAAGGCGGAAAGGTAAGGTGTTGCCTTGGCACGAAGGGCAAAAATATTTGCCCCGCCTTCTTGTGCTATTCTGGCTGTGCTGCCGCAGTAGGAAAAACAAATTACTGCGGAAAGAAGGGCCACTGTGGCGCCCTTTACACCCAAAAGCAGCTTAGGCGCATCAGGCAGGCCGAAAACGGTAAGAAAGGTGTAGGTGTCAACAACAGCGGGAAGTGCCGCCACCGCCGCAGCAAAGGCGGCAACACGGTAGCCTTTATAGCCCGTAAGCTCGCTGCTTACCTTATAAAAGCCCAACGCCATAAGGGCAAAGCCCAAAAAGCTAAGCCCTATAGCGTCCATCATTTGTAATATAAAACCTAAAAAGCAAAGACCGAAGCCCATTATTTATTTCCCCTCGCTGTCTGTGTTACCCATACAGCATTTTTTAAATTTTTTGCCGCTGCCGCAAGGACAAGGGTCGTTAGGACCTGCTTTTTCTTCTTTCTTCTTAACCACGGTGCGTTTTATAACGGGCTTTTCGCCTGTCTGAACAGCGTCGCCCTTAAGCACCTGAGTACGCTCCACAGGCTGGCTGGGACGGGGACGAATGGTAAGAAGCTTACGAACAGTGCCCTCACGTATCTCGCCTATCATATGGTCAAACATATTGCCGCCTTCAAGCCTGTACTCGGTTATAGGCTTATGCTGAGCATAGGAACGAAGCCCTATGCCCTCCTTAAGGTCGTCCATATCCTCTATGTGACCCATCCAGTTGCGGTCAACGTTTTCAAGAAGCACTACCCTTTCCAGCTCACGGAACACATCGGGAGTAAAGCGCTCCTCCTGCTCGGCATAAAGGGTGCTTGCCCTCTCCACCAGCATATCGTGCAGCTCCTCCGCGTCAAGCCTGTCCAGCTCTTCCTCGGTGTAACGGAAATCCTCCTCGGTACAAAGTATGCCAAGGAAAGCTTGACGAAGAGCGTCAAACTGCCAATCACGGGCGGTTTCGCCCTGAGTATATCTGCCAAGAATACCGTCAACGTAGTCGTCAAACATAGCGGTAACGGTGTCACGCAGGTTTTTACCGTCAAGAACCTCACGGCGCTGCTTATAAATTACCTCACGGTGCTGGTTCATAACGTCGTCGTATTCAAGAACGTGCTTACGGCGCTCAAAGTTGTTGCCCTCAAGGCGAAGCTGTGCGTTTTCAATAGAACCGGAAAGCAAACGGGCATCAATGGGCGTATCCTCGTCCATACCCATCTTAGTAACCATACCCAGCACACGCTCTGCGCCGAAAAGACGCATAAGGTCATCCTGCATAGAGAGGAAGAAACGGCTTTCACCGGGGTCACCCTGTCTGCCTGCACGGCCTCTGAGCTGGTTGTCTATACGGCGGCTTTCGTGCCTTTCCGTACCAAGGATATAAAGACCGCCTGCTTCTCTTACCTTTTCTGCCTCTTCCTTGGTAACAACCTCGGCTTCCGCAACGTAGGCGGCATATTTTTCTCTTATCTCAAGCACTTCCTCGTCCACGCCCGAAGCAAAGCCTGTGGCTTCAAAAATCTTTGCCTCGTCGTAGCCTTCTTTTCTAAGACGCTCCTTAGCGATATAGTCTGCGTTACCGCCAAGCATAATATCCGTACCACGGCCTGCCATATTGGTGGAAATGGTAACGGCGCCAAGCTTACCGGCCTGCGCTACTATCTCCGCTTCCTTTTCGTGGTGCTTTGCGTTAAGAACCGTGTGGGGCACCCCTGTTCTTGAAAGAAGGGTGGACAAAACCTCACTCTTTTCAACCGAAACGGTACCAACCAAAACGGGCTGGCCCTTTTCGTGACAGTCCTGTATCTGCTTGATTATTGCCTTATATTTGCCCTGAACGGTGGTATAAACCACGTCGTTTTGGTCAAGACGGATAAGAGGCTTATTGGTGGGTATCTCCACCACGTCAAGACCGTAAATCTCCGCAAACTCATCAGCCTCGGTAAGAGCAGTACCTGTCATACCCGAAAGCTTTGTGTAAAGGCGGAAATAGTTTTGGAAGGTGATAGTAGCCATAGTCTTGTTCTCACGCTCTATCTTAACGCCTTCCTTTGCCTCCAGCGCCTGATGCAAGCCGTTGGAGTAACGTCTGCCGTGCATAACACGGCCCGTAAAGCTGTCAACTATAAGCACAGCCCCATCCTTAACAAGATAGTCCACGTCACGCTGCATAACGCCACGGGCACGTATTGCGTTATTAAGATGGTGCATAAGGGTGTTGTTTTCGGGGTCGCCCAGGTTTTCCACACCAAAATGCTTTTCCGCCTTGGCAATACCCTTTTCGGTAAGAACAGCGGTGCGTGCCTTTTCATCAACTATATAGTCTGCATCTATGTCCGTCTGGTCTTCCTTAGCGTCTATCTCCTTTATACGAAGCACACGCAGCTTTCTTACAAACTCATCCGCCTTTTCATAAAGAGGGTCGCTTTCGTCCCCTGCGCCGGAAATGATAAGAGGGGTACGTGCCTCGTCAATAAGAATGCTGTCCACCTCGTCCACAATGGCAAAGGCGTGTCCGCGCTGAACGGTGCGATGCTTGTAAACCGCCATATTGTCACGAAGATAGTCAAAGCCCAGCTCGTTATTTGTGCCGTAGGTAATATCGGCATTATACGCCTTTTGACGCTCGTCCGTTTTAAGGCCGTTAACTATAAGACCAACGGTAAGACCCATAAAACGGAAGATGCTGCCCATCCACTCACTGTCACGCTTGGCAAGATAGTCGTTAACCGTAACTATATGCACACCGTTACCCGCAAGGGCGTTAAGGTAAGCGGGAAGGGTAGCCACAAGGGTTTTACCTTCACCGGTTTTCATCTCTGCAATTCTGCCCTGATGGATAATAATGCCGCCTATAAGCTGTACACGGTAGTGACGCTTGCCGAGAACACGGGTGGATGCCTCCCTTACTGCGGCAAAAGCATCGGGCAGTATATCGTCAAGGGTTTCGCCCTTAGCCAAACGGTCTTTTAAAACACCCGTCTGGGAAGACAAGGTTGCGTCATCCATAGCGGAATATTTATCAGCAAGAGCTTCTATTTTATCAACCAGCGGAAGAATTTTCTTTACCTGTCTTTCGCTGTAAGTACCAAAAATTTTTGTTATTAAAGACATAGCCAAATTTCCCCTTATGTGTATTAAGCCTATTATACTATAAATTTTCCCAAATTAAAAGCGTTTTGCAAAAAAATAATTGCAATAATTAAAAAAACTATTATAATATACTTGGTATATTTTGATTTTAAAGGTTGTTTATCTATGAAAAACGTAAACGTGGTTCTTTTGGAGCCTGAGATACCCGAAAACACAGGCAACATCTCCCGCACCTGCGCCGCCACCAACAGCGCACTGCACCTCATACGCCCGCTGGGCTTTGACACAAGCAGCAAGCGCCTTAAAAGGGCAGGGCTGGACTATTGGCAGTACCTTGACCTTACTTATTACGATAACTGGGCTCACTTCACTCAAAGCGTCGGAGACGTGCCTATATACTTCTTTTCCACCAAGGCAAAGTATTGTTACACAGATGTAGATTTCCCCGCAGGCTCTTTTCTTGTTTTCGGCAAGGAAACGGCGGGTATACCCGAGGAGATACTTAAGGCAAACGAGGAGCGTTGCGTGCGCATACCGATGTACAGCGACCTTAGAAGCCTTAACCTTTCCAACAGCGTGGCTATTGCCGTGTACGAGGCTTTGCGCCAGCAGGGCTTTGATAAGCTTAACCTTAAGGGCAAGCTTTTTACCAAGGAGGACGAGGAATGAAAACCATTAGCGCAATAAGTACTCCCCACGGCGTGGGCGCTGTATCTATGATACGCCTTTCGGGGGACGATGCTGTGGAAATAGCTGAAAGGGTCTTCCGTCCTATGGGCGGTAAAGCCTTGTCGGCATATAAGGCAAGGGAAAGCGTTTACGGTGTTTTTCACGATGCAGACGGTGACTTTGACGACGGGCTTGTTACCTTTTATACCGCCCCTAACTCCTACACGGGCGAAAACGTTGTGGAGCTTATGTGCCACGGCGGCGTGCTGGGCACACGCAGGCTTCTTACTGCAACACTTTGGGCAGGAGCAACACCTGCGGCAGCGGGCGAATACACAAAACGTGCCTTTATAAACGGTAAGCTTAGCCTTTCTCAAGCGGAGGCTGTAGGTGCATTGATAGAGGCAAAGACCGATGCCTGCTTGGGCGTTGGAATCCGCCAGCTTGGCGGTGCGCTGTCGAAAAGGATAAACGGCTGTTTTGAAAAGCTGCTTACCCTCACTTCCTCGGTTTACGCTTACATTGACTACCCCGAGGAGGATATGACCGACCTTAGCGCAGAGGAGCTTAAAACGGAGCTTTATGCGCTTAAAGCCACTCTTACAGCGCTTAAGGACAGCTATCGCTACGGTAAAGCCATAAGCGAGGGCGTAAAATGCGCCATTGTGGGCTGTCCCAACGTGGGCAAAAGCTCCGTGCTTAATATGCTTATCGGTGAGGACCGTGCCATAGTTACGCCCATAGCGGGGACTACCCGTGACGTGGTGACGGAAACCGTTCGTGTGGGAGAGGTTCTTCTTCGACTTTCCGATACGGCAGGCATCCGTGAAAGCTTTGACGAAATAGAAAGCCTTGGTATAGAGCGCAGCATTAAAAGTATAGACGAGGCAGAGCTTGTTCTTGCGGTCTTTGACGGCAGCAAGGAAAAGGCGGATGCCGACGATGAGATAATAAATATGATAGCGGAAAAGGGCAAAACCGCCTTTACCGTAGGTATAGTTAACAAAAGCGACAAGGGTGCATCCTTTGACTACGCCTTGCCCTTCCCCTACGTTACCATTTCCGCTATGACAGGCGATGGCGCAGAGGCGCTTAAGGAGAAGATACAAGCCCTTTATATGAGCGCAGAGGGGCTTGGGATGGGAGAAACCATTATAAACGCCCGTCAGCACAGTGCGGTTTGCCGTGCTCTTGAGGGTGTGGCGGGCGCAGTTGCAGCCCTTGAAAACGGCTTTACACAGGACGTTGCGGGTTTTGATATGGAAGCGGCTATGGCGGCACTGGCGGAGCTTGACGGCAGAAGCGTAAGCGAAGAAATAGTAAACGACATTTTTTCACGCTTTTGCGTAGGAAAATAAAAAAGGATGATGAACGATGTTAAAATATAAGGCAGGCGAGCTTGACGTTGCGGTAATAGGCGCAGGTCACGCAGGAATAGAGGCGGCGTTGGCGGCAGCCCGTATGGGGCTTAGCTCCGCTTTGTTTACCCTTTCCCTTGACTTGGTGGGCAATATGCCCTGTAACCCCTCCATAGGCGGTACAGGCAAGGGGCATTTGGTGTACGAGATAACCGCCCTTGGCGGTGAAATGGGCTACGGAGCAGACAAGGTTATGCTTCAAAGCCGTATGCTTAACCTTAGCAAAGGCCCTGCTGTACACTCGTTGCGTATGCAGTCTGACAGGCGTGCGTACCAAAGCTATATGAAAAAGGTGCTGGAGGAAACGGAAAACCTTTCTCTTATTCAAGCGGAGGTAGTGGAAATTTGCGTGGAAAACGGCGCCGTAACAGGGGTTGTTACCGCTTTTGGCGGCTTTTTTGCGGCTAAGGCTGTTGTTATTGCCACAGGCACGTCCCTTGGCGGTAAGATAATAGTAGGTGAACACGCCTACGACTCCGGCCCCGATAACACCAAGGCGGCAAACGCCCTTACGGAAAGCCTTCTTTCCATAGGCGTGCCTCTGCGCCGTTTTAAAACGGGTACTCCTGCCCGCATCCACAAGGACAGCATTAATTTTGATATCCTTGAGGAGCAGACGGGCGACGTACCGCCTACCTATTTTACCGTGGACGGTGAGAAGAGCGAGGGCGGTATGAACTGCCACATAACCTATACAAACGGCGAAACCCACAGGATTATAAGAGAAAACCTGCACAGAAGCCCCCTTTACGGCGGCGAAATAAAGGGTGTTGGCCCCCGTTACTGCCCCAGCATAGAGGACAAGGTGGTACGCTTTGCCGACAAGGAAAGACACCAAATATTTATCGAGCCTATGGGTACGGATACTAAGGAAATGTACCTGCAGGGGCTTTCCTCGTCCTTGCCCGAGGAGGTGCAAAAGGAGCTTGTACACTCCATAAAGGGGCTTGAAAACGCCGTATTTATGCGTACAGCCTACGCTATTGAATACGACTGCACAGACCCGACGGAGCTTCTTCCTACCTTGGAGTTTAAGAATATAAGCGGTCTTTACGGGGCAGGTCAGTTTAACGGCAGCAGCGGCTATGAGGAAGCCGCCGCCCAAGGTCTTATGGCAGGCATCAATGCCGCACTTAAGATAAAAGGCAAGGAGCCCCTGGTGCTTAGCCGTGCCGAAAGCTACATAGGCACCCTTATCGATGACTTAGTTACCAAGGGCACAAACGAGCCTTACCGTATGATGACCTCCAGAAGCGAGTACCGTTTACTGCTTAGACAGGATAATGCCGAGGACAGACTTATAGAAAAAGGCTACGCTGTGGGCTTGGTAAAGGAAGAGCAGTACAAGCGTTACCTTGCGGATAAAGAGGCTGTGGAGACAGAGATACTGCGTCTTAAGTCCGAAACCCAGTCAAAATGCGCCGCTTTGGATGAGCTTATGGTTAAAAACGGCTACGCACCCACCGAAGGCGGTATACGCAAGGCAGAGCTTATGCTTAGAAGCGGTGTTACCATAGACGATATATACGCCCTTGAGGGCAAAGAGTCCCCTCTTTGTCTAAGGCTTAAAAAGAGAGTGGAAACCGAGATAAAATACGCAGGGTATATAGAAAAGCAAAGGCGTGAGGTGGAGCGTTTTGCATCTATGGAAAGCAAGCAGATACCCGACGGTATTAACTACGGTAAAATAAAGGGCATACGCCTTGAGGCGGCGCAAAAGCTTGAAAGGTTCCGCCCGAGAAGCGTTGGTCAAGCATCCCGCATATCGGGCATAAGCCCTGCGGATATAAGCGTTTTGCTTGTATACCTTTCCCGTTACGGAGGAGAAGAATGAGCGTTATTGATATAGTAAAGGCGCATAGCCCCGTGGAGCTTTCCGAGGAAACGCTTGCAAAGCTTGGGGTGATTGCAGCCCGTTTGCAAAGCGAAAATAAAAAATACAACCTTACGGCGCTTACCGAGGATGAAGACGTAGCACTTTTGCATTTTGCAGACTGCCTGCAGCTTTTTACCGCCTTTGATTTTGACGGCAAAACCGTGGTAGACGTTGGTTGCGGCGGCGGTTTTCCGTCCCTTGTCCTTGCGGCAAACAGCAAGGCACAGGTTACCGCCCTTGACAGCACCGCCAAAAAGCTGGGCTTTGTGGCGGAAACAGCCGTCCTTGCAGGGATAGATAACCTTGGCACCCTTTGCGGCAGAGCAGAAGAGCTTGTGCAAACAAGGCGTGAGAGCTTTGACGCGGCAGTTTCCCGAGGGGTAAGCCGTCTTAACGCCCTTGCGGAGCTTTGCTTACCCTACGTTAAGGTAGGCGGCACCTTTATAGCTATGAAGGGTGCGGCAGGTGCCGAGGAAGCTCTTCAAGCAGAAAAGGCTATTAAAACACTGGGCGGAGCCCTTGTGGATATAAAAAGTGCGCCCGTACCCGTTAAGGGCGACGGACACTGTCTTGTAATTATAAAAAAGATAGCCCCCACTCCCGAAAAATATCCACGCCCTTGGGCAAAAATAAAGTCAAGCCCTCTATAATACTTGACATCGGGAACGGCAAGTGATATAATACGTCCATACAAAAAGAATAACCGTAGGCAAACGCTTTTTGCGTTGGTCGGGCAAGGGTATACCCCTTGTTCGGGGATAAGGAAACAGCGGTGGAAACCCGCGGCAACAGCCATTACCGTAACAGTCGGAATGCTTATCGCCTATGGAAACGCAAATACCGCCTTGGGCAAAAGGAAGGCAGGCTTTGCAACAGAAAAGAGTACAAGCAGGGTGCTCTTTGTCTTGGTGCATATGCCGTCCTTCTTGAAGGACGGTTTTTGTATTCTTTTCGTAAAAACAAAAAACGAAAAGGAGAAAACAAAATGAAAAGAATTACCGCTGCATTTTTAATGCTTATCTGCCTGCTTGCCCTTGCTTCCTGTAAAGGTGAGGTGCCCGACGGGCTTTGGGAAAACGCCACTTACACTAAAGACACTGCTTTGGGAGAGGGTGCGACCACTGTTACCGTGGAGGTAAAGGCGGGTGAAAAATCCGTAAGCTTTACCATAAAAACTGATAAAACCATCCTTGGCGACGCTTTAAAGGAGCATTCTCTTATAGACGGCGACGAAGGTGAGTTTGGGCTTTACATAAAGAAGGTCAACGGCATTACCGCCGATTACGACGTGGATCAAAGCTACTGGGGCTTTTACAAAAACGGCGAGATGATGATGGAGGGCATTGACCTTACCGAAATAAAAGACGGCGAACACTATGAGCTTGTATACACAAAATAAAAAAAGGCTTTCCCTGCACGAGATAGTGGTTTTTGCTATGCTCGGCTCCCTTATGTTTTGCTCCAAGATACTTATGGAGGCGTTTCCAAACATCCACCTGCTTGGGATGTTTACTATGGTTTTTGCCCTCTGTTACCGTGTTAAGGGGCTTATTCCTCTTTATATTTACGTTTTTCTTAACGGGGTGTACTCGGGCTTTGACCTGTGGTGGATACCGTACCTGTATATATGGACCATCCTTTGGGGTGTGACTATGCTGTTACCAAGGCGTATGCCCGATAAGATCAGCGCCGTGGTGTATCCGCTTATTTGCGGGCTGCACGGCGTAGCCTTTGGGGTTTTGTATGCGCCTGCCCAGGCGCTTATGTTTGGCTTGGGCTTTAAGCAGACCATAGCGTGGGTAATAAGCGGCGTTCCCTTTGATATAAGCCACGCCGTGGGCAACCTTGCCGCAGGGCTTTTGGTGCTTCCTTTGTGTAAGCTGATAAGGAAAATTGACCGCAGTGCGGTTAAATAAAAATAGGGGCTGTTGTACAGCCCCTCAGACCGCTGACAAAGGCACAGAGCACGAAAAATAATAAAATACAGTTACTCTAAAGTAGAAAATTCAGGGAGAACATCCCTGAATTTTCTGCATTTTATATATTTTTTCGTTCAAAACGAACCTCGGCTCACAGTACAAAGTACAGTTATCGCCTCGGTTCGTTTCGTCTGCACCCTTTCTCAGCACTCTGCCAGCTTGATGACAAACCTTGTCATCAAGCTGGTGCCTTTCGTTGTTTACGAAAGGCACATTTATTTGTCCGTTTTATTACTCCCAATTTGTGTTATTATAAAAGCGTGAAAGGAGGGTACAATATGAAAACCTACACAAGCTACGATGAGCTTCCGGCGGTGCTGACTGCAAAGGAGCTGGCCGCCATCCTTCGCATTTCACGCTCGAGTGCGTATCTGCTGATGGCAAAGGAGGGGTTTCCCTCCGTAAGCGTAGGCAAACGTCGCATTGTACCTAAAAGCCTGTTTATAAGTTGGCTGGAGGGACAAGCTACACAGTTACAATGCCGTCACAAACCTTAACGGCAGGCCCGGTCATAAGCACACGCTCTTTAGTTACGTTGATAACAAGCTTGCCGCCCTTAAGATTAACAGTAACGTCTTCACCGTAAGGGCAGTAGCCGTTGGCGCAAGCCGCCGCCACCGCCGCCGAGGCGCCCGTCCCGCACGCCCAAGTCTCACCGCTTCCACGCTCCCACACTCGCATATCAATGCTGTGGGGGCTTTTTACTGTTATAAACTCCGCATTAACTCTGTCAGGAAAAACAGCGTGACGTTCCGTAGCGGGACCGTATTTTTCCAGGTCAAAGCTATTTGTATCGTCAACAAAGCATACGTTGTGGGCGCTTCCCACCGAAACGGCGGTACAGATAAATTCCTTATCCACTATAAAAAGTGGAACTGCAATAGTGCCCTCCGCTTCCCAGGTTACAGGCACGGCGTCCTTTTCAAAAACAGCCTTGCCCACGTTGGCTGTTGCGCCAACGGCAATACCGTTCGATACCTGCATTTTAAGAGTTTTTATGCCGCTTAAGGTTTCAACGCTTATGTCGTCCTTTTTTGCAATGCCGCTGTCGTACAGATATTTGCCCACACAGCGCAAAGCGTTACCGCACATTTTGCCCTCGCTGCCGTCTGCATTAAACATACGCATTTTGGCATCAGCCACGTCGGAAGGGCATATCATTATAAGGCCGTCGGACCCGATGGAGAAGTGACGCTCAGACAGCTTTGCAGCCACCTCGTTTGGGTTTTCAAGCTTTTGCTCAAAGCAGTTTATGTAAATGTAATCATTGCCGCAACCGTGCATTTTAGTAAACTTAAGCTCCATATTACTCTCCTATCTGCCAGCTTATGGCATCCTTACCCAAAAAATTATTAGCGGCAGAAAAATGACGGCAACCAAAAAAGCCGTTGTATGCCGAAAGCGGGCTTGGATGGGCGGCAGTCAATATAAGGTGACGGTTTTTGTCTATCAAAGCTGCCTTTGCCTTGGCGTAGTTGCCCCAAAGCAAAAATACCATAGGCTTTTCCCGTTCATTAAGCAGCTCAATAACCCTGTCCGTAAACAGCTCCCAGCCCTGACCTCGATGGCTTCCTGCCATATTTTCTCTCACCGTAAGCACGCTGTTTAGAAGCAAAACACCGTTTTTTGCCCAGTCGGTAAGGCACCCGTGGGAGGGCGCATCTATACCAAGGTCAGCCTTTAGCTCCTTGAAAATATTCTGCAGCGACGGAGGCACAGCCGTGCCTTTTTCTACGGAAAAGCAAAGCCCGTGGGCTTGCCCTTCGCCGTGATAAGGGTCTTGACCCAAAATTACTACCTTTACGGAGTCATAGTCCGTATACTTAAAGGCGCTGAAAATATTTTCCATTTTAGGGAATATTCTTTTACCGGAATACAGATACTCTTTTTTAAGAAACTGCCTAAGCTTTAAGTAGTATTCCTTCTCAAATTCCTCTTTTAAAAGAGAATCCCAGCTATTACCTATATTTACCAAAATTCCACCGCCCTTCAACAATAAAATATAGCATAAAGTTAACAATAATTCAATACAGCACTTGAAAAAAAGCAATTTTTTTGCTATAATATCCTTGATTATCCAAAAGGGGGAGGTGTTTTTGTGGGCAGAAGAATAAGCGTATTTTTACTTTTTGTTTTTTGCTTGTCTTTATTAGGCTCGCAGGGCGCTTTCGCAGCAGAGGATAAGGTAAATATCTTTATGGAGAATACCACTGTTACCTACAGCCCTGAAGGATATTTTCCCCAAGCAAGGGCGGAGCTTTTTGCAAATGAGCTAAAATACGAGGTAACCGATAACGCCACGGGTGCTACCGTGGATGTGCCTGTAAAGGCGGCAGGCAGCTACACCGTACGTGCTTATATGGAAGCTACCGATAAGCACCCCGCAGCATCTGTTACCGCAAGCCTTACTGTGGAAAAAACCCCCGTTTATATTTCGGTTACGGAAAACGTGGCGGCTCATACCGCTATGGATAATCCCGTTAAATACAGTATTTATCCCGATTGGGCGGAGCCCTTTGTTACCGTTAATCCCGGCTATCTTGCCATAAAGGATTACAGTGATAAGGGAACGGCTGTAAGCGTTCCAAAGGATATAGGCAAATATCTTGTTTTTTTTGATGCTGCCGTAAGCAGTGATAATATAAGCTGCGCAGGTAAATATTTGGTATATGAGATAGCCGAAAAAGCAGGCGCTCCTCTTACAGGTGAGGACGCTTTAAGAAGCGTACCTAAGGATTTTACCGCCAGCATTGAAAGCATAAGTGCGGTTTATTCCGTTGCCTATGAAGCTCCAAAATATCACACTAATATAGCGGGGATAAAAACCACTTTAAAATATAGCCATCTTTACGCTAACGGCACTATGGGGGCGTATACTGAGGAGCTGCCCTCTACTCCCGGCGACTACGTTGTTTCTTGCTTTGCGTTGGATACGGTTATAGGCAGCGGAAAGCTTATTATTGATAAGCAGGCTCCAAAGATAGAAATGGCAGACGTGGTTTTTGAATACACGCCCGAGGGTGTATATCCTCCTGCGGCAACCGTTGAGCCTGCAGGCATAGATATGGTTTATAAAGCATATCAGTATAAAAACGGTGTTGTTGGCGACAGCGTGGCTTTTCCCCTTATTGAATGCGGAAGCT
Source organism: Eubacteriales bacterium (assembly GCA_045535465.1). GTDB lineage: Bacteria > Bacillota > Clostridia > Oscillospirales > CAG-382 > SIG636. Next base: position 52,715 of record JAZSLS010000016.1, read on the forward strand.
ATCTTGTAAGCGCCTATCCTGAAAATACGTCCCTTTACGCCTCTACCGTGGCATACTGCACTGTTACTATTGAAAAGGTATTGCCTGTTTTCACTGCAGAAAACACGGTTTTTGAAGCAGACGGCACTCCAAAACCCTTGGCCCTTACCGTGCAGCCGCCTTTTGCGGAGTATGAGCTTAGCTACTATCAGCTAAAGGACGGCGTTTCCGTTCCTTTGGACGGTGCGCCTGTTTCCGTGGGAGAATATTTTGCTACGGCGGTAGTTAAAGCTACCGACGGTATTGAACCTGTTACAAAGGTTTACGGCATCCGCATAGTAGAAGCGGAAAGCAGGGTAAAGGCAGGCTTTGCCACGGCGCTTAAGATTATAAGCATAGCCGTTTCCTTTATAGGCTTAGGCTTGGGCTGCGCTGACATTTTAACTAAAATCAGAAAAAGAGGAGCCTAATGAGAATAATTGAAGCAATAGTCTACGGCTTGGTGCAAGGCGTTGCGGAGTTTTTGCCCATATCAAGCTCAGGGCATTTGGCGCTGGCGCAAAACTTTTTCGGTACAGGCAGCGCAGAGGACTTTTTTGGTTTTAACGTGCTTTTACACTTCGGTACTCTTATAGCGGTTTTTGTTATGTATAAGGAGGATGTGTGGGAGCTTATAAAGGGGTTCTTTTCCCTTTGTGCAAGACCTTTTTGCGGCAAACTGCGTGAAAAGCTTACGTTTTCGGAAAAGCTGGTTTTAATGGTGCTTTCCGCAACTGTGGTTTTGGTGCCTGCGGCTTTAGCGGACAAATATGTGGTTGCTTTAACAAACGTAAGCTTTGCAATAGGCATTTTGCTTATAATAAACGGCGCTATGCTTTTCGTTTCCGACCGGCTAAGCGGCGGAGAACTAAGCTTGGAGAGGGCTTCGGTGCGAAACACCTTTTTTATAGGCCTTTTTCAGCTTGCAGGCGTACTTCCCGGTATATCCCGTTCGGGCTCTACCATAACCGGCGGTCTGTTTGCGGGTTTAAACAGAAAAGACGCAGTCCGTTTTTCGTTTCTTATGTCAATCCCCGCCATTTTAGGAGCAAACGTTTTGGAGCTTATAACGGCAGAGGGCGACTTTTTTGGCGGCGTAAGCCTTGCGGCGTGCTTTTTGGGTATGTCAGCGGCGGCGCTGTCAGGTATGTTTGCAATAAAGCTTTTACAGTTTTTTGCAGGAAAAAACAGCTTTACTCCTTTTGCGTTGTACTGCTTTGCGGCCGGTACTGCCGCAATAGTGGGAGATATAATTATAAAATAAAAATCAGGTTGGTAAAATATGGCTGAAAAGTATACTAAAAAAAAGGCAACTACTAAAAAAACACCCCCTAAAAAAACAATAAAAAAACCGGCACCCAAAGCCGCTGCATCAAAGAAGAAAAATATGCCTAAGCAGGAAGCGCAGACCCAAGAAAAAAGGCGTATTGACCCTCTTATAGGCTTTTGTATCACCGCCTTTATAACACTATTACTGGTATTTTTGCTTATTTTTAAGGATATGGCATTCTTTGGCAAGGTGGTTCGCCCCATCCTTTGCGGTCTTGCGGGCGAATGGGGTGTCATCATCGCCCCCGTGTACCTTGTTAAGCTGCTTTTCACTTGGTTTAAGGACAGAAAAAATGATAAGGCGGTGTACAAGTGGTTTTTCACTGCGGTAAACTATTGGGCGCTGCTTATGATAATACACCGTTTTGGCACCCCCAAAGCTGACCGTGCTTTTGGGCTTGAAAATTGGACGCTTGGCGTAGAGGGGATAGGCACAGGCTTTATAGGCGGCAACTCCTTCTGCGGTCTCAGCGCCTTTATGGGTGAGGCTGCAAGCCTTACTCTTGCCATAATCATTGTAGTTTTTACTCTTCCCGCACTTTTCGATTCCACTCCTCGCAAGGTGTTACGAGGTATTGTAAACGCTTTTAAAACCCTTACTATCCAATCCAACGACGAAGAGGACGAGTATGAGCTTACTGCTGACGTGGAGGCAGACAAAAAACGCCGCAGAAGAAGCGAGGACTCTCACGTTACTCCTCCTAAGCCTCCTAAAAAACGTACTGATTGGGATTTTCCGGGTAACGACGTAGACAACTATGACGATATAAAAACTCCTGCCGAGGAAGTGGAGGAAGAGATAAACCGTACACGCAAAAAGCGCAAATATGAGGAAATCGTTCCCGAAGACCCGATAAAAGCTCCGGAAGAGCCTGTTAGAGAGCTTCCCGTGGAAGAGCCTGCGGAAGAAGCGGAGGCAGACCCGATAGCCCCCGTTTTGGAAACTCCCGTGGACAAGCCTGTTTCCGAAGAACAGCCCTCCGCTGAAACGGCGGAGGAACCCACCGAAGAAGCGGCAGAGCCTGTGGTGGATATAAACATAGAGCCTGTTAAAGAGCCGGAGGCGGCATACGTCTTTCCGCCTGTTTCGCTTCTTACCCCCAAGGACCCCGATAAGGAAGGCTTTTCTCCCGACGAGGTAGCAAAAACCAGTGAGCTTTTGGTTCAAACCCTGGCAAACTTCGGAGTACGAGCCAAAGTGGTAAATACTTGCTGCGGGCCTACCGTTACCAGGTATGAGGTACAGCCTGAAGCGGGCGTTCGTGTCAAGCAAATAGCAAACCTTACCGATGATATTGCTCTTCATCTTGCGGCTACCAGCATACGAATGGAAGCGCCCATACCGGGTAAATCCGCCGTGGGTATAGAGATACCCAATAAAAATAAAAACGTAGTTCGTCTGCGTGAGCTTATTGAAGGCGACGAGTTTAAAAAATCAAACGAAAAGCTTCTTTGCTGCCTTGGCGTAGACGTGGTTGGCAACCCCGTAACTCTTAACGTTGCAAAGATGCCCCACCTGCTTATAGCGGGTGCAACGGGTATGGGTAAGTCCGTTTGTATTAACTCTCTTATTGTTTCTTTACTTTACCGTGCCCATCCCGATGAGGTTAAGCTGATACTTATTGACCCTAAAAAGGTTGAGTTTTCCGATTATAACGGTATTCCTCACCTGCTTGTTCCCGTTGTGACCGAGCCTAAGAAGGCCGCAGGCTCATTAAGCTGGGCAGTGCTTGAAATGGAAAGACGCTTCTCTGAAATTCAAGAGGTAGGCGCTAAGAACCTGGAGGAATACAATGAGATGACTGCAGGCGACCCCGAAAAGGAATATATTCCTCAGGTAGTTATCATTATAGACGAGCTTGCTGACCTTATGATGACCGCCCCCGGCGAGGTAGAAAACTCTATATGCCGTCTGGCGCAAAAGGCACGTGCCGCAGGTATGTATCTTATCATAGGTACTCAGCGTCCTTCCGTAGACGTTATTACAGGTCTTATTAAGGCAAATATCCCATCCAGAATAGCCTGCAAGGTTGCTTCTCAGGTGGATAGCCGTACTATTCTTGACATAGCGGGCGCTGAAAAGCTTATGGGGAGGGGCGATATGCTTTATAATCCCGTTGGCACTCTCAAGCCCAAGCGTGTTCAAGGTGCTTTTGTAGAGGGTAGGGAGGTTATCTCCGTTTGTACCTATCTTAAGCAAGCGGCCGAGGCTAAGTACAGCGAAGACGTAATGGCTATGATAGAGAGGGAAGCTCAGCTTTGCGGCGAAAAGCCCTCCAAGCGTGCAGCGGCTGAAGCAGAAGCCAATACAGATGCGGTTGACGCTCTTGAAATGCAGGTTATTGAGCTTGCCATAGAGTGCGATACCATATCCACGTCTCTTATCCAGCGCCGTCTTTCCATAGGCTACTCCCGTGCAGCCCGTATAATTGATAAATTGGAGCAGAGGGGCATAGTAGGTCCATTTGATGCGGCGGCAAAGAAACGCAAGGTGCTTATTACCAAGGAGCAGTTTATGCAAATGCAAATGAACGAAAGTGATGCCGCAAACGGCAAAGCCGAAGCAGGTGAAGAGTAATGAAAAAAACAATTTGCCTATTAGTTTTGGTTTGTCTTTGTCTTAGCTCCTGCGGAGCTGACGGCGGAGTGAAGCTTTCGGAGCTGCCTGACTTTGCAAAGCCTCTTGAAACTGCCCTCACGGCGCTTCTCAAAGGGGACGGAGAAGGGTATTATAAAGCCTTTCCTCCTAAAATGCAGGAAGACTATACGGTACAGGACGTTTGCGCTTATTACTTTTCATTTACGGATATGTCCTCGTGGTTGGAAAACGCTTTGCGTATATACGACGTATCCTACGGCAAGGATTTGTATATAAAGGGTAAAATAGTATCAAACGAAAAGGTTGCGCTTTCCTCCTTGGGGGATGCTAATCTTGACTATTACACTTATATGCGCTATCCCACCGAGGATAACACCGAGGAGGTACAAAAAGCTGTGTTTGCCTACACTGTAGGCGGTGAAAAAACCAGCGAGGAAAAGGAAGCCACCTTGTATTTTGTAAAGCAGGACGGTAAGTGGTATCTCCACTCCTACTACGCTTTTTATAACTTTTAAGGAGAAAAGCCTATGGAGAATAAAAAAACAGTAATTGCCGAATTCTTACGTTACGCAGTGGTTGGCGGAATAGCCTTTGTTGTGGATTTTTCCATTTTTGCTCTTTTTAGGGAGCTTATCTTTAAAGGTGACGGCACTGCCGCAATAATCGTATCCACCGCCGCAGGCTTTATTGGCGGCCTTGCGGTTAACTATATACTTTCAATGCTTATGGTTTTTCGTACCGAAAAACAGCAAAAGCAGGGCAAAAACCTTCGTGCGGTTCTCATTTTTGCTATAATAGGCATTATAGGCTTGGGGCTTACGGAGCTTCTTCAGTGGCTTGGCGAAACTCAGCTTTTGCAAAGTAGCTTGGGTAAAAGTATAGATGAAATGATAAAGGGGTATGGCGTTTACGCCCTAAAAATAGTAGTGGCAGGCATAGTTCTTATATGGAACTACGTTGGCAGAAAGATTTTTGTGTTTAAGGAGAATTAAAAATGGCAAACAAAGCAAAACACGCTGTAATAATAGGCGCAGGCCCTGCGGGTCTTACCGCTGCATATCAACTTTTAAAGAACACCGACGTATTACCTATAATCATCGAGGAAAGCCCCTTTATAGGCGGAATATCCCGCACTGCACAGGTAAGGGGTAACAGAATGGACCTTGGCGGCCACCGCTTCTTTTCCAAGGATAAGCGAGTTACTGACTTTTGGAATATGCTTATGCCCACTCAGGGTTCACCCGCTTCCGACGATATAATCACGGGCAACGAAAAGCCTTTGGTTGCAGGCGGCCCCGACCCCGAAAAGGAAGACCGTGTTATGCTTGTACGTACTCGTGTGTCACGCATCTTCTTCCTTCGCAAGTTCTTTGACTATCCCATATCTATGAAGGGAGAAACCTTTAAGAATATGGGCTTTAGCCGTACCGTTAAGAGCGGTGCAGGCTACATAAAAAGTGTTATATTTAAGCTTCCCGAGGATAACCTTAAAAACTTTTACATAAACCGCTTTGGCAAGCCCCTTTACGAAATGTTTTTTGAAGACTATACTACCAAGCTTTGGGGCGTTAACCCCGAAAACATTTCTGCCGATTGGGGTGCACAGCGTGTTAAGGGTCTTTCCCTTACAAAGGCTTTGTGGTCTATGCTTAAAAAGCCCTTCTCCAAAGGCGGCGGTGAGGTGGAAACCTCGCTTATTGAGCAGTTTATTTACCCTAAGAAAGGCCCCGGCCAGCTTTGGGAGATACTTGCTGACGAGGTTGAAAAGCTTGGCGGCATTATACTTATGGAAACTAAGGCAACGGGCGTTGTTACAAACGGTAACCGAGTAACGGGCGTAAAGGTACACCGTGAGGGCAAGGACAGCGTGCTGGAATGTGACTACGCTTTGTCATCTATGCCTGTAAAGGACCTTATCGAGGGGTTTGATAAAGCGCCTGCCAACGTGCGTGAGGTAGCATCGGGTCTTCCTTACCGTGACTTTATCACCGTTGGTCTTTTGGTGGACAAGCTTCTTATCACCAACAAAACCAAGATGAAAACCGTAGGCAATATAGTTCCGGACTGTTGGATTTATATTCAGGAGAGGGACGTTAAGATAGGCAGACTTCAGATATTTAACAATTGGTCACCATATATGGTGGCAGACCCCTCTAAGATATGGATGGGGCTTGAGTATTTCTGCAACGAAGGCGACGAGATGTGGAATATGGATTCGGATGACTTTATTAAGTTTGCCATTTCCGAGCTTGAGAAGATAGACATAATCAAGAGGGAAGACGTAAGAGATGCAGTGCGTATCCGTGTTAAAAAGGCATATCCTGCATATTTTGGAGTGTACAGCCGTTTTAATGAGGTTAAAGCCTTCCTTGACGGCTTTGAAAACCTTTTCTGCATAGGCAGAAACGGCCAGCATCGCTACAATAATATGGACCACTCTATGCTTACTGCAATGGAAGCGGTGGACGCTATTGCCGCAGGCAGCAGTGACAAGAGTGCAGTTTGGAACGTTAATACCGAAAAGGAATACCACGAAACGGCTGAAAAGAAAAGCGGTGAATAATTGTGAAAAATGAGTTAAAAAACAGCCTTTCGCTGTCAAGTCATCTTTCTAAATATCCAATGGCGCTTACTTGTCTCCTTTGCCTTTGTTCTTTGTTTTTTGCTCAAAGGTACGAGGCGGCGGCTTCCTACAAATACGATGGCGTAAGTGGTGAGTTTACCCTTGTTACTATGGTTTTCGGGGTGGCTTTAGGGGCTATATTGTTGGCAGTAATAATAGGCGCAGTTAGCTCTAAGGAGCTTGGCAAGGCAAAAGCTGTCCTGTATACAGGTGCAGGCGCAGGTGCGTTGTTTTTGGCGTGGCGCGGTATAAGCTTACTAAGCGGTGTGGCATTTACCGTTTGTATGGCGGCGCTTGCCTTAGCTTTTGCCGCCCTTTGTGTGTACTTTTACGTAAAGGACAGGCTTGCCGCTACGGCTCTTGCCGCATCCTCGGTGCTTTGCCTTGGCTTTTGTATAGGCTTTGGTATTGTTTTTTACGTTTTAGCCGTGTTTCTATGTGCAGTTTTTATTCTTGCAGATAAAGAAACAAGCCTTCAAAGGCGTATAGCGTCGGTTATCACCGTGGCTTTTACTGCGGCTATGGTACCTTTGGTGTACAATAGGGCAGCTCCCCCCGCAAACGGTGTTTTTATCGCAGGCGTGTTGCTTGTGGCAGGTGCCTCCTTTGTTGCTCATTTGAGAGGCAAGATTAATATTCCCACTCCCATACTTTTTATGTTTGGCTTAGGGCTTGTTATGCGTTTGGGTTACGTTTTGGACGTTGCGCTGCCTTATAATCAACACGACGTATTTTCCGTTTTCAATAATACCAACCCCCGTCACAACAGCTATATAATGTATATATATAACAATATGGCGTTGCCTACGGAAAAGGTATATAACGCAGGCCTTTCTCAGTACTATCATCCGCCCCTTTATCACTTTTTGGCTGCACTTTGGATGAAGGTGCAGACCCTTTGCGGCATCGACCTTTACAAGGCTTACGAAAACGTGCAGTATTTTACTTTGTTCTGCTCTGCCGCAATGATGACTGCGGCATACAAGCTGTTTGCTGAGTTTAAGCTTAAAGGCATAGGTCTTTATACCGCCTTTGCGCTTATCGCTTTTCATCCTACCTTTTACATTTTTGCAGGCAGTGTTAACAACGACCCTCTTACCACCTTGTTTTTGTTCCTTGCCGTGCTTTATACGGTGCGCTGGTACAAAAACTCAAGCTTTAAAAACACAGTACTTCTCGCCTTTTCCATAGGTCTGGCAATGATGACAAAGCTTTCCGGTGCGATGGTCGCCTTTGGCACGGCATACGTTATGCTTTATAAGCTGTTTACAAGTACAACGGGCGGCTTTTTTAAAAACCTTGAAAAGCTGTGGTCACGCTTTGCAGTATTTGCGGCGCTTTGCTTCCCCTTGGGGCTTTGGTGGCCGGTTAGATGCGCTATAAAGTACGATATGCCCTTGGGCTACGTTCCTTCTCTCAGCGAAAACGCCGACCAATATATTGGAAAGTATTCTTTTATAGAACGTCTTACGGGTGTAGGAAGTTGGTCTTTTTCAAATATGTATCCCAATATCGGATTAACCGCTATGGATGGAAGCGCTCCTGCAGGGGATAAGTTTTACGACTACGGTATTTTCCCGTATGCGGTTAAAAGCGCCCTTTTTGGTGAGTTTTTTGTAAAAACCAAGGTAAGCCCCTTGCAAAACGTTCTGGCATACGTTATGGTAATAAGCTCACTCCTTCTTATAGCCTATAGCCTTTACGCAATGGCAAGGCTTATTATCAAAAAAAGAGGAAGCGAGGCGGTGCCTTTCCGTTTTCTTTTGGTGTTTTACGCTGCCTTGGTAGGAAGCTACGTTATGTTTTGCTTTAACTATCCGCACACCTGCACTATGGACTTTAGGTACATAGTCCCCACGTTGCTTATAAGCGCAGTGTTTATGGGGGTGCATTTGTGCGAGGAGGGAAGAGGAAAAGCAGTAAAGTATTCTGTTTTTGCGCTAAGCGCCATATTTGCCCTGTCTTCCGCAATGTTTTATATTTGAGAATAATAAACAAAAAACGGCTGTGAAAATTGTAGGTTTTCACAGCCGTTTTTTGCCTTAAATTAAAAGTTTTTTTATCTGTTATTAATGTTTGAGTGTTATAATCCTTACATACTCAGTGAGAGGAGGAGTTTTTGTGGCAAAGGACCTTTTTATTTTTAAAAGAGTAGAGAAAAAATACCGAATAAGCACCGAAAAACAACTTAAGCTCCTTTCATTAATGGGTGATAAGCTTATTCCCGATGAACACGGCAAAAGCACAGTCAGCAGCATTTATCTTGACACGCCTACGCATTTGCTTATACGCAACTCCATAGAGGCAAGGGAATATAAGGAAAAGCTTAGGCTTAGAAGCTACGGCGTTCCAAAGGGTGACACCAAGGTTTTTCTTGAGATAAAAAAGAAGTTTAAAGGCGTGGTTTACAAACGCCGCATCTCCACCTCTTTAGACAGTGCTATGGCGTACATAAACGGCGGCAAGGTACCGTTGCAGTCCCAGATAATGTCCGAAATAGACTATGCAATGAGGTTTTACGGTCATCCAACGCCTTCCATAATGGTGTCTTACGAAAGAGAAGCTTATTATTTAAAAGAAAACCCAAACGTACGCCTTACCTTTGATAGCGGGATACGTTACCGTACGGAGGATTTGCTTTTGGAAAACGGCAACCACGGCGCTATGCTTTTACCCGAGGGTGAGCTTGTTCTTGAAATAAAAACCGATGGTGCTATGCCCGTATGGATGTCTCGGATATTGGATGAGTGCGGTATATATCCTTCATCATTTTCCAAATGCGGCAACGCTTATCGCACGATAGTTGCAAGCAAGTCAAAAGTGGCAATATAAAAAAGGAGAAAAGCTATGTCAGGAATTTTTGAAAATCTTTTAAATACCAACCTACTCACTCCAAAACAGTATTTTTTGTGTTTGCTTGGCGCTATGGGCTGCGGAGTTATAGCGGCAATAGCTTCTTCCATAAAATCCAACAGCTCAAAGGGCTTTGTTGTTTCCTTGGTGCTTTTGCCTATGATAGTACACACCGTTATAACTATGGTAAACGGTGACGTTGGCACAGGTGTAGCGGTAATGGGCGCATTTTCTTTGGTTCGTTTCCGTTCCGTTGCAGGTAAGGCTAAGGAAATAGCGGCTATATTCCTTGTGATGGCTGCGGGGCTTGCTTGTGCGGCAGGCTACGTTGTTTTGGCTTTAGTGTTTACGGCTGTGGTTTCCGCTGTTATGCTTGCCTTTGCTTTTATACCTATGATGGCGCAAAAGACTATGGAGCTTACGGTTTTTGTACCCGAGACCTTGCGTTTTGCCAACGCTTTTGACGACCTTTTTGATAAGTATACCAAAAGTCATAAGCTTGTAAGGATGAAAACCAGTAATATGGGTAGCCTTTATAAGCTTTTTTACAGAATAGAGCTTAAGGATAAGGAAAAATTACAGGAGTTTATAGACGAGCTTCGTTGCCGTAACGGTAACCTTGAGATTAGCGTTTGTGACTACGTGGAAGGAGTTGACGAGCTGTGAGAAAAGCCTTTGTTATAGCACTTGCGGTAGCCCTTTGCTTTACCGCCTTGTTTACTTCCTGTAACAAGGCAGACCCCACCGCACCCTCCACTGCACCTACCGACGGTATGGATTTTTCCTTTGACAAGGAGGACGTAAACGGTAGCTATGATGAGTCCGACGTTATAAGTGTAATTCAGGGCGAAAGCGTGTTTATCCCCGACGAGGAAAGCACCGAGGATACAAGTTCTGCCCTTTCAGAGGATAATTCCGTAGAAAAGCCCGATGACTCAAGCATAGCAGAGCCCGATGACGCAAGCATAGCAGAGCCCGATGACTCAAGTACAGCAGAGCCCGACGACTCAAGCGCAGCAGAGCCCGATGACTCAAGTGCGGCAGAGCCCGACGACTCAAGTGCAGCAGAGCCTACACCCGCCCCTGCAGGTGATATTCATATAACCACGGCAGGCACTCATATTCTTACGGGTGGCTTTACCGACAGAAAGGTTATAGTTGAGGTAGGCGCAAACGACGACGTTCAGCTTGTTCTTGACAACGTGCTTATCAATAATACAAAAGGCCCCGCTATCTACGTAAAAAGCGCAGACAAGGTTACTATAACCGTCAAGGCAGGCACTAACAATTCTATAAGTGACGGCAGTGCCTATACCTTCAGCGATGCAACCGGTACAGTTGACGGGGCAGTGTTTGCTCGCTCCAGCCTTACTATAAACGGTACGGGCAAGCTTACCGTAAACGGCAAAGCTAAGCACGGTATAGTGTCCAAGGATAAGCTTGTTGTTGCAGGCTGTACTCTTACGGTTACCTCCTCTGCCTCTGCTCTTTGCGGTAAGGATAGCGTTAAGATTACCGATGGCTCCATAAAGCTTACGGCAGCCAGCAACGGCATTGTTTCCGATAATACAGAGGACGTTACCAAGGGGTTTATTTACCTTGAGGGCGGAACGGTTAACGTTAACGCAGGCTTTGACGGCATACAGGCGGAAACCATTATCAAGTCCAACAATACCACCGTAACTGTTAAAGCAGGCGGCGGCAGTGTTAATATGCTTAACAACGCTACCCAATCCTATAAGGCTATGAAGGCAGGCTCCGATATCCTTATATCGGGCGGTACTTATAATCTTGACAGCCGTGACGACTGTATACATTCCAACAACACAGTAAACATCACAGGCGGCAATATAACTCTTTCCAGCGGCGACGATGCTATACACGCCAGCACCGACCTTTCCATATCAGGCGGCAACGTTAATATAACAAAAAGCTACGAGGGCGTTGAAGCCTCACGCATACTTGTGTCCGGCGGTACTTCCTATGTGGTTTCATCCGACGACGCACTAAACGCAGTAGGCGGCACAGCGGGCTTCAACTCCAATTCCGCCGAAATAATTATTTCCGGCGGCTATCTGGTTGTTAACTCGGGCGGTGACGGTATCGACTCCAACGGTAAGATTACCGTTACAGGCGGTGTTACTCTTGTAAGCGGCCCTACGGGCGGCGGCAACGGCATCTTTGACTACGACGGTACGGCTACCGTTACAGGCGGTGTGCTTGTGGCGCTTGGCACCTCTTCTATGGCCCAAAACTTTACTACCGCCCAAAACCAAGGCTCTATGCTAACTACCTTTACCACGCAAAGCGCAAACACCTCCTTTGCAGTTTGCGACAGCACGGGTAAGGTTATAGTGTCCTTTACCCCTAAAAAAAGCTATCAGTGCGCCGTTGTAACGGCACCCGGCATACAAACAGGCGGCACCTATACTCTTGTTGCGGGTGCAACCGTTGCAGGGGCAGACACCAACGGCTTTGCGCAAAACACTACTAAAACAGGGGGAACAACCCTTGCTACTGTTACTATGAGCTCTGCCATCTACGGCTCAGGCGGCGGAATGGGCGGCGGCGGACGCCCTCCCAGATAAAAGATATTAAAACCCACTTGAAGAGGTTAAAAACGCTTCAAGTGGGTTTTGTATACAAATGAGCCGTCAAAACGTAACGGTTTGTATTGTAGGGG
>JAZSLS010000043.1:0-7207 GCA_045535465.1 Eubacteriales bacterium
AATACAAATTTTGTCTTCCTAAGACCGCTTGGCCTCCGACTTGGCGATTCTTGAATCGCCCGCCACTAAACGTTTAAAACCGAGCTGACAGGAAACACGGCAAAATCCCAAAGGTAGCGGGACATTCGAGAATGTCCCCTACATAAAAAGAGGTACGTCCTTTTACAGACGGTAACGTCCAAACAAATCGGCGGTGAAAAATATGTTTATTGCGGTACAAAAAACACATTACGTATTGCAATTTTTTGGCGGCGGTTGTATAATATATTAAATAAACAAAAATTAAAAGGGGGCGTATGCCTTTTGAAAATAACAGGTATAAATATCTTTGCGGAGGACATTCCGCTTAAACAGCCTTTTGTTACCTCAAAACGCTCTATTTCCGTCATTCGTGACTACGTTTTGCGTATTGATACCGACGAGGGGATATGCGGCTACGGCGCTTGTGCCCCTACACCCGTCATCACCGGTGACACCGTTGGCAGCATACTTTACGCCGTTAACGAGGTCTATGCACCCCTTCTTGTAGGTCAAACCGTAAGCGAGGAGCTGTTGCCCTTGGTTCAAAAGGCGCTTTTCCATAACTCCAGCCCCAAGGCGGCGGTGGATATTGCCCTTTACGACCTGCTTTCCAAGGAAAAGGGCTTGCCTCTTTACCGTTACTTGGGTGCCGATAATAAGGCGGCAGTCCTTGAGACCGATGCAACGGTAAGCCTTGGCACACCCGAGGCTATGGTAGACGAAGCCAAAAAACACCTTTCCGAAGGCTTTACCGCTATTAAGGTTAAGCTTGGCGGCCCTAAGGAAACGGACGTGGAGCGTCTTACTGCGCTTGCGCCTCTCTTTGGTACCGATATAAAGGTAAGGCTGGATGCTAACCAGGCGTGGACGGTGGAGGATGCCGTTTACGTTTGCGCCGCTTGTGAAAAGCTTGGCCTTAACATTGAGCTTATAGAGCAGCCCGTACATTATGCCGACCTGGACGGTATGGTTGCCGTTACCAAGGCGGTTGCTTATCCCATTTTGGCAGACGAATGCGTTTTTGGGCCCGATGAGGCAAGGCGCATTTTAAAGATGGGCGGCTGTAACCTTGTAAACATTAAGCTTATGAAGTGCGGCGGCATTTACGAAGCGCTTAAAATACAAAAAATTGCCGAGGAATACGGCGTTTCCTGTATGTTAGGCTGTATGATGGAGGGCCCTGTAAGCATAACTGCGGCGGCACACTTCGGTGCGGCTGTGGGCATTGACTGCTACGACCTTGATGCGCCCTATCTTTGCAAGGAATACCCTATAGAAGCATACACCCGTTACGAGGGAAAAAATATATACATACCGACGGAGGGAACAGGTCTTGGAATTACAAAAATACTTTGATGATACCAACGGGGTGCTTATATGCCCCTTAAACGGCGGCGAGGCTATGTACAGCCACAACCCCGACCGTCCTTTTAAAAGCGCGAGTATAATTAAAACCTTTGTACTTGCCTACTACATTGCCAATTGCGACGACTTTGACCGTGTTATAGAGATACCCCGCAAGATGCTTATAGGCACCAGCATTATGACGGAGCTTAGGATAACTAAGGCCACCGTTAAGGAGCTTCTTGTGTGGATGATGAGCTTTTCCGATAACTCCGCCACAAACGCTCTTTTCCTTGATGCGGGTATGGACAAGATTAACGAGTTTTGCGTTAACGTTCTTGGCACAAAGAACACTGTAATTGGCAGAAAAATGCTTGACTATGCGGCGGTTGAGCGTGGCGAGGATAACCTTACCAGCCTTAACGACTGCCTTATAGCTATGCGTTACGTTATCTCCAGCCCCATAGGCCGTGACGTTATGGGCAGACACAAGGGCGTGGAGCGTATTGTGCGCTATATTTACGACCCCACCGTGGAATACTACGGCAAGGGCGGCAGCATACCGGACGTGTATAACGACATAGCAGTTCTTCGCAAAGAGGGCGGAGAGTATATGTTTGTGGGCGTTCTCTCCTATAAGTACGACGCCGCCAAGATAAAACGTCTTATGGGCGGCGCAGGTCTTGTTGCTTTAGGCGCAGACAGACCTATTGTTTAAATTCGTCTATACGGCGGAAGGCGTAGCCCTCTGCCTTAAGATACCGTATAACCTCAGGCAGCACTGCGGCATTAGCGGCGGAGTTTGGGTGCAGCAGCATTACCTCACCGTTGTGGATGCTTTCAAGTATCTTTTCCTTTGCCTTTTCGGTGTCGGGTTGACGTCCGTTATCCCAATCGGCATAAGCAAAGGACCAAAAAACGGCGGTGTAGCCAAGCTCCTCGCCGTAGCGCAGGGTGTCCTCGGTAAAGGCTCCCTCGGGTGGACGGTAGTAGGGCGCCATTTCCTCGCCCGTTTCCCGCTTGTAATATTCAGCAAGGGCGCCCAGCTCCTTTTCTACGGCTTCCTTACTGTCAAGGCGTGCCATATTGGCGTGGGAGTAGGTGTGGTTTGCCACAAGGTGACCGTCCTCTATCATTTGCTTAACGGTGGGAAGCGCATACTTTATCATAGCGGGCAGTATAAAAAACGTTGCCTCCACCTGTTCTTCCTTTAGGGTGTTTAGGATAGAGTTTAGGTTTTCGTTACCGTAGCCTGCATCAAAGGTAAGGTAAATTATCTTTTCGTCGGGGTTGCCCATATATATAGCCCCATACTTGTCGGGCATAGGGTCGCCGCCGAAAACTATGGGACGTGTACCCGTTTCCCCTTGCTTAAAGTACCAGTTATGGGTGTTCTCGGCACCTACGGAAAGGGAAAGGGCAAGGCACATAACAAGCAAATATTTTATTATTTTCATCAAAAACATATCCTTTTTTGGTTTTTACTTATCATAAACAAAAACGGCGCACATTAAACAAAGAAAATTTTGTAAAATAGAGAGGTTTTTATTATGGAATATACTTTTATCGTTCCCCTTTGCCCCATTTATAAGGAAGCAAGCGTTGACAGCGAATACGCCGACGAAGCCTTTTACGGTCAAAAGGCACAGGTTATCGAGGAAAGCGGCGACTTTTACAAGGTACATACCGAATACGACTATATGGGCTACGTTTTGAAGACCAACGTAAGCAGTGCGCCTTACGAAGCAACCCACGTTGTTACAAGCGCATACGGCGACCTTCTTCGTGAGCCCAAGAATTGTCTCGCCGCATATATTGCAGTACCCAGAGGCAGCTACATTAAGGTAGTTGAGGGCGGTACCGAAAGATACGCCGAGGTTGAGCTTACTGACGGCAGACACGCTTTTATTCACAAGGCTAACATTATGTCTATTCCCAATATGAAAAGGGAGCGCACCGAAGCGGAGATACGCCGTGACATAGTTAATACTGCCAGACTTTATTTGGGCACCTCTTACCGTTGGGGCGGCAAAACCGCAACGGGCATTGACTGCAGCGGCCTTGCCTTTATGTCTTACTATATGAACGGTCTGCACGTTTACAGGGATGCGCACGTTGAAAAGTCCCCTATTCTTAAGCCCATTACCCTTGAAACCGCTAAGGAAGGCGACCTGCTTTTCTTCCCCGGTCACGTTGCTATCTACATAGGCAGCGGCCTTTACATTCACTCCACCACCTCTCTGGGCGGTGTGGGCTTTAACAGCTTCCGTGAGGATAGCCCCATCTTCAACGCTTACCTTAAGGAAAACCTTACTCAGGTAGTAACAGCATTTTAAAAAGGACGTTTTATGAAAAACAACATTTTTGTTCCGCATAGTGAAATACAGCGCCAGCTTGACATAGCAAGAGAGCTAAAGCCTCTTAACGAGGGCAAAAGGGCTTATATATCCACCTTTGGCTGTCAGCAAAACGAGGCAGACAGCGAGCGGCTTATGGGTCTTGCCTACCTTATGGGCTATACGGCTACCGATAATATGGAGGAAGCAAGCCTTATTATCTTTAACACCTGCGCCATAAGAGAGCACGCCGAGCTTAAGGCGCTTTCCAAGGCGGGCGCTTTACGCAAGCTTAAGGAAAAGGACAAAAGCATAGTTACCGCCCTTTGCGGCTGTATGGCGGAGCAAAGCCACCGCAGGGAGCAAATTTTTAAAAGCTACCCTTATATTGATATAGTTTTCGGTACGGACAAGGTACACACCCTGCCTGAGATGCTAAAAATGCGTCTTTTGGGAGGTAAGACCCATTCCGCTTATATAAGCGACCTAAGACACGACGAGTTTGGTGTTATTGCCGAGGGCATACCTTCCGTAAGGGAAAGCAGCTACAAGGCGTGGGTTTCTATAATGTACGGCTGTAACAACTTTTGCACGTACTGCGTTGTTCCCTACGTAAGGGGCAGAGAGCGCAGCCGCAAAAGCGAGGACGTTTTGGCGGAGATAGAGTCTTTGGTTAAAGCAGGCTACAAGGATATTACCCTCCTTGGTCAAAACGTTAACTCCTACAAGGGCGATATAAGCTTTCCCGAGCTGCTTCGCCGTGCCGCTTCCTTTGAGGGTGAATATTGGGTGCGTTTTATGACCTCTCATCCCAAGGATGCGTCAAAGGCGCTTGTGGAGGTAATGGCGGAGTGCCCCAAGGTTGCACCTCAGTTCCATTTGCCAATGCAGTCGGGCAACAACCGCATACTTGAGATGATGAACCGCCGCTATACCATAGAGCAGTACAAGGAAAAGGCAGCGTATATAAGAAAGCTGATACCCGACGCTTCCATTACCAGCGATATTATCTGCGGCTACCCTACGGAAACGGAGGAAGAGGCAGAGGACACCGTAAAGGCGGTAAGGGAAGTGGGCTTTGACGCTCTTTTCACCTTTGTTTACTCTCCTCGTCCCGGTACACCTGCCGCCGATATGGAGCAGGTTCCCCACGAGGTAAAAACTGCCCGCTTTGCCCGTCTTTGCGAGGCGGAAAACGAAAGAGCGGACGAGCTAAACGCACGTTTTATAGGAAGAACTCTTCGTGTTTTGTCCGACGGTAAAACGGAGGGTAAGTTTGTGGGCAGAACTGCACATAATAAAATTATCTCCTTCACCCTTCCCGAAGGTATGGACGAAAGTGTAGCCGAAGCGGGTAGATTTTTGGACGTTTTGGTAAGGGAAGCCAAGGCGTATACCCTTGAGGGCGAAGCCGTGTGAACGGTTATGACGGAAAACACGGTTTAAACCCAAGCGTAGCGGGACATTCGAGAATGTCCCCTACATTAAAAGCGCCTTGCCGTTTTACAGACGGTAAGGTTTAACCTCTTGGCGGTGATTGAGCGTAAACGGTCGTCCACTGCTGACAAAAACAAAAAACAATTTTGAAAGGAATATAAAAATGGATAACTATTTAAAAACTTTACTTGACAATTTTGGTGAGGCTCTCAGCAACGACGAAACCGTAAAGGAATACCTTGCCGCAAGAGCCGCTTACACCGCTGACACCGAAATGACAGGTGCGGTAAGCGAATATAACGTACAGAGAATGCTTCTTGAGGAGCAAAAGATGGCCGAAAACGCTGACGAGGTGCTTATTCAGAGCATAGAAACCCGTGTTAACGCTCTTTACGAAAAGATTATGGCATCCGAAAGTATGAAAAACCTTGCCGTAGCGGAAAACAAGCTTAACGAGCTTCTTAACGAGGTTAACCAAACCATTATGGGCTATATTATGCCCGAAAGCAGCTGCACGGGCGACTGCCACGGTTGCCACGGCTGCCACTAAAAATCACTTACTAACTGTAAAGGGGGGTGTACGCCTTGGCGCTTTCACCTATGATGCAGCAGTACCTGCAAATAAAGGAAGAACACAAGGATTGTCTTTTAATGTTTCGCTTGGGCGACTTTTACGAGCTTTTCTTTGACGACGCAAAAACCGTGTCCGAGGAGCTTCAGCTTGTGCTTACCGCCCGTGACAGCGGTGACGGTCAACGTGCGCCTATGTGCGGAGTCCCCCATCACGCAGTGGAATCATATCTTACCAAGCTTATAAGCAAGGGCTACCGTGTTGCCATTTGCGAACAGCTTGAGGACCCTGCCACAACTAAGGGCATTGTCAAGCGCGGCGTGGTTCGTGTGCTTACCCCCGGTACGGTTACCGAGGGCGGCTTTTTAAAGGACGGCAGCAACAATTACCTTGCCGCAATTACCGTAGGCGACGGCTACGGTATGGCGTTTGCCGACGTTTCCACGGGGGAGATATTTGCTACCGAAGCAGTAGGCGACGAAAAGGAAGCAAAGCTTTCGGCAGACCTTGCCGCCTTTGCTCCTGCCGAGGCTGTTCTTAAAGAGGACACGCCAATCAGCACAAAAAAGCTTATAGGCGACCGCCTAGGCGCACTCATTACTCTTTGCGACGACGAGGACAGGGAGCTTTTGGCGTCAAAAGGCACTACGGGCGGAGAGGGCTTTACCACCAACTTGGCAGAGGATGCAGCCGCCTTGCTTTTAGGCTACATAAAAAAGACGCAAAAGACCGACCTTGGCTATATAAAGCCTGTGCGTTTTTACCGTGCAGAGTCCTTTATGAGACTGGACGGTTTTACAAGACGAAACCTAGAGCTTACCGAGGCAATGCGTACAGGCGACAAGAAGGGCAGCCTGCTTTGGGTGCTGGATAAGACCTGTACGGGTATGGGCGCACGTCTGCTTAAGCAGTGGGTAGACCGCCCCTTGCTTTCCTCTAAGGCTATCTCCGCAAGGCTTAGCGCCGTGGAGGAGCTTAAAAACAACACCGCCCTTCGCAAGGAGCTTCGCTCCCTTCTTAAATCCATTGTGGATATGGAGCGTATTACCACAAGACTGGTTTACGGCAGTGCCAACGCCCGTGACCTAAGGGCGCTGGAAAACTCTGCGGGCCGTCTTCCCGCTTTAAAAAAGGCTTTATCGCTATGCAAATGCCCCTCCTTGGCAGGGCTTTATACGGCATTGGACACCCTTGAGGACGTGGAAAGAAGCATAGCCGCCACTATTACCGAGGACCCGCCTGTTACCGTAAAGGAAGGCGGCATAATAAAGGCAGGGGCAAGCGCCGCCGTGGACGAGCTTCGCTCTATGATGACCGACGGCAAGGAGTGGATATCCCGCATAGAGGCCACCGAAAAACAGGAAACGGGCATACGCACCCTTAAGGTGGGCTACAACAAGGTTTTCGGCTACTACATAGAGGTGTCAAAATCCTTTTGTGACTCCGTACCCGAAAGGTACATACGCCGCCAGACCCTTGCCAACTGCGAAAGGTTTGT
>JAZSLS010000013.1:0-35851 GCA_045535465.1 Eubacteriales bacterium
TACCGCCGATGCAACCGCAGACGATACTTCTGATGCAACCGCAGACGATACTTCCGATGCAACCGCAGACGATACTTCTGATGCAACCGCAGACGATACTGCTGACGAAACTACCGAAGAAACCACTGAGGAATCTTCCGTAGCTGACGACGGCAAGGATGACGGCGACAAGAAAAGCGATTTTCCTTGGGCGCTTGTAATCTTCCTCAGCCTTATAGTTATCCTTGCAGTTGTTGCATTTATTTGCATCAAGCTTGATAACAAGGTTGGTCGTTGGCTTAAGGCGTTTTTCAAGGATTATAAGAGCGAAATCAAGAAGGTAACCTGGCCTTCCAGAGAAGTAACCATTAAGAGCACGATTGTTGTTCTTGTATGCGTTCTCGTTTGTGCTACCGTTATCAGCCTTTTCGACTTCGGTCTCGGTAAGCTTGTTGAATGGCTTCTCAGCCTTGTTAAATAATTAAGGGGCGGTTCTGATGAATATAGCTAGTGAAAATACCCCATTGTGGTATGTAGTGCACACTTATTCAGGATACGAAAATAAGGTTGCAACCAATTTGGAAAAAATGGTTGAAAACCGTGGTATATCCGATTTGATTTTGGATATACGCATCCCTACGGAAATCGTTTCCGAAATCACTTCCGACGGTGCAGCACCTAAGGAGGTTGAAAGAAAGCTTTATCCCTGCTACGTTTTTGTTAAGATGGTAATGAACCCCGAAACGTGGCATATTGTACGCAACACCACCGGTGTAACAGGCTTCGTAGGTCCCGGGTCTGCTCCCACCCCTCTCTCTCCCGCAGAGGTTGAGGCTATGGGCGTAGAGGTAAGGGTTATCGAGGTTAACTACGCAGTTGGTGACAGCGTTAAGATTTGCAGCGGTCCTTTAAGCGGCTTTATCGGCATAGTTGAAGATATCTCCGCAGATATGATGAAGGTAACCGTTAGCGCATCCCTCTTCGGCAGGGAAACAAAGGTGGAGCTGGACACCGATCAGGTAGAGGTAGTTGCTCAGTAATCTCAGAACGGACTAATACCGTTTCTGCCGTTACAGACACTGTCGCTCCTTCCGGCAAGATATTCGCAAATAATTTACTATATAAATTTATTAAGGCTATATGCCAAGAACAAATGTGGGAGGGAGCCGCCACGCTCCCGATTACAATTACCACGGAGGTGTAAAATATGGCAAAGAAGATAGTTGGTTATATCAAACTTCAAATTCCCGCCGGTAAGGCAACTCCTCAGCCCCCGATAGGCCCTGCCCTCGGTCAGTACGGTGTTGCTATACCTATGTTTACTAAGGAGTTCAATGAAAGAACTAAGAACGACGTTGGTCTTATCATCCCTGTAGTTATTACAGTTTATGCTGACCGTTCCTTCTCCTTCATTACCAAGACTCCTCCCGCAGCAGTCCTCATCAAGAAGGCTTGCGGTATTGAAACTGCATCCGGCACTCCTAACAAGACTAAGGTTGCTCAGATAACCAAAGAGCAGATCCGCAAAATAGCTGAAACCAAGATGCCTGACCTTAACGCTGCATCTATCGAAACTGCTATGAGTATGATCGCAGGTACCGCTCGTTCTATGGGCGTTACCGTAGTAGACTAAGGAGGCAAGGGTTATGAAGAAAGGCAAGAAGTATGTAGAAAGCCTTAAGGCTTTTGATAAATCCAAGATTTACGAATGTGACGAGGCTTTTGGCGTTGTTTGTGATATCGCTAAGGCTAAGTTTGATGAAACCGTAGAGGTTCACTTCAGAATGGGTCTTGACTCCCGTCACGCAGACCAGCAGGTTAGAGGCGCTGTTGTTCTTCCCAACGGCACCGGTAAGACCGTTCGTACCCTCGTTTTTGCTAAGGGTGACAAGGCTGTTGCTGCACAAGAGGCAGGCTCTGACTACGTAGGCGCTGAAGATTACGTACAGAAGATTCAGAAGGAAAACTGGTTTGACTTCGACGTTATCATTGCTACTCCCGATATGATGGGCGTTATCGGCCGTCTCGGTAAAATCCTTGGCCCTAAGGGCCTTATGCCTAACCCCAAGGCCGGTACCGTTACTATGGACGTAGCTAAGGCTGTTGCCGAAGCTAAGGCAGGTAAGATTGAGTACAGACTTGACAAGACCAATATTATCCACTGCCCCATCGGCAAGGTAAGCTTTGGTAAGGATAAGCTTAGAGAAAACTTCCAGACTCTTCTCGGCGCTCTCATTAAGGCTAAGCCCGCAGCAGCTAAAGGTCAGTACATCAAGTCCTGCGTTATCGCTTCTACTATGGGCCCCGGCGTTAAGGTTAACCCCGTAGCTAAGACCACCACCGAAGCCTAAACCAAGTTTTTTAATAAAAACTGTTGACAAAGCACAAAAGACGTGCTATAATAACCAAGCTTGATAAAAGCACTCCGCAGACAGCAGGTCTTCACTTAAAAGTGAAGGTAAGGCGTATAGCGCCTGCCGAGGAAGGTATAACACTAATATAGGTGTATTATGCTCCCTTGCGGTTTGTTCTGCGAGGGAGCTTTTATTAACATAAATCTTAACGGAGGTGAAACCACTATGGCAAGCGTACAGATTCTGGAGCAAAAGAAAGCAATAGTTGCAGCATTAGCTGAACAGATAAAGACGTCCGCATCCGGTATCCTCGTTGACTACAAGGGTATTAACGTAGAAGACGATACCAAGCTTAGAGCTGAGCTTCGTAACGCCGGCGTTGAGTATTCCGTTATTAAGAATACTCTTATCTCTAAGGCTTGTGACGAAGTAGGTTATGAAGCTCTTAAGGATTCTCTTAAGGGTATGACCGCTCTCGCAATCAGCAAGGATGATCCCGTTGTTGCTGCTAAGATTCTTGCAAACTACGCAAAGGATCACGACAATTTTGTTCTCAAAGCAGGTTACGTAGACGGCAGAGTTCTTGACGCAGACGGCGTTAAGGCACTTGCAGAAACTCCTTCCAAGGAAGTTCTCCTTGGCAGAATTCTTGGCTCTTTGCAGTCTTCTCTCTACGGCTTCGTATATGGCCTTCAGGCTATTATCGACAAGGCAGAGGGTGGCGCAGAAGCTCCCGCAGCAGAGTAATATCTGCATAACATTAATATTGTATAATTTATTTGGAGGAAAAATAAAATGAACGAGAAATTTCAGGCTATCATAGACACCATCAAGGGTCTTACCATCCTTGAACTTGCTGACCTTGTTAAGGCAATCGAAGAAGAATTTGGCGTATCCGCAGCTCCCGTTGCAGTAGCAGCAGGCCCCGCAGCTGCAGCAGCTCCCGTAGAAGAAAAGACCGAATTTGACGTTGTTATCACCGCTGCAGGCGACAAGAGAACCAGCGTTATTAAGATCGTTAAGGATCTTGCAGGTGTTGGTCTTAAGGAAGCTAAGGACATCGTTGACGCTCTCCCCAAGGCAATCAAGGAAGGCGTTTCCAAGGACGAAGCAGAAGCTCTCAAGAAGCAGCTTGAAGAAGCTGGCGCTACCGTAGAAATCAAGTAATTAACTTGGTTCAGAGTGCCAAAAATGGCACAGAGCACGAAAAAACAGTATTAAGTTACTAAAGTAGTTAAGCGAAGTCTATGGCTTCGCTTAACTTTTTTATATTTATATTTTTTCGTTTTGTGCGTTTGAAACCGCTCGCAGTACGAAGTGCAGCTTCGGGTTACAAACGCACAATCTGCACTCATTTTTGGCACTCTGACTTCGCTGTGCGGCGCCTTGTAATATGGTGTCTTAATGGATTTATTGTAGGGGAGCGCATTGCGCTCCCGTTTGCATTTTGAATTAGGTAGGCTTTACTTTGTTTGTATCAGGCGGCCGATAACCGCCTCTTATTAGAAAAATTAAACCGTCTGCTCAAATTTGAACAGACGGTTTGTAACTTCTTTATAAATCTTAGTCCTGATAAAGGGGAGGGCGGTACAAGATACCGTTTGCATCCTCGTAAATGTAAAAAACATTGTCAGGTGTGGAGTATTCGTGGTCTACCTTGCGTTCAACGCCAACCTTTTCGTTGTTAATGAATGCCGTGTAGTGTGTTCTACCGGGCTTAGAGGCGGCAAGCCCTATTCTCCAAGCGCCAAAAAATAAGCCGATGATGTAACAGCAAAATGCTAGTGATACTATCCACGCAGCCAAGAAAATTATGCTCTTGAAAACAAAGGCGATAAGGGTTTTAAACTTCGTGCCGCTTGGACTGTTTTTGAAAATATGTATAACGGGTGCCAACATAAAAACAGCGCTTGCCAACAGCATACCGATAGTATAAGACGGTCCTAGTTTTAAATCCAAAGCACTTATGTCGCCGCTAAAGAGTTCCCCTAGAAAAACTACAAAAAATATTAGTGCCACAGCGATACAAACAAGCCCGGGATATGCCAACACCATATGACCTGCGTGGTAGCGGCCTTTCACCACAGCGTCTTCAACAATAGTTCTTCCTTCGTACGGTGAGGGACGAAGCGTACCAAGCGGAAGATTGCCTGTCGGAGCAGATGGCGAATTTGCTGTAGCACCGCAATTAGGGCAAAAATTGCTATCGAATTGTGTCCCGCATTTTTGACAATAAGACATAAAAACCTCCGAAATTGTTTATTATAATCACATTATATGACGATATGTCATATTTGTCAAGTGTAATTATGACAAAATGTCATTGAGGTGATTGCGTGAAAAACAATTTGTGCATTTTGAGAAAAGAAAAAAAGCTTACACAAATTTCTCTTCAAATGAAAACGGGAATAGAACAGGCAATATTGTCAAAATATGAAAGCGGAGCACGTGTTCCTACAACAGAGAATCTTATGATACTTGCGGATTTTTATAATGTAAGCATCGACTATATCCTTTGCAGAACTGACAAACGTGAAATTAACCGATAAAGCAGAAAATAGCAATCGCCTGTTCAATTCAACTGAACAGGCGATTTAACTTGCTATTTTGTTTCGTTGTAGCCCTTCCAAAGCTCGGCATAAATGCCGTTTTTACTTACCAACTCGCTGTGCTTGCCTCGTTCGGCTATACCTTCGTCGGTGATAACCAAAATCTCATCGGCATTTTTAACGGTGGTAAGGCGGTGGGCAACCACAATGGTGGTGCGACCCTTACAAAGCTCATCAAGGCTTTTTTGTATCAAAAGCTCCGTTGCGTTGTCAAGAGCGCTGGTTGCTTCATCAAGTATCATAATGGGCGGGTTTTTAAGAAAAGCACGTGCAATTGAAATGCGCTGCTTTTGACCGCCGGAAAGCTTCACGCCACGCTCGCCCACGATGGTGTCGTAGCCCTTTTCAAGGCTCATAATATAATCGTGGATGTTGGCACGCTTTGCCGCCTCCTCAACCTCGGCGGGTGTTGCGTTGGGTCTGCCGTAAGCAATGTTTTCGTAAACGGTGGAGTTAAACAGAAAAACGTCCTGTGCCACTATGCCTATGCTTTGGCGAAGGGAGTCAAGCTTAATATCGCAAACGTCAATATCGTCCAAACGTATAACGCCTTCGTTTAGCTGATAAAAACGTGGAATAAGATGGCAAATGGTAGTTTTGCCGCCGCCGGAGGGCCCAACCAAGGCAAGGGTGCGCCCTGCTTCTACGGTAAAGCTTAGATTATTAAGCACAGCCTTCCCATCATCATAGGCAAAGCTAACGTTTTCAAATTCCAGCTTGCCCTTAACGCTTTCCACCGCCTTTGCAGTTTTGCGGTCAGCCTCGGCGGGGTAGTCCATAATTTCCAGAAAGCGCTTAAAGCCCGTCATACCGATTTGATACTGCTCCACAAAGCCTATAAGCCTTCTGATAGGGTTGGTAAACACGTTAATGTACAGCACAAAGGCGGTAAACTCAGGCAGGTCTATGTATTTGTAGTAGCAGAACAAACCGCCCGCAAGGTACATAACCAGCATTAAAAAGTCGGTAATAAAGGTAGTGCCGCCGTGGAACTGAGCCATCGCCTTATAGGCGCCTCTTCTTGCCTCCATAAATTTGCCGTTACCTTCGGCAAAGCGGGCGTTTTCCTCTTCACGGCTGCCAAATGCCTTGGAGACACGTATACCCGATACGCTGTTCTCAAGGGAGGCGTTTATCTCGCCCACCTCTTTTCGGGAAAGGGTAAAGGCATCCGACATCTTGCGCCTTTGCTTAGCGGCAAAGAAAACAAGAATGGGCAAAAAGGCGTAAAGTATAAGGGTAAGCGGTAAGCACATCCTTGCCATAAGGATAAACGCACCTACAAGCATTACCGCTGACAGAAAAAGGTCCTCGGGCCCGTGATGTGCCAGCTCCGAAACGTCCATAAGGTCGTTTATTATTCTGGACATTATAGAGCCCGTCTTATTGCTGTCAAAATAGCTAAGGGGCAGCTTTTGCAAATGGTCAAACACGTCTCGACGCATAGCCGCCTGCATACGAACGCCTACCATATGCCCATAGTACTGAACAAAATAGTTAAGCAAATATTTAATGATATAAATTGCAAGCAGAACTCCTGCCAACACAAACAAGGTGTCCAGCAATCCCTTGGGGATATAGACGTCCAGCATATTTTTGGTTATCTCCGGGTAGATAAGGTCACAGGCCGCCAGCAGAAAAGCACAAAGCATATCTGCTGCAAAAAGCTTTTTTTCCGGACCGTAATATTTAATAAATCTTTTTATCATCTTGAGTTTTTCCGTTTCTTATTGTATAATATCTACACGGTTGCGAATTTTGCCGGCGAAAAAGCACCTTGCATTTTCGCAAATTTCGGCAAGGCAACGTTCCCTTGCCTCGGCAGCCGCCCAAGCCATATGAGGGGTAAGACAAAGGTTTGGCATAGTGCGTATGGGGTAAAAGGGGCTGCTTTCGGGCATAGGCTCGGCACTGTAAACGTCTACGCCCAAGCCGCCTATATGACCGTTAACCAAAGCGTCGGCAAGGGCGGCCTCGTCAGTTACCGCACCTCTTGCGGTGTTTACTATTATAACCCCCTTCTTCATAAGGGCTATCCTTCGGCTGTCTATAAGCTTTCTCGTTGCGTCCGTAAGAGGTGTGTGCAGGGTGATGATATCAGCCTCCCTGCAAAGGGTATCTATATCCACACACTCAACGCCTTCCTCGGGCGTGCGTTTGCAAACTATAACCCTGCAACCGAAAGCGGCGGCAATAGCGCCAACCTGCTTGCCTATATTGCCGTAGCCTACAATACCCCAGGTTTTACCCCTAAGCTCATAAAAGGGAGGGGAAACCTTGTTTGCGGTAGAGGAGCGTGTGTAAGAGCCATTCGTAACAAAGGGCAGATAGACTCCGTATCGGCAGGCAAGGTACAAAACGGAGGCGACTGTTATCTGCGCAACACTGTCTGTGGAGTAGCCCGCAACGTTGCATACGCCAACGCCTCTTTCACGGCAAGCAGTAATGTCAATATTATCGTAGCCTGTGGCGGCAACGCAAATAAGCTTAAGCTTTGGTGCGCTGTTCAGGGCATCTGCGCCTATGCGAACCTTGTTAACAACAAGCATATCCGCATCTGCTATGCGGCTTTTAAGCTCGTCGGGAGCGGTGCTTTGATAGGTGGTAAGAGCGCCGAATTCCGAAAGGGAATCAAGCTTTAAATCTTCACCCAAGGTACCTGCATCCAAAACTACACATTTCATAAAACTACCTCCTTTTGAGGTATATTCTAACACAACAAATTAAAATAATCAACTGTTTGTAACAAATGGAGGAAAACTATGCATAACAAATTATTAAAACTTGTCCTTTGCATCCTTTTGGCTTCAGCTACGCTTGTCTCCTGCAGCAGCAACGAAAACGAACAAAGCGGTGACGTCAGCTTGGAGTCTTCCGAGGACGTGTCTGTTGAGGAGTTTATACCGCAGGAGCTTGTTTACGACTACCTTTTTGGTATGAAAAGCGTAACCAAAACCGAAGGCAGCTATCACGCTGCAGGTGCTGTGATTGAGTGCGAAAACGACGCTCTTAAGGAAAGGGCAGGAAAGCTTTTTGAAAAAGAGGGCAAGGCAATAAGCCTTGTTATAGACGAAAGCCTTGCTCCTGAAGGCGCACCAAAAGCTGTTCTTGACCAAGCTTACAAAATAGAAGTAAGCGACAGCGTTAAGATCACCGCACGCAGTGAGGCGGGTCTTTACTACGGTGCCTTGACCGTAAGCCAATACCTTAAGAACCAGGACGGTATGTTTTGCGGTACTTACGTTGACTGGCCCGACGTGGCAGAGCGCACCCTTCACCTTGATATAGCAAGAAAATATTACACCAAGGGCTGGATAATGGAGCTTATAGAGGATATGGCTGCATTTAAAATGAACGCCATAGAGCTTCATTTCAGCGAAAACGAGGGTTTTCGCATAGAGTGCGAAACCGACCCTGCCATAGTTTCCGACGAGTATCTTACTAAGGCAGAGATAAGAGAAATACTTGCCTTTGCGAAGGAAAACTACGTGGAGGTTATCCCTTCCTTCGATTCTCCCGGTCACGTTAAGCAGATACTTTCCGCACATCCCGAGTACATTTTGGTGGACGTGGATGGCTACGCCTCCGAAAAAACGCTTGATATAACCAACCCCGATGCGGTTGCATATATGAAGAGCTTGCTTGACGAGTATGCAGAGCTGTTTAAGGACTGCAAAAGCTTTAATATAGGCGGTGACGAAAGCTTTGGCTGGTCTAACGTAAGCCGTATGCAGTTTTCTGCTTGGCAGGTGCTTGAGGATTACGCAAAGGCTACCTACGGTAAAAACGCCAACGCTCACGATGCTTTTGTGGGCTATATTAACGATATTGCAAGCCATATGAAGTCAAAGGGCTTTGAAGTGCGTGCTTGGAACGACGGTCTTATACGCAACTACGACCAAGCAGAGGTAAACAGTGCCAATAAGGACATAGGCGTTTGCTATTGGACGAATAACGGCACTTTAAGCGCAACGGTAGTTGACCCCTACGTTGAGGGCGGCTACAGTCTTTATAACGTAAACGAGCCTTTTATGTACTACGTTCTTAAGGCGGGCTATAAGCAGCCTAACGGTAAGGAAATATTTAACAATTGGCACGCTGGCTACTTTACAGGTGGTGACAAAACGGGAAGCCCCAACAGATACGCAACCCCCTACGAGCTGGGCGAGCAGCTTAAGGGCGCATATTTTTGTATTTGGAGCGACCATCCCGATTCTCAAACAGAAACACAGGTCAAAAACGGCAGCCGCACTCCTATGCGTGCTATGGCGGTAAAATCCTGGAACTATAATCCGCAAATGGACTATAACACCTTCCTTTCCCAAGCAAAAAAAGCGACAAAATAGCAAATACCAAAACCTAGGTTTTGTCAGGAGACTAAAAATGGAGCAAGAAAGTAAAACCGTTTATGATATTGCCGTAGTGGGCGCAGGCCCTGCAGGCTCGGTTTTTGTAAAGGAAATAGCGGCTGCTTGCCCTAAGCTTAAAATTGTTCTTATAGACGGCCAGTCTGCGTCCTCTTCAAAGCCCTGCGGAGGTCTGCTTGCACCGGATGCACAAAAGCTTCTTGCAAGGTTTGACCTGGTGCTTCCAAAAAACGTGCTTGAAGACCCACAGATTTTTGCGGTACAGGTTATAGATATAGAACAAAAGCTGGTTAAGTATTATCAAAGACATTATTTAAATATGGATAGGTATTTCTTTGACAGGTGGCTTCTTTCTCTTGTGCCTTCCGCCGTTAAGCTTTTAAACGGAAGATGCAGTGCAATAAAAAAGGACGGGGAGCTATACCGCATTTTTGTAAAAAGCGGCAAGGGGGAAACTCAAGTAAGCGCAAAAATCGTTGTAGGTGCGGATGGAGGCGGCTCTGTTGTAAGGCGTACCTTCTTTGCTCCTATGAAGGCGCAGTACGTGGCAATCCAGCAGTGGTTTGAAAACAAGGGTCAAAGGCTGCCCTATTATTCCTGTATATTTGACTCCAAAACCAGCGACAGCTGCTCGTGGACCATACATAAAGGAAACTACGTCATCTTCGGCGGTGCCTTTGATAAGAAAGGCTGCCGCAAGGCGTTTGATGCCCAAAAAGCAAGGCTGGAGGCTTTTCTCGGAAACTCCTTTGGCAAAGAGGTGAAGACCGAAGCTTGCCTTGTTTCAAGCCCCCGCACGATGAGGGATTATTGCACGGGAAGTGACAGCGTTTTCCTTTTGGGTGAAGCGGCAGGCTTTATAAGCGCCAGCTCCTTTGAGGGGCTTAGCAGCGCTATGCATAGCGGAAAAATGCTTGCCGATGCGTTTGCGGAGGCTAAGTCTTATAAGGACGTGCAGAGGATATACCGAAAAAGCACCCGTTCCTTGCGGCTTAAGCTTCGTATGAAATCGGTAAAAAGGGCTGTTTTGTGTACTCCCTTTACAAGAGGCGTTATTATGAAAAGCGGCGTGCAAAGCATTAAGCCTTATACAAAAAAATGAACAAATCGGCAGAGAAGGCGTATCTCTGCCGATTTTTACGTTGATGTTAAGCTTCCATCTGTGTTGACAAGAACATAGCTCCCGTGGAGATAAGCTTCTTTTCCGCATCGTCGGGGGCTGCGCCCTTTTGCTTTTGAAGGGACATTACCGCACCTATAACGTTGCCCTCTGCCACGATGGGGGACATAAAGGATACTGTGCCCAGCCCGTTTTCCGTTACCTCAAGGGCGCTGTCGCCAACGGCGCTGTAGCTTTGGCGCTTGCCCATAGCTTCGTAAAGAGAACCGGATATGGGCTTTTCCAATAGGTCTTTTTTGGGAACCCCTGCCACGGCAACTACCGTGTCGTTATCACAAATGGCAACGGGTATTCCGCTGCTTTTGTTGATGGCTTCCGCAAACTGCCCCGTAAAATTACCAACCTCACCAATGGGAGAGTATTTCTTAAAAATAACCTCACCATCCTTGTCGGTAAATATTTCCAAAGGCTCGCCCTCTCGTATTCTCATAGTACGGCGTATCTCTTTGGGGATAACAACTCTGCCCAAATCATCGATTCGACGCACGATTCCTGTTGCTTTCATATATAAAAATCTCCTTGTTTTAGTAATAGTGATACTATTATCTGTAAAACAAGGGGATTTAAACGAAAATGTTGACTTTTTGAGATGGTTTTGTTAAAATATTATACGAAAATGTTAGAGGGAAGTTTTTGTATATGCAAGATAATAATAAAACCACATTTTTAAGATACCTTCTAAAGGCATCGACAATTTTATCTTTGATTGCAATCCTCATTCAATGGGCAATGTACAGCAAACCATACGTTACTGCTACGTATTTTCATAATACTTCTATACTTGATATGTGGAATATGTTTATAGTTTCATCCCAAAAAGGAACGAACCATTTTGCCGAAATGTTAACATTTTTGACATTGTTTGAAATCACCGTTTTAGTTCCCCCGTTTATTATAAATAAGATGCCGAAATTTGCAATCGTTTTGGCAATCGCAAACATTCTGATGGTTAAAACCGTTCAGTTTTTTTGGGATGGGGTGTTCCCGACCACGGGTTTAGAGGCGACAACCGGATATTATGGTTTTTTAATCGCAAATATTATTATAATAATCGGTGCGTGTACAACTTTCAAAAATCGTTCTCAGTGCGAAAAAAGCGAAAATACATATTGTGAAGCAAATGAGGTAAATGAAGCAAATAAGTCAAAATCCACTACAACCAGTGCACCGACAGTTCAAGTAACACATAAATGGTGTTGCGACGGTTGCGGAAACATGATAACACAATCACCTTGTGAACATTGCGGAAAAGAATAACTATTAACTAAAACGGAGCAGAATTTCTGCTCCGTTTTGCTATTTGTTATTATATCTTTCTACCACACTATGTATAGCCCAACAAAACCTGTTGAAAAGTGTCAATGAGGTATGTGAGGGGTCGCCTTCACGTATTCTCATAGTACGGCGTATCTCCTTGGGAATTACAACCCTACCCAAATCGTCTATTCTTCTTACAATTCCTGTTGCTTTCATATATAAATTTCTCCTTGAATTACAAATTTGTACTGTTAGTATTTGTAAAACAAGGAGATTTATACTGTATGAATCTACTTTTTATAGCATTGTTATTTATAACGAAAAACTGTCCACTAAAGCCACAGATATAGAAAGCGTTTGATGAATTAGTATATCTTGCGCTGCCCTTGGAAGCTGATATAACTTAATAGGTTTGGGAGGCGTTTTATAAAGCCGATATGTATCTTCATAAGGGTCATTGCACGAAAAACAATAATATCCTTTTTCAGTCATCAAATCACAATCTATTGCAGGTATTCGGTTTCGGTCAATCGCTTTCACGCCACACAAAAGTTCCGCCAATTGTTCTGTTTTCAAAACATTTTCGGATACAAATTCAGGAATTTTAGATTCAAAACTTTGTGCTAAAATAACATTATTTTCATAGTCAATAGCAAACCATAAAATGTTGTTATAAGAAATTTCTTCTTTCGTAATACGCATACTATTCTCCTAAACCACAACATAGTTTACAGGTATTATACCATATTATGAATCAACGTACAATATATATTTTACGACACATCATATCTTTCTACCACGCTATGTATCGCCATACAAAATTTGTCAAAAAATGTCAATGTTGTCTGTAAGGGGTCACCCTCACGGATTCGCATAACACGGCGTATCTCTTTGGGGATAACTACCCTGTCGAGGTCGTCGATTCGGCGCACAATTCCTGTTGCTTTCATATATAAATTTCTCCTTTAATAACAAAATTGTGATACTATTATTTGTAACTCGTGGAAATTTATACTGCAATATTTACTTTTTAGTGAGAGCGTGATATAATTAAGAAAAACTTTTTGAGGAGAATTTTTATGGGCAAAATTTCAGAGATTTTTAATTTTGATAACATTGGTAGAAAAATCAAAAATTTAGCGAAATGGTCTTGTTGGATAACCATTTTGCTTATTTGGATTGCTGCGCCGATTACTTTAATTGTGTTGTTATCCGAAGAACCAGCTTTGTTTTGGATTCCGCTTGTCAGCGCTATTGTCGGTTCTGTTTCTATATGGATTGGCAGTTGGGCAATGTATGCCTTTGGTGAGTTTGTTGAGAGAACTTGCGATAACGAGGACAACACCAGACTCATTCTCGAAAAGCTAACAGAAGATAACTATGATAACGATTATACCCCTGCCGATGTAAGCGAAGGCACAACAAAAAGTGCTCCTACACAGATATATATACCTCAACCCACTTCTCAGCCGCAAAAAACTGTACCCATTACAGCCCCTGAATCCTCTCCGCAAAAGGCAGACGTATCTCCCATTAAAATAGAAAAATCTTTTTCAGCAGGAGTCTGGGTTTGTGGCAAATGCAAAACAAAAAATTTGAACATAAGAAACGATTGCTGGTCTTGCGGCAATCCCAAATAATTCAGTTCGTACATACATAGCAAACAGCGGAGTGAAAGTTCACTCCGCTGGTGTTCTTTGTGCGAGACTATGTATCGCCCAACAAAATCTGTCCATCGGTGTCAATGTTGTCTGTAAGGGGTCACCCTCACGGATTCGCATAACACGGCGTATCTCCTTGGGAATTACAACCCTACCCAAATCGTCGATTCTTCTTACAATACCCGTCGCTTTCATATATAAAATTCTCCTTGTTTTTGCAGTTTGGCGCTAGTATTTGTAAAAACGGGGAGCTTTATACGAAGTATTTACTTTTTAAACAGTTTGTGATATAATGAGAAAAACATACTGGGGGTTTAAGTTTATGTACAACAACATCGGAGGGAAAATTAAATCTTTAGCAAAAGGGGCTTGTATTGTCGAAGCTCTCGGTTCGATTATCGTGGGGGTGATTTTGGCCGGCGACGATGTGTTATATCTTCTTCTCGCTCTTATCGGCCCTATAATTGCTTGGGTTTCTTCTTGGATATTATATGCGTTTGGAGAATTAGTTGAAGATATCAGTATAATGCGTCATCAAATAACCGGTGAGGCAAAAGAACTCGAGCTAAAGTCAACAGAAAAAATCGCTAAGCAAAAGTCTGCCCAAAAAGAAAAAACTTTCGAAAAGACATATTGTGAGGCAGAATCAACTACAATCAAGGTAGGCACAATTAATGAAGAAAGGTGGATAAATAAGGCGAAATTTTCAACAATGGGAAACGAAACAATAATATGCTCACAGTGTAAATTTGAGCAACCCAGTAATCGAAAAGTTTGCTGGCGTTGTGGCGCAAAATTCGAAAATAAATGATATAAAACGGAGTAGAATTTCTGCTCCGTTTTTCTATTCTTTCCACCACGCTATGTATTGCAACGCAAAACCTGCCTTTAGGTATCAATGTTGTGTGTGTCGACATAATAAAAACTAGGGAACAATAGCCGATGTTTTTAGCGTATATTGTTCCCTAAAAGAATTAGTATTCGTTTGATAATAAGAAATCAGCTATATGCATTGTTTTGATACCTTCATAATTGCCACCTGCGAAATCGTCAGTGGTCAAGAGATACTTCGGATAATTGTCGCCCACTTCAAGAAGACGGTCATATTCTCGCTTCTCTGTCTTCTCCGATTTAATTTCCTTGGTTATTTGAATATAGAGTTTATCGTTCCGTCTGGTGGCGATAAAATCAATTTCACCGCTTTGTGTCTTACCTATACATACTTCATAACCTCTGCGGAGTAATTCGAGATAAACAACATTTTCAAGCATTGCAGCAACACTTTGGTCGTTATAACCCAATACACTGTATTTGAATGAACTATCTGCAAGATAGAACTTCTCTTGTGTTTTTAAGAGTTCCTTACCCCCAACATCGTATCTTGAACAACGGTGCAGGATATAAGCACTTTCTAATTTTTCAAGGTAATTATATACCGTCTCGTTGTCTATGGTGCGATGCTCGGACTTGATATAATCAGAAATAGACTTTGCTGAGAATGTCTTGCCCACATTGTCAAAGACAAACTTTACAACTCGTTCTAACTGGTCAACCTTGCGAACTTGATTTCTCTTAACGATGTCGGAATATATGGTGGAATTATAAATATCACGAACAATGGTATAAGCGTTGTCCAGCGGGTACTCCTGTAAATGTATTGCAGGGAAACCACCGTACTTAATATAATTTACCAATTCCTTGTGAATGTCTTCTACCTTGCCGTACTGCTTCTTAAATGTGAGATACTCCTCAAACGAAAGAGTGAATATACGGAAGGATACATAACGACCTGTGAGATATGTCGCAATCTCGGAAGACATCATACGGGAGTTAGAACCCGTAACATATATATCCACATTGAAATCTGTATTGATAGAATTTACGGTTTTCTCCCAAGAGGATATTTCCTGCACTTCATCAAGGAACAAGTAGGTCTTATCTGTATCGGATAGTTGTGTTTTAAGTATTTCGTATAACCGCTTTGCAGTCATACCTTCGTATTCCATCGAGTCAAAGCGATAACTTACTATTCTTTCATCTCGAATACCCTTCTTGCGAAGTTCGTCCATTATCATCTGCATAATGGTAGATTTACCGCAACGACGAACGCCGGTAAGAACTTTAACAAAAGGTGTATCGGTGAATGCCATTATCTTTTTTACATAATTTTCTCTAAATATCATAGTAAACACCTCCGTGTGCTATTAGTATAACACCAAGAGTCTCGTTAGTCAATGGTTTTGCGGTTATAACCCGAAAAACTATTGTAAAAGTGCAAGAGTTGCGATTTAAAACCAAAACGCTATAAGAGCTTATATCTCTCCACCACACTATGTACCTCAACACAAAACTTGCCTTTAAGAATAGGTATCTTTATAAAAAGCAGGATAGATATTTTCAAAAGAAACGTTGCGCATTTTTAACAAAAAAATCAAAACGCTTAACAAATATATTGACAAGTTCGACAAAATAATGTATAATTATGCTAATATATTTATTTTTTTGCAAAACAAGTGCATTTGCGCTGTTTTTTGTGAAAAATCAAAAACACAGTCTCGGTTAAATGGTGTGGTAGGATTAACGTACGGTTCAAAAGCACAACGAGAGCCGATTGATAAGATAAAAGCCAAAAATAAATATACATAAATGAAATGACAGAGGAGAAAAATTATGGCAGATTATGCAATCAGCTATGCTAACCTAAGCGCTATTGAAAGCGGCTTGATAGCCATCAACAACAACCTGGGCACCATTAACAACAACATTGAAGTTGTGGATAACAACGTTGATTCCGTGAGAAACAACGTTCAGATTGTTTACAACGAGGTTGAGGCATTGGCGCAAGCATTTTACGCTTTTGTGCAGCAACAGAAAATGGATACTGCTTATATGAAAGCGCAGTCAAGGATTATTCAAATAAGGCAAGAGCTGGAAAAGAAGTTTGGTCATTACGACATAGTAAGAAGAACTACAACAGGTATTCTTCAGGCAGATGACATTGGTATTGTGAAAAAAGATACCATTAGCAACGCTACCGAGGAATTGATGATTTCCACCCCCGGCTATTGGCTTGCTCCTTGCTTGGTTGCACTTGCTGCTTGGATTAACGATCAACCCGAGCTGGCAGAACGTGCGCTTAAGGAAGGAATTAAAAGAAACGACGAGAAAACGTCCTTGTTCTTTGCTTTAATTTGTCGCCGTGCAGACCGCAAGGGCTCTGCTCTTAAGTGGACGCAACGTTATCTTGCAAACCAAGACGAAGAGAACCTTGACAGAAAGACCATTATCATCCTTGATGCTTTTGCGAGCGGCCTTTTGGGTGCAGACTCGGAGGGCGTTGTTTCCAAGCAGATGACCGAGTGGCTTGACCATCTTAAGGAAAAGCCCGGATTTGTTGAACAGCAGACCGCACAGTGGTCCGACGCTATCAATCTTAAGAGGAAGCCTTTGGATTCTGACGGATACGTATATCTGCGCCAATACAGCAGAACTTGGCCCGTTTTGCAGGATATTATGGAGGGCGCTGTACTGCACGCAGACATTCTTAGCTATTTTGTTAACATTTTCGAACAGGAAGCTTCTACCGACACGTTAAAGGCTCAGCTTGATGAAATTTTGAATAGTCTTGTTACCGAATTTGACGATGAAGAGCTTCCTCTCCGAAAAGAAGAAAAGTACAATCAGTTTATTATAGACTTTGCAGGTGACGAAGACCGTGCTCGTAAAAATATGGCAATAGAGCAGACTGCATTTGAGGAACATAAGGACTTTACCCAGCTGCTTACCGACGCTGCTATGAAGCCCGAAAGCTCCCACGCAAGCGTTTCCACCCAAAAGTTTGCCGTTGCTCTTTCCAAGGAATGGATAAGCAACGCTTATAACGACGTTGTCGCTCAAAACAGAATGAAGATTCCGTATGAGATAGAGATTAACGTAGATACCTTTAACGACAAGACTACCGACGGTCAAAACGAAGTTGAGATGTTAGGCAGATTTAATGCGCTTGTTGACCGTGAAAGAGATGCTGTTCTATCTACTGTTAAATTATCCGGTTTTGCAAAGTTTTGCCTTTGGGGCGGTGCGATTATAGGCAGTATCGGTTTGCTTATGATGTTTACCGTCAACTTTTTACTTGGTTTGATCGCAATTGTTGCAGGCGTTGGTATGATTATTAACCATTTCTCCAAGAAGAAACAGGTTAACACAAACCGTCAGAACATAACCGCTCAGTTTGAAAACAAACGTCAACAAGGCACTCAGATTATTAGAGCTACCTTGGCAGAGGTTGTTGACTTTAGAGCTGAATTTGCAGCAAAAGACGCTGAAAGCCAGAAGGTTGTTGACTTCCTTGACCAGCTTGCGCCTGAACAATACGTGAAAAAGCTTGCAGATTCCAGCAGAAGAATTAAGGTTTAATGAGGAGGAAAAGTAAATGTCTATTAATGGTAATGCCGATTTTATAAATGCTGTTGCTGCAGGGACTCACGTTCCCTGCACTGCTTGCGGAGAAATAAACGAGGCAGGCAGCAGGTTTTGCTGTGCTTGCGGTTCTGTAATTGAAGCTTCGGTCAATCCCGCTGTAAGCACTGACACCGCTCCTGCGTTTGAGCCCGCTGCTCCTGCGTTTGAGCCCGCTGCTCCTGCGTTTGAGCCCGCTGCTCCTGCGTTTGAGCCCGCTGCTCCTGCGTTCGAGCCCGCTGCTCCTGCGTTCGAGCCCGCTGCTCCTGCGTTCGAGCCCGCTGCTCCTGCGTTTGAGCCCGCTGAAAACAATGCAGCTCCCGCCAAGGTCGAAAAATACGTAGAGCCCAACAGTGCGTTTGCTTTAGGCTTGCCCGATTGGAGCATAGAACCTCCACAGGTAATGGTTAGGAGGCGCAAATAAAATGGTAACGTCTTCCGTTGCACCTCCGAGGATATATGCTGACTGGGTTGCGATTTTGGATTTGCTTAAGGCGAAAACCGATGACGAAGCCGTTTTGGATGCAATGCAACGTGGCACTATTGAGTGGCAGGCAGGCGTTGCAGAACGATTTTCCCAAAGGCTGATTGATACAATAAATTACCGTATGAATGCCGCTTCCGATAAGTTCCAGAAGGAAATGAGCCGTTCAAACGGTCAGGAGAGAGCAATTGTTCAAGCTTTACTTGCTTTTCGTAAGGAGCTTAGCTTCTTAGCTAAGGCGATTAATATACCTGCGCTCCCCGAAAAAGACCGACAGCACTACTATCAGTTGGTAATAGATCAGGCAAATAAGGTGCAGGGCTCTCTTGAAGACTCTGCCAAAAAGGACCGTAGTGGTAAGCTTGCAAGTATTGTAAGAAATAACAAAGTAAATGCATTTTAAAAGGAGACCTGATGTATGAGTGATATTGCAAAGTGCAAAGAACTCTTAAAAAGATACTCTATAGCCCGCATTCCTTTTATAGCTATTAATACAATTGAAAGAGCAAGAACCTTGGAGGTGCTGAAGGAAGTTTCCGAGGAGCTTACTTTACCCTTTTATGTACATACTCTTTCAAAGGGGCTTTATGATTTGTCCAGCGAAAAATCCATCAACGACGACAAGTCTGTTTACGGCGCTATTGATTATATGAGCGACCAGATGAAGCGCAGGCAAAACCTAACCCTTGTTTTAACCGAGGTGCCCGATATCAGCGGTGACAACAGCGACTCCCGTCAGATTGAGGATTTGGTTACTATGGCAAACGAATCCGGCGGCGTTGTTATTGTTTTGACGAACAATTCTGTGTGGAATCAGCTTCAAAGGTCGGGAATGGTTATAAAAATAGACCTTCCCAACGAAGAAGAGATGTATAATATAATTAAAAACTTCATCGACGATTACCGTTCGGGTATACCGATAGAATGGGATAACAACGATATTCGTGAAGCTGCATCTCTGTTAGCGGGAGCGACCCGCATTGAGGCGGAAAATATAATGGCTGCTTTGGTTGCAAACAAAATCATAAGAAAGGCCGATATAGATGAAGTCAGAAGTGCGAAGGACAGGCTGTTTTCCGACATATCAGGTTTGGAAAAGATAGAGGTTGCCGATAGCGACAAGGACGTTGGCGGTTTGGCAGGACTTAGAAAGTGGTTGGATGAAAAGAAGGAGCTTCTTACTCCCGAAAAACGTGACGAGCTGAAGGCAAAGGGCTTAAAACCTCCCAGAGGTATATTGTTGGTAGGTGTTCCCGGCTGCGGCAAATCGCTTTCTGCAAAATCCATTTCCGCCAACTGGAAGCTGCCCCTGTACCGTTTGGACTTCGCAACCGTTCAAGGAAGCTACGTAGGGCAGTCAGAACAGCAATTAAAGGACGCTTTGACTACTGCGGAAAACGTATCGCCTTGCATACTTTGGATTGATGAGATTGAAAAAGGGCTGTCCGGAGCAGGCTCTTCTAACGATGGCGGTGTATCTACCCGTATGGTTGGTCAGTTTTTGTTCTGGTTGCAGGAATGCAAAAAGCAAGTATTTGTAGTAGCAACCGCAAACGACGTTTCAATGCTTCCTTCCGAGCTTTTGCGCAGAGGTAGATTTGACGAGCTGTTCTTTGTTGACTTGCCTACCGCAGACGAACGACGTGACATTTTGACGCTGTTTATGCGTAAATATTTGAACGTTGCATTTGCAGGCGCTTTTTCTGACAAAATCGTTGAGCTTACCGATGGGTTTACAGGTGCCGATTTGGAGTCAACCGTAAGGGATCTTGCTTACAGATCCATTGCTAACAGCAGCTTTGTGCTTAATGAAGAAAACATTGTAACGGCATTTAATAACGTTGTTCCTCTTTCTCAAACAAGCCCCGAAAAAATAGAGGCAATTCGAGAATGGGGAAAAGAAAGAGCCGTACCGGCTTCGGGAAAGCCCATAGGTCAAGAACAGCTTTTAAACAAACGAAACGGTTCAAAAACACGCAAAGTGCTGGTGTAATAAGTTTGCGCAGACACAGGTGGGCTTGTTTTACAAACCGAACTGTGCCTGCGTTTCTTTTTTCTAAGCAGTATGTGCAAAACGTTGTTGTACAACTTAATTAATCGGAGGATGAATAAATGCCAAGGCCAATGTTAACAAACCCGCAAATGCAATCTCAAGCCAACACAATTCTCAGCGCAACACAGAGCCAAAATCAAAAGCAAAACGCTTCGCAGATGGACAAAATGAAGCTGGACCGACTTCTTAGAAAGCAACGCTCCAAAGAGTATATGCAAGCAATGCAGCAATTGGATGCAGGCGGTCACGTTTGCAACCAAAATAAAGTAAAAGAGATTATTGACGCAATAAAAAATGAATTTCCCGATTTGGAAATCAGCGGAATTATGTTGGGGATTGTGTCTATTTGCTATTTGGGCAGACCTTACGAGGTGCACACCCTTGATATAACGGGACAAATTATTGAACACTATAAAAGCGGTCATATGCTTCCGGGAGGCCTTGAAAAAGCACGTTCAATTGCTATGCGCGGCGGGTATGCTTTTATTGAAGTGTATGTGGACTGTTGCAGAGCAGTCAGCTCTAACGGCTCGGTAGCGGTAATAAGCGGATAATCGACTGAAAAAACACAATGATAAAGCGGGGGAATACACCTCGCTTTTTGCTTTTAAGGTAAAGCTTAAAACAAATCAAAGTTACAGTTTCTATATGCAAAATGGTCTGTGTGTGCCTTGCAAAAAGGCCTTTTTTGTTGACATCCATCTTTAATTGTGGTATACTAATCTAATAGGGAAAGATTGGCTTATAATTTGTAAACAAAGGGAGATTTATTGTTTATGGAAAACTTAAAAGGCAAACGTCTGTTAGTGCTCGGCGGCACTAATAACGCCCCCGACATTGCAAAATTCGGCAAGGAAAACGGTGTTACCATTGTTGTTGCGGGCTTGTATTTCAGCGCCGAGATACTTGAGATAGCAGACGAGTCTTATATAATAGATATACTTGACAGAGCACAGCTTGAAAATATAGTAAAGGAAAAAAATATAGACGGTATATTTGTTGGCGGCAACGAGGATATTATATCCTGCACCATTGACGTTTGTGAGAAGTTGGGGCTTCCGTTCTACTCTTCCAGAACCGTTTGGG
This sequence comes from Eubacteriales bacterium, assembly GCA_045535465.1. Taxonomy (GTDB): domain Bacteria; phylum Bacillota; class Clostridia; order Oscillospirales; family CAG-382; genus SIG636. The sequence continues at coordinate 21,489 of JAZSLS010000013.1, forward strand.
ACAACGCTATGAACAAGCGTGTGTTTAAGCAGACCTGCCGTGAAAACGGTGTTCCTACTATGGAAGATTATGTTATTGACGAAAACGACCTGGAGGCATCTGCAAAGACCTTGCAGTATCCCGTGGTTATAAAGCCCGTGGATAACTGCGGCAGCAACGGTGTTATGAAGTGCGAAAGCGCCGAGGAATTTCCGGAGCTTTACAACTTTGCAAAAAGCCGTTCCAAAACCGGTGGTGTAACCGTTGAGGAGTTTGACGATGGGTTTGAGATTTGCGTTTACTATACCTTTGTTGACGGCAACCCTACACTCAGCTCTATGGCGGATAAATACGTACGTGGCAACGTAAACAGCTTTATACCTCTTTCCGAGATATATGCGTATCCTTCTCAATATCTTCCTCAGTATATCAAGGAGGTAGACGCAAATATGCGTAAAATGCTTCTCGCACTGGGTATAAGAAACGGTATTACCAGTATGCAGGGCTTTTATAAGGATGGTGGCTTTAAGTTTTTTGAAATGGGCTTTCGCCTTGGCGGCACTGCTCAGTATAGATACACGGAGCATATTAACGGCATAAACAGCCTTCATATGATGATGGCGTACGCTCTTACAGGCAAAATGGGAGACTGTGACCAGTCTACCGATACGGCGGCTTTCCGCAAGCCCTGTTGTACGCTTACTCTTCTTTCTAAGGGCGGCACCGTTGCAAGGATAGAGGGGCTTGAGGAAGCCCGCAAGTATGACGGCGTTTTGTATATAGAAAACCGCTACAAGGTAGGCGATACCATTAAGGTAAGCAGAACGGTTTCTCAGTTCCACGTAAGGATATATATAGTTGCCGATAACGAGGAGCAAATGAAGGAGAAGATAAACCATCTGCAAAGCTCTATTCAGGCGTATGATACCGAAGGCGAGCCTATGCTTATTACCCATTTTGATACGGACAAGCTTACCTTTGGCGATAATATATTTAATTAAACTTTTAAGTGTAAAAAGGAGGGGTGCGTTTTGCTGATTTCCGTAGCTATCCCCTGTTACAAATCCTCAAAAACAATAGAGAAGGTCGTAAACGAGATAAGAGACGTTGTAAACGCTGCAGAAGGGTACGATTATCAGATTATTCTTGTAAACGATTATCCTTTTGACGGCACCTTTGATGTGATAAAGCGTCTTTGCGGTGAAGACGACAGGATAGTGGGCGTTAATTTGTCCCGCAATTTTGGTCAGGCAGCGGCAAAAATGGCGGCAATCCCTTACGTAAAGGGCGACGTGCTTGTTTATATGGATGACGACGGTCAGCATCCTGCCGAGGGGATTATTCCCTTGGCAAACAAGGTTATGGAAGGCTACGACGTGGTTTACGCCTATTTTAAGGAGAAAAAGCACAGCGCCTTTAAAAGGATAACCAGCCGCTTAAACGGTAAAATTGCCGAGCTTAACGGCACAAGAGCCAAGGGTGTACACCCTTCCAGCTTTTTGGCAATAAGCCGCTTTGCCGTGGACTCCTACGATGCGTACAAAAGCCCGTTCCCGTCCCTTATGGGGTATCTTAACACCCTTATAGGTAAGGTTACCGAGATAGAAATGCCACACCGTGCGAGAATGGAGGGCAAATCCAACTATTCTCTTAAAAAGCTTTTAAAGCTTTGGCTTAACGGTTTTACCAACTTTTCGGTGGTGCCTCTCAGAGTTATAGCCTTTCTCGGTATTTTTATCGCCCTTTTCGGCTTTGTTTTTGGCGGTTACGTTGTAATTTCCAAGCTTATAAACCCTGATATAGCGGCCGGATACACCTCAACCATAGCAATTTTGCTCTTTATAGGCGGGCTTATCCTTATATCCCTTGGTTTTATCGGTGAATATATCGGAAGAATATATATGACTATAAGCAACCTTCAGCCATACCGTGCAAGAGAGGTGCTTAATTGGGAGGAAAAATGACGGAACAAGCAAAAAGCAAAAAAGTTTTTTGGTTAATAGCCTTACACGGGCTTTTGCTGTTTTACTCCCTTTGCGGGGTTTTTGCAAAGTTTGCCGCTAAGGAGGAGTTTTTGTCTCTCGGCTTCATACTGTTCTACGGTGCAGAGATGTTTGTTCTTTTTGTATATGCTATTTTGTGGCAGCAAATACTTAAGCATATCCCACTTACCGTTGCCTTCTGCAACAAATCCGTAAGTATGGTGTGGACAATGAGCTGGAGCGTTTTCCTCTTTGACGAGGTGCTGCAGCCGCATATGATAATAGGCGCAGCGATAGTGCTTATAGGCGTATTCTTGGTGGTGTCGGCTAATGAATAGAGAATATATTTTATTCTGCGGCGTCTTTCTTATAGGTGTTGTTATTTCTGCCTGCGCCCAGATGATGCTTAAAAAAAGCACCAAAATAAAGGCAAATTACAGCATATTTGTATACGGAGAAAAGCATTTTCCAAAGCTGGCACAAAAGCTTAGCAACAGCAACAACGGCGTTATCAAATTTCTTCGCCGCAACAAAAAGCTGTTTGCGGAATACTTAAACCCCTTTACCATTTTCGCCTACGTAATTTTTATTACCGCAACCTTTCTTACCATCTTCTCCTACAAGGTTATTCCTTTGTCGGTAGGCCCTATTTTGGGTGCAACGGAATACTTTTTCGTAGCAGCCCTTAGCCGTATCTTTCTTAAGGAAAAGCTTCATTTCAGAAAAGCAATAGGCCTTGTGATAATATTTGTCGGCATAGTGGTTTACTCTACGGGCGACAAGATATTTGAATTTATAAAAGGTATTGTTTAATAAAAGCCTCCAAAACGACTTAGTTTTGGAGGCTTTTTGTGTACCGCATATTTACTTTTTGCTTGCTTTTTTGCCTTTTTCGGGAACCAGCGCAAGCTCGCCGTTGAGGTACATAGCAAGCAAGCCCACAAGCACCAAAACGGTGGAGGCTTTTATGATAATGGGAGTTATGTCCTTGTAGATAACACGGCATATTTCAGCGGCAGTGTCACCGCCTATTATAAGGGCGGCAACGTAACCAAAAAAGGTAAAACCGCCTGCAAATAAGCATATAGCTATGCCAATGCCAAAAATCCATTTAAGCACGGAGGACGTTTTTTTACAAAGCTTTTTCATAGTATATCCTCCTTACATACCAAATATGGGAAGCCATCCCATAAGCACTACGACCTCCAAAACAAACTGGGCGGCAACCCACCAAAGGTTGTTTTTAAAGGTCTTGTCAAAATCCGACTCTGCAAGGGTCATCCCTGCGTACATACCTAAACCCAAGGGCGGGGTAATACCGCACATAACACCGCATATACAGGGAAGCATAGCAGCGGCAAGCAAGGGGTCAACGCCTACGTTTTCAAGGGCGGTTATGAATACGGAGCCGAATATTACAACCAAGGAAGAGCCGGGTATAACCATACCCATAAAGCAGGTTATAAGGCATATAGCAATAACAACGCCAAGCTTACCAAAGCTCCACGCTCCGATAATTTCACCCATTTCGCCCGCTACGTTAATTTCTGCAAACAATGCACCTATCATATAGCCAAACAAACAAACCGCAATAGCCGGAGCTATGCTTTTAACGCTGTCTGCAAACATCTTTGCAAGCCCCTTGGGGCTAACCGTTTTTTTGTCCTTAGCTATAAGGCAGGCGTAAATAGATGCCACGCCACCAATGAATAACAGCAAGGACTTGGAAAGATATCCTGCACCCTCCTTGCCCAAGCGTTCGGTGAAAAAGCCATCCTTAAACGCAAAATCCAAAATAAAGGGAACTATTATTATAACAGGCAAAAGCAAGCCCTGCCAATTGCCTTTTAAAACCTCGCCAAGCTTGGGAAGCTCATCTTTAGATAAAGGCTTTACCTTGTAGTACTTGCAAAAGCCCCAAATCATAATAAGCCTTTGGGCAATAAACCACAAGGAAATACCCCAAAGTATCATCCAAAACTTACCCGTAGTCAGCTCCTTATCGGGATAAAGGGCAGCAAAGGCGCCCATTGCCGCAACTATGTTGGAGGATGGGGGAATCATATTACCCATATAGCTTGAGTTGCTTTCTATGTTTGCCGCAAGCTCTGCAGGAAATCCGGAGCGCTTCATTGTGGGGATAGTTAAAGCCCCCGTTGCCATAACGTTGCCGGGACCGGAGCCGGAGAGTGCGCCCATAAAGGAGCTTGCTATAACGGCAGTATAACCTGCACCGCCTCGGATACGCCCCACAACGGAAAGAATTATGGCAATGCACCCGTCAATAACCTTGGTTTTTGTAAGTACAACAGACATCGCCACAAAGGCGACCATCGAGTAAAGCAGCGACGTGGACAACGCTTCTTCAACGTAATCAAAAACGTTTGCCCAATTACCCGTTATGGTAAGCAACAGTAAAAAGCTTATAAAAACAGCCTCGTATATGGGGCGCTTAAGAAGTGCAAACCATATTACTATTACTGCCAGCATAACGCCGATATAAATAAGCGAGGAGGGCATATCATCTTTCCTTTCTTTATTACCTATTAGTTATTAACTTTATAACTAACGATAATATAATACCACATAATTGACGTTTGTCAATAGGGCAAAATAAAATTGTTGCAATTTTTTTGGGATTAGTGTAAAATTGTTTCAGTGATAACAAAACGAGGTTGTTTTATGAATACACGACATTTACAGTATGCAGTGCTGTTGGCAAAGGAGCTTAGCTTTTCCGCAGCGGCGGAAAAGCTTGGCATTTCTCAGCCTGCCCTTAGTAAACAGATATTAAATTTGGAAGCAGAGCTGGGCATTAAGCTTTTTGAACGCACCACGGCCTCTATTGCTCTTACACCGGCGGGTGCTCATTTCATTCGTGAGGTAAAGGACATATTGTATAAAGAAAACGAGCTGCTTCGTTCTATGGAAAAGTTCAAATCGGGCGAGGCGGGGGAGCTTTCTATCGGCATAACCCCTTTCAGAAGCTCATATCTTGTAGCAGACGTTATTAATAAGGTAAGGCTAAGGTTTCCGCAAACCACGGTAAAGCTGCACGAGGTAGGCAGTGAGGTTTTGCGTAAGGAAGCGGCAGAGGGCAAGTATGATTTTGCAATAGTAAATTTGCCTGTGGATGATGCCGTTTTTAATATTACGCCCCTTGAAGCGGATAAATTAGCCTTGGTTATCCCCAAGGCTATGGAAGCGCTTGTTTCGGAAACGGGCGATATAATAAGGGACTTTAAAAGCTGTAAGGACCTACCTTTTGTGGTGGTGGGGCAAACACAGGAGATGCGCAGTTTGTTTGATAAGCTTTGCGTCTCTGCAAGCTTTTCGCCCGTTATAGCCGCAGAGGTGGTGGGGCTTACCACGGCAAAGGCGCTTGCTTTTGCAGGCGTGGGCGCTGCGGTATTGCCCTTGCAGTTTGTTTCCGCCGACAATTGCGACGGAGTTATTGTTAAAGAGATTAAAAGCGTTTCCTACAGTCGTGTGCCTGTTATAGTCACCAGAAAAGGCCAATATATATCTACCGTAGCAGAATACGCCATTAAACTGCTTGCGGATAAAGCCTAAAACGTAAAACACCACCCGATGCAAAGCATCGGGTGGTGTTTTATACTGTAAATTATAAAGCTTTGTTAAGCTTGGGGCTTTTTACATCCTCTTTTAATCACAGCAAGGGTCGGATATGGGAGATTTAGGTTCTTCGGGTGCGGGAGCCGTATTGTCGCCAAGACCGGAGGTCTCGGAGAAGAGGACGTTTGCCTTTGTCATCTCAACCACGTTGCTGGGGATTATTATCTTGGATGCCTTGCCGTTGGAAACAGCTATCAATGCCTCGTACTTCTTAAGCTCAAGGACGGAAGCATCGGCACCTGCCAGCTTAAGCTCACGCAGACCGTCGGCCTCTGCCTTTTTTGCAAGGTATATAGCCTTAGCCTCGCCCTCTGCACGGGCAATACGTGCATCACGCTCGCCTTCGGCGGCAAGAATCATAGCTTGCTTATCGCCTTCTGCACGGGTAATGGCAGCCGCCTTGTGACCTTCGGCTTGAAGCAAGGTTTCACGCCTGTCACGCTCTGCCTTCATCTGCTTTTCCATAGCGTTTTGTATTTCTGCGGGAGGGATAATGTTTTTAAGCTCAACACGGTTGACCTTTATGCCCCATTTATCGGTGGCTTCATCCAGTATCTCCGTCATCTTAGCGTTGATAGTGTCACGGGAGGTAAGAGTGCCGTCCAGCTCAAGCTCACCAACTATGTTACGGAGCGTGGTTGCCGCTAAGTTAGAGAGGGCGGAAAGGGGATTAACGGCACCGTAGGCGTAAAGCCTTGCATCGTATACCGCATAGTAGATAACGGTATCTATCTGCATAGTAACGTTATCCTTGGTTATAACGGGCTGAGGAGGGGAATCCAAAACCTGTTCCTTGGTTGTAACCTTTTTTGCTATTTTTTCAAAGAAAGGTATCTTTATGTGCAAGCCCGCAGACCAGGTTGATTTGTACTTGCCCAAAAATTCAATAACGTATTCGTGTGCTTGAGGCACTATCTTAATGTTAGTAACAATAAGAATAAATACGGCAATAGCTACAATAACAATAAAAGTTTCCATTGTATTTTCTCCTTTTTAAATTATAATTTTTTCTCTCTGTACCAATAGTACCATAAAAGCAAACGCACTATGGGTTTTTCGATAAAGCAATTGCTTCATCTGAATTATATCACAGTATTGCAGCGTGTACAATAGTTTTTTCCGGTACTTACCAAAAATCTTCAAAAAAATTAAAAATATATTGCGGTTATATCAAATATATGCTATAATTAACAAAATATTGCTTTTCAAGAGGTGTAACGATGGAGGACTCTTTCGTTTTCATAAGCTATGCTCATAAGGATAGCGCAAGGGTTATCCCCTTGATAGAGGCTATGCAAAAAAAGGGCATAAAGCTTTGGTATGATAACGGAATAGAAGCAGGGGCAGATTGGACTGAGTTTATAGCAGGCAAGGTGCTTTCTTGCTATAAGTTTGTTTCCTTTATCAGCGAAGCGTATAACGCTTCACCTAACTGTAAAAGAGAGCTGACTATGGCGGTCACCCGCAACAAGGATATGCTTTCCATATATATAGAAACGGTTAATTTGTCTGCAGGTCTGGAAATGCAATTGGGCTTGTCCCACAATTTGTTTTTAAACCGCTATTCAAGCGATCAAGCTTTTGTTGATAAGCTTTGTGAAGAGCCCTTTTTCGAAGGCTGCCGTGTTGAAACAGGCTTCAACACCGTGGAGCGCCGTGAGTGCCCTTATAACGGTAAGCTTGCCTTGGGCGGCGGTCACTTTGCCGCTTTAACCGAGGATGGCGGCGTGGTTTGTGCAGGCGATAACCGTTGCGGCCAGTGCAATACCTCGTCCTGGCAGGATATGGACTTTGTTACAGCAGGCGGTTATATAACCGCAGGCGTTAGAAAAGACGGCGGCGTGATTTGCGCAGGTGCCGCATACGGTATGCCTAACCTTGGCGTTACCAAAAACTGGAAAAACATAAAAGCTTTATGGGCAAGCTTTTACGGTATAGCCGCCATAGATAATATAGGTAAGGCTTATGCTGTTGGTCACGGCAGCAGCGGTCAGTTTGAGCTTTCTTCTTGGGAGCACGTGGAGGAAATTGCTTTGGGCTACCGTCACACGCTGGGGCTTAAAAGCGATGGTACGGTGCTTTCCGTGGGTGAAAACGATAAGGGGCAGTGCGCTGTGGAGAGCTGGCAAGGGATTGTGGCAGTAGCCGCAGGTGCGGGACATAGCGTAGGGCTTAAAGGTGATGGCACCGTTGTTGCGGTAGGGGACTCTTCCTGCGGTCAGTGCAGTACCGAGTCTTGGAAGGACGTGGTTGCAATTGCTGCTTGCGAGGGGCAGACTATCGGCCTTAAGTCAGACGGCACCGTTTTACAAACAGGCCGCAACACAGGCGGTAAATATGACCTTTCGGGGTTAAGGGACGTTGTTTCCGTAAGAGCGGCAACCCGTTCTGCAGGAGAAGGCGACCTTTATACTTATATACTTGCAAAGGACTCAAGCGGCAACACCTTTGTATTTGGTGACGATGATTTTGGTCAATTAAGCTTTGCTGCAGAGCGTTAACAAAAACCACACCCGTGCTATTTTTATATGCTATAATCACTACATCAACAAAAAGGCAGGTACGTTTTATGAAAAAGTTTATCGCATTATTCGTTTTGTTTACTCTTCTTATATGCACCGCTTCCTGTGATAAAGGCAATCCCTCCGACGAAAACAGCTCAGACTCTACCGAAGCTTCTGTGGACGCAAGCACGGACGTAAGCAAGGACGCTTCTGTTGACGGTGTCGATTCCACCGTTGATAACGATGCATCCGCAGACAAAGGAACCGAGGAAGACGTTGTTGTAAGTGTGGACTCCGAGGAGGACGTGTCTAACGGCCTTGGCTACGATGCAGACTCTCAGGATAAGGTTGATTCAAGTGCAGATGCGGATATTACCACCGACGACAGCGTTGATACGGATAGCAGCAGCGTTGACGTTCCTGACGACTCCGTGGCTGACCTTCCCGATGACACATCTTCTCCCGAAAAGCCTGACAATAAGCCTTCTCAAACCCCCAGCAACTACGTAGGCACTTGGCAAAGCGCTACCTACGGCGAGGTGCTTAGAATAATAATTTACGAGCACAACGCCGATAGTCTTAAGGTTCAGGTTATTGTGTCCAATAACGGCGTTCATAAAGAGGTATGCAACACCACCCTTAAGTTTAACGAAGGCGACGGCACCGTTACCTTTATAGACCCCTTTGACAAGGATGCAACCTGCACGGTTTCCTTTGTTAACGGTAAGCTTAACGTTAAAAGCTCTACCACCGAAAAGCCTCTTTGGGGTATCGGTTCTATTTCCGGCAACTACGTAAAGATAGAAGACTAATATAAAGCTTTAAAATTCAAGCTCTCCTTGTTTGTAAAATAAGGAGAGCTTTTCCGTTGATGCGGCAGATGATTTTTCTATGGGGGTTAAAATTTCTATTTACTTTTTGCGGCAAATAGTGTAACATATAATATAGATTAGATTTGAAAGGACGTGCTTTTTATGAGATACATAAGCCTTTTGTTTTGCACACTTTTTCTTTGCTTTGCGGTAATAGGCGCTTTTGACGGTGCGTTTATCACTGCGGATGCACTTGAGCTCACCGTTGCGGTAGGGCCCGAGTACAAAAGCAGCGGCTTTTATGAACGCCTTATGGAAGTAGAGCTTACAGGCGACCAGCGCTTTGACGCTGTTAATATTGCCGTTTCTCAGCTTGGCTATCACGAAGGCGACAGCGAAGCGGATATGGACGGTCTTAATATGGACGGTGGACGTAACTTTGCGGAATATACCCGTGTATGGGGCAAGGTTGATAACAGAGAGGGCAACGGCGTAAGCTACGGTTACGCTTGGTGCGCCGCCTTTGTTTCCTGGTGCTTAAGGCAGGCAGGTGTTCCCGCAGAGCTTGCCAAAACCGAGATAAGCTGCAGCCGTATGACCAATTGGTTCATAAGCCGCAAGCTGTTCTATGGGGCAGACAGCGGCTACAGACCTGTTTTAGGCGACATTATTATGTTTGCCGACGAGGATTCGCCCAGCCACGTTGGTTTTGTTCTCGGCGTTAAGGACGATAAGGTATACACCATCGAGGGCAACGGAGGCGAAAAGGTCGCTACCCACTCTTATTCCCTTACCAGCGGGTATCTTTACGGTTATTGTGTGCCTAACTATACGGTAAACGCAGGTACGGATTATGCCGCTTTGATGGATAAAGCGCTTAATCCAACAGGCACTTACGTGGTTACCGCCAATATAGTTGACGTTTATCAAGGCGCTTCCTCTGTAAGCGAGATAATAGGCAACCTTAATCTGCACGACAGAGTAGAGGTTATAGGTAAAGAGGGCAGCTGGTGCAAGGTGAAGTTTGGTGATGGCGAAGGCTACGTAATGGCAGGCGGCATACTTGACGAGATACTTGTATCCTACACCGTAAGCTATAACCTTAAAGGCGGCAAGGGCGAGCTTTTGAATCAGCACAAGCGCTTGGGCGCAAGTATAGTCCTATCGGGCAAAAAACCTACCAAGGTAGGCCATAACTTTAAGGGCTGGTCAACCTCTATCGGTGCAAAAACCGTTGATTATGAATACGGTGCACAGTACAGCGCTGATGCCGACATAACCCTTTATGCGGTTTGGGAGCCCTATGGCCTTACCGTTACCTATTACAACGAGGATGGCACTGTGTTTGAAGCTATCAATTGCAAATACGGCGACTTTTTGCCTGAACCGCAAGCTGCTCCGGTTAAGGCAAGCGACGGTAAGTACAGCTATACCTTTGCAGGCTGGGATAAGGAGCTTGAAAAGGTGGCGGTAAGAAACCTTAAGTACACAGCAACCTTTACAGCCTCTCCTCTTCCCGAAGGTGAGCTTTCTGCGGAAGAAGGTGTTACCGAAAGTGCAAGCGGCATTTCCGTCGTAGCGTTGGTGGCTATATGCGCAGGCGGAACGTTATTTATCGGTGCAGGCGTGGTGGTTATAATAGTACTTATTGCCAAAAAGAAAAAAAGCGGTAATTAGTTTTATTAGGTACTCCTTTTAGTATAATTTTGGTTTTATGAGAAAACATAATAAGTAATAGGAGATTTATGCTATGATAAAACTTGCAATGTTTGATACAAAGCCCTACGACAAAAAGGGCTTCGATAAATACGCCGCAGACTACGGCGTGGAAATAAAGTATTTTGAAGCAAAGCTAGGCGAGGACACCGTAGATTTGGCAACCGGCTTTGACGCCGTGTGCGCTTTTGTAAACGACAGCGTTTCTGCCTCTGTTGTGGAAGCGCTTGCAAAAAAAGGCGTAAAGATGGTGGCAATGCGATGCGCAGGCTTTAACAACGTGGATTGCAAAAGCGCCAAAGGCCGTCTTGCCGTTGCTCGTGTTCCTGCCTACTCCCCCTATGCGGTGGCAGAACACGCTATGGCGCTGTTGCTTACGCTGATAAGACACACCCACAAATCCTATATTCGCACCCGTGACTATAATTTTAGTCTTGCGGGGCTTACAGGCTTTGACCTTCACGGTAAAACCGTGGGCGTTATCGGTACAGGTCGTATCGGCAGGGTGTTTATTGATATATGCCGTGGCTTTGGAATGCGTGTAATAGCCCACGACCCTTATCCGGTAGAAGGGATAGAGTACGCGGATAAGGAAACTCTTTTCAAAGAGAGCGATATAATCTCCCTGCATTGTCCCCTTACTACGGATACCTATCACGTTATAAACTCTGCGGCACTGTCTAAAATGAAGGACGGTGTGGTGTTGGTAAATACCTCTCGAGGGGCATTGGTGGATGCAGAGGCGCTGCTGGAGGCTATAAAAAACGGCAAAATAGGCGGTGCGGCACTGGACGTTTATGAGGAAGAGGCGGAGTTTTTCTTTGAGGATAACTCGGAGCATATTATGCCCGATGACGTACTTGCCCGCTTGCTTTCTATGCCAAACGTTATAATAAGCTCCCATCAGGCTTTCCTTACTAACGAGGCGTTGGAGAATATAGCAAAAACTACCCTTGAAAACCTTGCCGTTTTCTTTAGCGAAAATAAAGTTCCCAACGACGTTTGCGGCGGTTGCAATGCAGATTGCAAAGGATAAGTTTAATTTTAGATTTGAAATTGACACATTTAAAGTTAACAAAAAACGTCTTAAATAGCTTGTTTTTGGGGGTAAAAAATAAAAAAATTAATTTTGTTTTATTAAATTTAACATTTTGTATTTACTTTTTGATTTTTGTTTGATATAATTAAAGTGATAAAAGGAAAACGTTTAATTATATAAAATAGGATGTGTAAATTATGGATCTTTTGACAATGGCAATTAAAAATGAAATTCGCACTCAGTTTAGAAGCGTGCGCAAGTTTTCTATTGCAGTAGGCATCCCTCAATCTACAATAGTAAGCGCTTTGCACAACGGTATCGGTGGTACGTCCTATGACACCGTTCTTAAAATTTGCCGTAAGCTTAGTATTAATTTGTTTGAGTATTCTCCCCTTTATAACACCAGCCATAAGGGTATGAGCCTTATAACTGCTTACAGCCAGCTTGACGAAAAGGGCAGATACGTTGTAGACGCTATTCTCAATGCAGAGCTGGAGCGTTGCGGCGGCTTTACTTATGATGAGGTGCTTGCAAAGGAAGAGGCATCTGCCGACGTACCTGTAGAAGAATAACCATAAAAACAAAACGCTTGGCTACACAAAGCCAAGCTTTTTTTGCCCTTGCAAAACACAGCAAAATGTGCTAATATACTTTCATAACTATAAAGGCGGTGTTTGATATGAGCAGAGGTTATCCTACGGTTACGGTAAGCGAAAAGGCGGAGCTTTCTTTAAGAAACGGTCACCCTTGGGTGTATGAGGACGAGGTGCGTTCCGTAAGCGGTGTTGTTACCGACGGTGAGCTTGCAGACGTTCTTAGCGCAAAGGGCCGTTATCTTGGTACGGGCTTTTACAACAGCGCTTCCAAAATTCGTCTGCGTGTTATCTCCACCAACGCCAACGATAAATTTGACGAGGCGTTTTGGCGCCGCCGCATAAGCTACGCTTTGGACTACCGTCTTACGGTTATGGGCGATGATATTAAGTGTTCACGGTTAATTTTCGGCGAGGCAGACGGTATTCCCGGTATGACCTGCGACAGGTTTGAAAACGTGCTTAGTATAGAGATAGCTTGTTTAGGGACCGAGCTTATAAAACGCACCCTTTACCGCCTTTTGGCAGAGGAGCTTATGCTTCGTGGCCATAGGATTGATATTATATACGAGAGAAACGAGCTTGCTTTGCGTGATAAAGAGGGCTTGCCTCGCAAAAAGGGCTTTTATATGGGCAACGGTGACGGGCACGTTATTATAACCGAAAACGGCATAAAATACGACGTGGACTATATAAACGGTCAAAAAACAGGCTTTTTCCTTGACCAAAAGTATAACCGTGCCGCAGTAGCGAAAATTGCAAAGGGTAAAAGGGTGCTGGACTGCTTTACCCACACAGGCGCTTTTGCGCTTAACTGCGCTGCAGGCGGCGCCGAAAGCGTTATGGCGGTGGACGTTTCTGCCGACGCATTGGAAAGTGCCGCTCGTAATGCTGCACTTAACGGTCTTACAAATAAGGTTAGCTTTGTTAAAAGCGACGTTTTTGATTTGCTTGATGAGGCGGAGTCTAAAAAGGCTCACCCTTGGGATTTTATTATCCTTGACCCGCCCGCCTTTACCAAAAGCAGTGCTACGGTGGGGAAGGCGATAGGCGGCTACCGTGAAATAAACCGCAAGGCTATGAAGCTTTTACCCCGTGGCGGTTATCTTGCCACCTGCTCCTGCTCTCATTTTATGACGGATAACCTGTTCTGCAAGATGCTAAAAAGCGCCGCTGCCGAGGCGTGCGTAAGCCTTAAGCAAATAGAGGCAAGGGCTCAGTCACCCGACCATCCTATTATGTGGAGCGTGCCGGAAACGGATTATCTTAAGTTTTATATCTTTCAGGTGGTGTAACGATGACCGACGTATGGGAAAAGATGTACCAAGCGGCAAAGTCTGCTTTTAACCCCAGGCAGGTTTCGCAGTACGTAAGCTGCGGCGAGGTTGCCGCTGCCGTGCTTTCAAAATCGGGCAGGATATACACCGGTGTGTGCGTGGATACTTGCTCCGGCCTTGGCGTTTGCGCCGAGAGAAACGCAATTTTTAATATGATAACCTGTGGCGAGCAGGAGATAGATAAGGTTCTTTGTATTATGCCCGATGGCTCAAGCGGCGCTCCCTGCGGCGCTTGCAGAGAGCTTATGGTACAGCTTATGGCGGGCAAGTACAAGGATGTGGAAATAATGCTGGATTACCCCACAAGACGAACGGTCACCCTTGGAGAGATTACTCCCGAATGGTGGATAAAATAAGGCGCCCTTTCACCCCAAATTACACATTACGATAAAAACCGTCTTTTTAAAGACGGTTTTTGTATTCTTTTTGATTAGTCGCCACCGTCTGTAAAACGAACAATCCGCTTTTTATGTAGGGGACATTCTCGAATGTCCCGCAACTATGCGGTTTTAGCCATATTACCCGTCGGCTTGGCACCCACCGTTATGCGGCGGGCGATTCGAGACTCGCCCCTACGAATAAATCCGTTACACGGAATATCCGCCAATGGCGAACCAAGGCGGTAACTTGGACCGTCGGGGACGCCGGTCCCTACAAAAAAACGTTTTGCCTTTTTGTACAAACCTTGCCGTCTGTAAAACGAACAATCCGCTTTTTGTGTAGGGGACATTCTCGAATGTCCCGCTACCTTTCAACCAAAACCGT
>JAZSLS010000055.1:0-47924 GCA_045535465.1 Eubacteriales bacterium
ACCTTAAAGGTTAAAAGTTACGCCTTAGCAGCGTCAACGGGGCATACGCCGGCGCATGCGCCGCAGTCAAGACAAGTGTCAGCGTCAATTACGTACTTGCCGTCATCACCAACAGTGATAGCGCCAACGGGGCATTCAGCCTCACAGGTACCGCAACCGATGCAATCGTCTTTAGAAATAGTATATGCCATAACAAGCACCTCCTTGATTATTTCGCCTTATTTTATCACAAACAAAAGCCAATTTCAATAGTTATACAAATTATTTATGATATTTTTTATCGGAAAGTATTGTAAAAGCTCTATAAATCTGTTCCGTCAGCATAACTCTTGCCAACATATGCGGAAAGGTCATTTTGGACATAGAGATACGCATATTACAAGAAGCCTTTAAGGCGGGGGATATACCGTGACTGCTCCCTATGATGAATACAACGGATGAAGTACCGCCTGTACCAAGCTCCTCAAACTTTCGTGCAAGCTCCTCGGAGGAAAGCTGCTTGCCTTCAATACACAAAGCAACTGTAAAAGCTCCCTTGGGGATAGCGGCACGTATGCGTCCTTCCTCGGCTGCAAGGCACTTGGCAATTACGGCTTCACTGGCTTCGTCCCCTATGCGCTCTTCTTTTATACAAACGCTTTGAAACGAAGCAAAAGCGCCTATGCGTTTTTCGTATTCGTTTGCTGCATCTGCATAAAACCTTTCACTGGTAGAGCCTACGTATATAAGGGTTATTCGCATTGGCTAAGACCGTTTTCCAAGTCGGCAATAATATCGTCAATGTTTTCAATGCCTACGGAAAGTCTTATCATACCGGGGTTAATACCTGCGGCAATCAGTTGCTCGTCGGTAAGCTGACGGTGAGTTTCGCTGGCGGGGTGCAAAACGCAGGTGTGAACAGTCGCCACGTGAACTACGTTTTTGGCAAGCTTTAAAGCGTCCATAAAGCGAACTGCGTTAGCCTTGCCGCCTTTAATGGTAAGAGAAACAACGCCGCTTGTGCCGTCGGGCATATATTTTTGCGCCAAGCCGTGGTATTTGTCATCATCAAGACCGGGATAGGAAACAGATTCTATTTTGTCGTGTGCTTTTA
This sequence comes from Eubacteriales bacterium, assembly GCA_045535465.1. Classification (GTDB taxonomy): domain Bacteria; phylum Bacillota; class Clostridia; order Oscillospirales; family CAG-382; genus SIG636. The sequence continues at coordinate 1,094 of JAZSLS010000055.1, forward strand.
AGAATTTTGCCGCCGCCAAAGCGTTTTTGCAGTGTCTTTCCATTCTTACGCCAAGGGTCTGAAGACCTAAGTCCAGAAGGAAAGCGGCGCTTGCGGGAGGATATGTACCAAAATCTCTTATAAGCTGAACACGAAGCTTGGTGGCGTAAGCTGCCTTGCCAAAGTCTTTGGTGTAAACAACACCGTGATAAGAAGCATCCGGCTCGGAAAGGCAGGTGTAGCCGTTGCCTGCCCAGTCAAAGGTACCGCCGTCAACAACAACACCGCCGACCTGAACAGCGTGACCGTCCATATACTTGGTGGTGGAGTGGATAACTATATCCGCACCGTGTTCAAGAGGTCTGCAAAGTATGGGGGTAGGGAAGGTGTTATCCACAATGAGAGGCAGCCCGTTTCTGTGAGCCATATCTGCAATACGGCTTATATCAAGAACAGCCAAAGCGGGATTTGCAAGAGATTCGCAGAAAACGGCCTTGGTATTGGGCTTAATAAGCTTTTCTATCTCTTCGTCGGAAGCATCCGCATCAAAGTATATGCATTCAATGCCCAATCTTTTCATAGTAACGGAAAATAGGTTTATGGTACCGCCGTAAATCTTGGCAGAACATAAAAAGCTGTCACCGCTGCCGAGAATATTCACAAGAGACAGGAAGGAGGCCGCTTGCCCCGAGGTTGTGCAAACAGCGGCAACGCCACCCTCAAGGGCTGCTATTTTTTCTTCAACAAAAGCAACCGAAGGGTTGGAAATACGGCTGTACATATGACCCTCCGCAGCCAAGTCAAACAATTTACCTATATGCTCGGTAGAATCGTAAGCATAGGTAGTGCTTTGATAAATTGGCATAGCCAAGGGTGCGCCGTTTTCGGGCTTATAGCCTTCGTGTATACATTTGGTTTCAACGTTCATAATTACTGTACCTTTCCTTCCAGTGTTTTTATAGCTTCACGTATTTCGTCCCAAGCGCCGCCTGTACCCGGATGTTCAAAGCTTGCCTTGCGGAAGCTGTTAAACAGGTAGGCAGAAGCGCCGCTGCCCGCATAGTCACGGAAGGACCTTTCGGGAAGATAATTGAAAATAGTAGCCTGCTTATTGGGGTTTGATGCAATAGCGCCGTCGTTTATCATTTTGTTAAGCAGCTCAAGGTAAATGTCAAAGGCGTTGGAATTATAGTCGGTGTCCAACAAAAGCTGCTCGTTAAGCACACCCTCGGTGGTGCCGTTAAGAGCATAGCTGCCCGCTTTTATCGTAATAAATTCGCCAATTTCCTCGGTTGAAACTTCATCAGAGCTTTCGTGATTGGTGCCGCCTTCGATATAGTTGGGATTAGGATATTCAAATTCGTCCTTTATCTTGTAGGTATATTTAAGGTATGTGCTAAGCTCGGTCACGTTGCGACCCTTGCCGTCCAAATCAACGGCAGAAACGGTAGCGTGCTCGTCTATTTTGCAACCGGTAAGGTAAAACAGCTTGGTTACCATAAAATCCTTGCCGTAGTCGGCATACAGCTTGGTAATAGTGGTGTAAGCACCGTTGTTTTCAACAAAAGCAGTACCGGGAATAGGTACGGTAACGCAGGTTTCGTATCCGTCGTGAGTGTGCAGTAAATAAATACCGGCAAGCTTATCGTTGATATCCATACAGAAAAAAGCAAAATTAAAGGTGTTTCCTTCAATTATTTGCTCCCCCACACTGCTGTCCGCGATAAGGTCAGAGGAAATATCCTCCGTGCTTTCATCAGTGCTTGCAACGTTTTCGGTCTCGTCGCCTTTAATAAGGTTGGGGACTATGCCGGTTGCGATAAAATGGCCCAAAACGCCAAAGCCCAAAAGGGAAAGTAAAAAAACAATAATAAAATTTCTAAGGCCGGACAAGCTATCCAACTCCTTTCTTGCTTAAAGCAACATTATAATTATACTATGCCATCCCCTGAAAGTCAACACAAATTAATCTCTTACAATAAATTATGCCGCAAAACCACTAAAAAAACAAAAAAGTCTTGACATTTTTTTCTGCTGTGTTATAATTAAAACAACAAATTATGTAAAGGAGAAACACTTATGAAAAAGTATTTGTGCTTATTGATGGCACTTCTTATGGTTGTTGCTTGTTTCGCAGCTTGTGGCGGCAGTGGCGATGATAAGAAGGACGATTCAAGCAGCGGTACCAATGCTTCTACCGATGCATCCGGCGAATCCGGCACCGAAAGCGGCGTTGAAACCGGCACATACCACGAACAGCTCGCTCCTGCTACCGATATGGGCGGCAGAACCTTCAACATTATGCAGCGTTGGTTTGGTTACGGTAAAGAAACTATCGACTTCCAGGGCGAAGTAATCTGGGACGAGACTGAAGAAACCGGCAAGATGACCAACATTAACCTCGCTAAGAAAAAGGTTAAGGAAGCAGTTGAAACCAGCTACAACTGCACCATTACCGGCGAAATGAGCACCGAAACCGTTGCTGATATCCGTACTCTCATTCAGGACGACCTTCTTTCCGGCGCTCCTACTATCGACTTCTGCTTTGAGTCTTATTATTACTACTACTCCTTCGTTGAGAACGGCTACCTTCAGGACCTCAACTCCCTCGGCGTTGATTTTTCCAAGCCTTGGTGGGACCAGGACGCTGTAGCTGACCTTTCCGTTGGTGGTAAGCTTTACTACGCACTCGGCGACATCAACACCTACGATAACGACGGTACCTTCGTAGTTCTCTTCAACAAGACTCTTTATGAAGAAAAGTTTGGTGACGGCACTTATACCGAGCTTTATGAGCTCGCAAAGGAAGGCAAGTGGACCTTTGACGTATTTGAAGAAAAGATAAAGGGCTTTGGCTCCGATAACGGTGACAACGTTCGTGACGAATTCGACACCTACGGTCTCCTTACCGAAACCAGCAACCTCTATCTCCACGTTGTTGCAGCAGGTGAAAAGGCTATCGACAAGGACGCAAACGACCAGCCTATATTCACTTTCGACAACGAAAGAGTTTACAACGTAAACAGCGACGCAGTTGATCTTTACACCAACACCAACGACGTTCTTGTTGCAGACCTTGAGGTTTACACCAGCAAGTATCCCGCACCTATGGACGTTTACAGTGAAACTGTTGTTAAGGCATTCAAAGAAGGCCGCGGCTTGTTCTATATGACCAGCCTTATTCACCTTCCCTACTTCAGAGATATGGAAGATGACTTCGGTATCCTTCCCGTTCCTAAGTATGACGAAAGCCAGGAAAGATATTATCACACTATGGGCGAACAGACTCTCTCTTGCGTATTTGTTCCCACCACTTCTCTTTCTGCAGGCGAAAACGGCAAGCAGATAGGTATCATCCTTGACGCTCTTGGCGCATACAGCAAGTCTTACCTCACTCCCGAATACTATGAAAACCAGCTTAAGCGTGGTGATGCTTCTGACCGTGACAGCGCAGCTATGCTTGACACCATCTTCGAAAGCCGTACTTTCGACCTTGGTAGCGTATTTGCTGCAGCTTGGAACAGCCCCACCGGTATGGCTAAGAATCTTGATAAGAATCTCAAGTCCAGAATCGACGGTAACAAGGATATCATCCTCTTCGCTATCGAAGACTCTATGGCTAAGATTAACGGCAACAACGAATAAGCTTTATAGCTTTAACGGCGCAGAGAAATCTGCGCCGTTTCAGTTTTATGACAAACCTTGTCATAAAACTGACAGAGTGCTGAGAAAGAGTGCAGACAAGACGAACCGAGGCGTTAGCTGTACTTAGTACTGCAAGCCTCGGTTCGTTTTGAACGAAAAAATATAATCAATTGCAGAAAATTCGGGGTGACTCCCCGAATTTTCTACTATGAAGAGGGGTTAATCTTTCTTTTTTTGTGTTCTGTGCCTTTGTCAGCGGTCTGTAACGCCGCAGAGAAATCTGCGCCGTTACTTTTTGGTTATATGCGTTTTTTGTATATAGTATATAACAATTCTTTCCAAAAAACGCCTTCAATTCTTCATTTATGTCTGTTGACTAATGCTTTTTAAAATATTATAATGTATACGAAAAAAATAATAAAGGAGCATATCTATGAAGAAGATTATTTGCAAGTGCGAATACGACACAGCTACTGCTGAGCTTGTTAAAAAGTATACCGTTGGTGAGTTTGGTGATCCCGCAGGTTATGAGGAGTCTCTTTATCAAACCCCCACAGGTTCTTATTTTATATACGTAAACGGCGGTGCTGACAGTGCATATCCTACCGAGGATATCAAGAGAATCGCTAAGAACAAGGTAGAAGCTTGGCTTGCAGAGCACCAGTAAACGATATTTTTTGCATAAAAACTGCTGTTATGTTTTACCACAACAGCAGTTTTTGTTTTATAAGGTATTTACTTTTTGTGGCAAGTTCCCTTCATAGCACAATTGCTGCACCCACAAGAGCAGGAGCTTTTTCCCTTTTTACGGTTTATAATACCGTTAACGATAATGGCAACGAAGATTGCCGCAACAACTGATGCAACTATAATAGTAGGCCACATAATATCAACTCCTTAAAGGGTATTTTCGTATTTGTTTTTTCTAAACAGTAAATATATCACAGCGACCACAGCCATAAGAGCAATTGCGGTCCAAAAACCAAACGCACCTTTGGTTATAAGGGTTCCCACCTGATAAACCACAAGGGAGGAAAACCACGCAAATGCGGTCATATAACCGATGGCGGCAACAGTCCATTTGGGGCTGTTCATTTCTCGTCTTATAGCCCCCATAGCCGCAACGCAGGGCGCGCATAAAAGGTTAAACATCATAAAGGAATAAGCCGAAAGCTTGTTGCCGTCAAAAACAGTCAAAGCTATTTCTTCCGCACCGCCGTGTAAAGCACCAAACACGCCAACAACCTCTTCCTTAGCCATTAGCCCAAGGATAGTGGCGACCGCAGCCTGCCATTTACCAAAGCCAAGGGGTTTAAACACAACCGCAAGAGCGTTGCCGATATAGCTAAGTATGGATTTGGAGCCGCTTTCACCTATGTAATGGAAACCACCCACAAAGCTAAGGTTGTTAAGCGTCCATATAACAATACTTGCGGCAAGGATAACTGTTCCCGCTTTTCTGATAAAGTCCCAGCCTCTTTCCCAAGTTGCACGAAGCACACCGCAGGCAACAGGAGCGTGATAAGGGGGAAGCTCCATAACGAAGGGAGCGGGCTTGCCGGCAAAGGGCTTTGTCTTTTTTAAAATAAGCCCCGATAGAATAACAGCGGCTATTCCTATAAGGTAGGCAGAAGCGGCAATTATAGGGCTACCGCCGAAAAGTGCGCCCGCAACAAGCCCAACCAAAGGCATTTTTGCACCGCAGGGAATAAAACAGGTAGTCATTATTGTCATTCTGCGGTCACGTTCGGACTCAATGGTGCGGCTTGCCATAACACCCGGAACACCGCAACCGGAGGCAACCAACAAAGGAATAAAGCTTTTTCCCGAAAGTCCAAACTTGCGGAAAAGCATATCCATAATAAATGCAACTCTTGACATATAGCCGATATCTTCGAGAATGGAAAGCATAAGGAAAAGCAAAAGCATTTGCGGAACAAATCCCAAAACCGAGCCAACCCCGCCTAAAATACCTTCAGAAACCAAGCTTACAAGCCAAGAGCGACAGCCTATATCCGTAAGCCAAGCTGAGACAGAGGGAACTATCCACTCACCAAAAAGCGTGTCGTTCATAAACTCCACCGATAAGTTCCCGATAGTGCCGATAGACACGGTATATACCAAAAGCATAACGGCTATGAAGATAGGAATAGCAAGTATACGGTTAGTTACAACCTTGTCAATTTTATCGGATATAGAAAGCCTGCCAAGGCTTTTTTTCTTGTAACAGCCTCTAAGTACGTTTTCAACGTAGGTGTATCTTTCGTTGGTTATAATGCTTTCTGCATCGTCATCAAGGGCGCTCTCTACCGAAACTATGTCCTTTTCTATGTGGTTAAGAGTTTCATCGTTTATGCCAAGCTTGGCTATAACCTCCTTGTCACGTTCAAACAGCTTAACTGCGTACCAGCGCTGTTGTTCTTCCGGCATACTGTGAACAGTTGCCTCTTCCAAATGAGCAACAGCGTGTTCCACCAAGCCCGAAAAGCAAGGTCTGGGAACAAATTTCCCGCCCTTTGCCGCTTCAATGGCGGCTTCAACTGCTTCGTCAATGCCGTCGGCCTTCAAGGCAGATATCTCAATCACCTTAAATCCTATGCTTTTACTTAAAAGCTCAATGTCTATCTTGTCCCCGTTTTTGCGCACCACGTCCATCATATTGATGGCGATAACCATAGGAATACCAAGCTCCGAAAGCTGGTTTGTAAGGTACAAATTTCGCTCCAGGTTGGTGCCGTCAACTATGTTAAGAATAACGCTTGGTTCTTCGTCAATAAGATAATTTCTTGCAACAACCTCCTCAGGCGTGTATGGGGAAAGGGAATATATACCCGGCAGGTCGGTAACTATAACGCCCTCACGGTTTTTAAGCTTTCCTTCTTTTTTCTCCACAGTAACACCGGGCCAGTTACCAACGTATTGGTTAGAGCCCGTAAGCAGGTTAAAAAGTGTGGTCTTACCGCAGTTTGGGTTACCTGTAAGCGCAATTTTTATATCCATAACAACACCGTCCTTTTAGTTAGCCTATGCTAACCGTGTGGCAAAAAATTATTCAACCTCAATCATTTCCGCATCACTTTTCCTAAGAGAAAGCTCATAACCGCGGATATTTATCTCAATAGGGTCGCCAAGGGGAGCAAGCTTGCGAACGTAAATCTCCACACCCTTTGTAAGCCCCATATCCATTATACGGCGCTTTACGGCGCCCTCACCGTGTAGCTTAACCACGCGAGCCCTTTGCCCTACTTTTATATCTTTAAGAGTTTTCATATAAACAGCTCCCTCCGATAAAGGTAGTTAGCCTACGCTAACCGCTATTATAATACTCTAAATAATAAAACTTGTCAATACTTTTTATAAAAAAGGGCTGTAAAAACAAAGTTTTACAGCCTTTCAATTCATTTGTGCTCTTCTATAAGCTTTTCCAGTATCAAAGCCGCCGTTTCAACAAAGCGTATGCAAGGACGAGCTTGATAAAACTCTGCGCTTCGTTTTGTAGGCGTTGGGTCGGGTATGGTTGCGGGTAAACTCAAAAGCTCACGGCAAATAATGGTCTGATGCTCTGCTTTAAATTGCTCCGCCATAGCTTGTATCAAAGCGTAATGCTCTTTTTTTCGGGTGTCGTCGTCCTCGGCGTACCCGTAAAGCGCCCCTGCCACCATAAACATACCGCTTACAGCGCCGCAAACCTCTCTCATTCTGCCCATACCGCCGCCAAAGGAGGAAGAAAGCTTTAAACAGCTTTTCTCGTCCATCTCCAGCTTGTCTGCAAAAGCGGCAAAAACAGCCTGAGCGCAGTTGGCGCCTCCTGCAAAAAGCTCACAGGCACGGTCAGCGTAAGCACCCATTAGGCTTTACCTTCAATGATGTCGGTAAGGGAGTCAAGCCAATCACCGTCATAAAGCTCCACAAGGCCGCTGTCACAGCCTGCCGCAAGCTTTATATCCATAGGAAGCTTGGAAACGCTGTCTATCTTATGCTCGGAGGCGATAGCATCAATGTGGCTTTCGCCAAAAATTTTGTGCTTTTCGTTACAATTGGGGCAGAGGAAGTAGGACATATTTTCAACAAGCCCTATAACGGGAATATTCATAAGCTCCGCCATCTTAACAGCCTTCTCAACTATAACGGAAACAAGCTCCTGCGGAGAAGCAACCACTACAATGCCCTTTATCGGAAGCGACTGAAAAACGGTAAGAGGCACGTCACCCGTTCCGGGAGGCATATCAACAAACATAAAGTCTACGTCGCCCCAAACAACGTCTGTCCAGAACTGCTTAACGGTACCTGCAATAACAGGACCGCGCCAAACAACAGGGTCGCTTTCGTTTTCAAGCAGGTAGTTAAGGGACATAAGCTTAATACCCGTTTTACTTTCCACGGGGAAAATGCCTGCATCGCTACCCTCGGCTCTTACCTTTGCGGTACCGAAGGCACGGGGAACGGAGGGCCCGGTAATATCAGCGTCAAGAACGCCAACGCTGTATCCTCTGCGGCGCATATTAACAGCCAAAAGGGAAGTGACAAGGGTTTTACCAACGCCGCCCTTACCGCTTACAACGGCTATAACGTTTAACGTCAGACAGTGCGTTTTGATCTGCCAGCAAGCTTTCAGGCTTACGGGAAGAGCAATTTGCACTGCAGGTGCTACAATTATGTGTACATTCGCTCATAACAAAACAGCCTCGCTTTTTCTAAAAAAATACTATAAGTATATTATACCTATTTTGCCGTTTTGTCAATCCGCTTTTTCTTCAATTTTCTCGGTCGTTACTTCGCTGCCGCAAACGTTAGCTTTTTTGCTTCTTTTTGTGGAAACTATACCCGCAGCAACTGCAACCAAAACTGCGGCAATTATTGAAACCGCAATAATTGCTGCGGGAGTGTTTTTTACAGGTTCAGCTTCTGTTAACGTACCGTTTATTAAATCTTCAAATCGTTTTATAACCTTTATGGATTCGTCAGCATTTTTGTAGATGCTGTGGAACTCGGACATATCATCGGTAGCCTTATCAAGGTCGCTGAAATATATCGAGTAATTATCGTTACTGTATCTCAAGCTTGTTATAGTTCCGTTCTTGATCCAATAATAAAACGAATATCCGTCCTTTTTTACTCTGATGGTGCCGTTTCCGACAATTTTTGCCACATCTTGTTCATCAAAGTCTGTAAAATGCAAATCTATCATTGTCACACTCGTAGAGGTGATACTTCCATCATCATTCACCATCGGATAAACAGGAGAGGTATAAGGCTTTTTCCTATAGCTAACGATTATAGACGGCCATACGGAGGAAGTTGTCTGCGCATCTTCCTTAAAGTCGAAAATAAATTCACATTGGTTGTCTGATATTATCCTTCCGCTTTTGCAATTAAAAAACTTGTCAAAATCCAGATATCCTTCTTTGTCGAAAGTATACCAATTTTCGTTGTAATCTTCCGCTTGTTTTTTGTATTCCTCGGGGTCTAGAACGTAGGTTTTGAATTCCTCATAGGTGTCAAAACTGAAAACATTATCGGCAGAAGCCGAAATTGTAAACGTGCAAATCAAAACCGATACAGCAAATAAAACGCATAGTGTTTTTTTCATAATTTGTGACTCCTTTTTTTAAAATTTTTGTTGTAATTAATCCGCCTCCATTAATATAGTGTCACAAATAAATTTAATCTCAAAAAAATTTTTAAAAAAATTAAAAAAATTTTTTGAGATTAAATGCAGAGGATATAAATACGTTAAACTAATATAAAAGCCGTATCCCAGGCAGGCAAACAAGGGTGGTGAACTATATGTAACTTGTAGTCGTCTCTCAGTGAAAGCACCTTTATCGGTATGTCAAAAAAGTCCTCGCTCCTGTGGTAGCAGGAAATGTACATCTTGGGCTTATAAGCTTTAATAGTTTGGGCGGCGCCATCTATGGCTGCAGCCTCCATACCTTCCACGTCCATTTTTATAAAGCTTGCCTTTTTTCCTTCAAGCACGCTGTCAACGCTGACCATAGGAAGCTGTATGCCTGTAGCTGTCTGTTTGCTTCCGCGGCTGCCAATGGCAGAAAAGTGGGTAAAGCCCGGCTTGTCACCTGCGGCGGCGTTGATAAGGTGCATATTTTCAATACCCTCGGTGTTTGCGCTAAGCTTTCGAAAGGTACGTCCGTCGGGCTCAATGGCGTATATGGCCTTGTGACCGCCCGTAACGCTTAAAAACTCCGCTACCGTATCACCTATAAAAGCACCGCAGTCCACAAAGGTCTCGTCGTTGCCAAGTGCGAGAAGGGAATAAGCATACTCCTTGGAGTCTTCGCAGGCGTAAAGATATTCTGCCCTACCGCTAAGCTTGTATCTTACAAGGCACTCAAAGGCAAAACGGTCACGCTCCGTGGCAAGCTTGCCGTAAACAAAGCGTAGCTTATCGGCGTTATCCTTAGCAAACCGCAGGTTGAAAATACTATCTCCTGCAACGGGCACGTCAGGTACGTAAAGCTCCGTTTCCTTAGAAATACGCTTTATATTATCAAGCACGTCTTTTATTCCTGTGCCAAAGGCAACCAGCACTATCATATCTCCAAAGGCTTCCTTTGCCTCGGCGTATGTCATAAGAGGCATACCGTGAAACAGCTTTTTCTTAACAAAGCCGTCGCTGGCAAAAACCCCCGAAACGGAGACGCCGTAGCCATTAAGCGCTTTTATTATTTTGTCACCGCCATCACCCATACCGTAAAGAACTATGGGTTTACTTGTGTTTTTAAGTCTTGTCCAAAGGTCCATAAGCAATCCCTCCGAAAGCTATTTTAACATATAACGAAAAAAAAGCAACTAATATCTAAAATGTATTGAAATTTATTTTAATAAGTGTATAATTATTATGTATAACTTTCGGAAAGATGGGAGGATGCCGCTTGTACAAACGCATAATTTCCCTATTGTTATGCTTTTTTGCCCTTGGGCTACCAATAAAAGCCGATGCGGTTTATGTGGCAAAGGAGCTTACGGATAGTTGCATAATCACTGCAGACGGCGAAGCCGCCTCCTTTCTTGCAGATAACAACATATATACCTACCGCAGCGTTAACGAGGTGCGTGTTGAAAGCAGCACCGAACTATATGGGCTTTATATCAAGTTTGACCGCAATCCCGACGAATGGACTCTTACCGCAGACGGAGAAGAGATAAAATGCGGCAAAAACGGCTTCCTTCACGAGTATATAGAGCTTTACGGGAACTGCGAGCTTGTTTTGACCTTTGAAACAAAAACCTCCATAGCAGACGTTTTTGTATACAGTATGGGTATGCCTCCCGAGAGTGTTCAAAGATGGGATACGCTGGAGAGGGCAGATATAATGATATGCCCGACTCACAGTGATGACGACCAGCTATATTTTGCAGGGATGATACCTTGGTGTACAGCTATGGGCTATGACGTTCAGGTGGTGTATCTTACCAATCATTTGAATACCCACGACCGTCCTCACGAGCTTCTTGACGGCTTATGGCATTGCGGGCTTAAATATTATCCCGTAATTTCGGAATACCCTGACCTTTATGCTATGTCCATAGCCGAGGCAGAAGCGGCTTATGCGGGGGTAGGTATTACAAAACAGGATTTTACAGAATTTTACGTGGAGCTTTTCACTCGCTATAAGCCGCTTGTGGTAGCAGGGCACGATACAAACGGCGAATACGGTCACGGTGTACATATGCTAAACTCTGCGGCGATAAAGGAGGCTGTAAAGCTTTCGGCGGATAGAGGACTTTGGGACGTGCCCAAGACCTATATACACTCTCTAAGGGAAAATTCCGTTGTGTTTAATTGGGATATGCCTATGGATGAGTTGGGAGGGAGAACGCCATTTGAGGTATCTCAGGAGGGATATGGTTTTCATCATTCCCAGCATAGGTTTGAAAGCCTTACACGCTGGCTATACGGTACGGAAGGCGCACCCATAACCCAAGCATCGCAAATATTGTCCCACAGCCCCTGCAGGTACGGTTTATACAGAAGCACCGTGGGTATGGATACCGAGGAAAACGGCATATTTCAAAATTTGGAAAGCTATAAAGAACAGTCAACACCGCCTATCGGTGATAAGGCTAAGCCAAAAGCGGCTTTTAGTGCGGAAAATGCAAAAAACGCATATTTAAAGCTAACGGAAGACAAGCTTAGCCTTAAAAAGCCTTTTGTGATTATAAAAGCAAAAAACGATGAAAGCGCACCCCAAACAAGTGCCGAGGAAAAAACGCAACCGAAAAGCAACGAGAAAAACAACGGCTGGGTATATGGAATTACGGCAGGAGCAGCGGCTTTGGCTTTTGCGGTTTTGCTTGTAAAAAAGAGGAAGAAAAATGAACGAGATAACAAAAACTAAACTTAAAAAGGTACTAAAGTGCGTGGGCAAGGTGTTTTCGTTTATAGGCTGCACTCTTCTTGCCTTGATAATTGCCCTTTACGGCACAGGCATTGTTATAACCCACGGCCCTTCGGAAAAAGCCCGAGATCTGTTTGTGCAGACAATGCTGGAGACCAGTGCAGCGAAATGGGTTCCATCCTTGTTTTTGTCGGCAAATACGATTAAAAACATAAAGGGCGGGGAAAAGGAAGAGCCGGAGGAGCAGATAGATACCAACCTTATAGTTATTCCCACACCCGACAACAGTCAAGAGGGCTTAGTAGGGGACTATGAAGGCGGCGGAGGCTTTAAACCTACCGTGCCGGAGGACCTTTTGCCTGCCGAAAGCATAGTGGTTAACGAAAACGGCATAAAAATAGTTGAAATAAGCGGCTCTACCTATCAGGGCGAGATGATGATAATAGATGACCCCTCAAGGGTTTTTGTGGCAACGCTTGACAGCTACGGTCCCGAAAGCCACGGTCTTACGCTAAGTACCTTTATAAGCAAGTACGATGCAATTGCGGGGGTTAACGCAGGGGGCTTTTACGACCCCGACGGTACGGGTAACGGCGGCATTCCCGATGGCTTGGTTATGGGCGGCGGAAAAATCCTTTGGGGCGGTACAGACCTCAAGTATAACTGCGTTATAGGCTTCGACGAAAATTATATAATGCACGTTGGCAGCTTTTCGGGCAAGGATGCTTTGGATCTTAACATTGTAAGTGCGGTAAGCTTTGCACCCGGTCCCGTTCTTGTGGTTAACGGCAAACCCCTTAACGAGAATAAGCAGTTAGGCGGCGGCCTTAACCCTCGTACGGCAATAGGCCAGCGTGCAGACGGAGCAATTTTGCTTTTGGTAGTGGACGGCAGACAGGTGGAAAGCCTTGGCGCTACCTACGATGATTTAGTAGACATAATGCTGGAGTTTGGCGCAGTTAACGCCGCAAATCTGGATGGGGGTTCTTCCACCAGAATGCACTACAACGGTATGCATATAAACGATTGTGCTTCTCTTATAGGTGAGCGTGGGCTTCCCAACGCTATATTGGTAAAAAAGGAGGGTGCGCTTAATGGCTAAGGATGAAAAGGTAAAGTCAAAGGGTGTATTTAAAAAGGCTTTGCTTATATATTCGGGCGTGCTTGTTTTGTTAACGGCAGTAGGGCTTGGCGTGCTTTGGGCGTTTCTTTCCTCCTATCAGCAAAGCCTGCCCGAAACCGTGGCAAGCAGCTTTGTAAAAAAAACAGACGAGGAGCATTGGAAAAGCCTTTTAAGTTCTGCCCTTTACGGCAGCCCCTTCAGCGACGTAAGCGCCGAGGTCGACAGTGTATATAACGCTTACGTAAGGGATAATAAACTTACGGTGCGTCGTTCTACCTTGGAAAGCAAGAACGGCGTGGAGGTGTTTAAGGTGAAAAGCGGCGATACGGTGCTTTTTTCTCTTAGTTTTACCGAGAGTGGAAGCGGCTCTTTTGGTATGAAGCGCTGGAAGAATTGCGGCCAGCAAGTTTCCGAGGCTTTTCTTGAGGAGATTAATCCTGAAAAGCAAATTATTATTCCGCTTGGGGCAAAGGTAACGGTTGACGGCGTTTATGCGGATATTAAGGGCGAAACGGTAAAAAGTCCTAACGCTTCCGTTTTTGAAAAAAGCGGCGATTTTGTTAAATATGCTTTTCGTCTGCCTTTTGGTGAAACAGACGTGCAGGTGACCTTTGAAGAAAACGCTTTGGATTATAACAGTCTGCAGGACGGTTGTCTTTTTTACGACCTTACAGGCGATAGAATAACGCAGACCGTAAGTGTTCCAGAGGGAGCAGAGGTTTACGTTAATGACGTGCGTCTTACTACCGAATTTATAAGTAAAAAAGGCGCAGATTATCCTTTTTTAAACCCCTTGGAGCTTGCTTTGGAAAACGCTCCCAAGTCTACGGAATACACAGTTTCCGGTTTATATAATAAGCCCGTCTTTCGAGTGGTATACGACGGTACTGAGCTGGAATGCACCAAGGACGAAAAAGGAAAGCTTTTGTATGCCTTTGTTGATGCAGGCGTTGATTACACGGTAAGCGTTCCCGTGGATGCTTCGGTTGTTGTCAACGGCGTTGATATAAGCGGCAAGGCTGAATATATAAGCCAAAGCGGCGTTGGTTATCCTGAGGTGGACGCTTATGCCGCAGAGCTTGAAAATCCGGTTCAATGCGTGGTGTACAGCCTTAAGGGGATGTTTTTCAGCCCACGGATAAAGGTTACCGATAAATGGGAGGGCAAGGAATTAACGCTTAAGCAGCTAAGCGCCGAAAGCTTTGTCTGCAACGCAACTCCCGACCCATCCCTTGTGGAGTCCTATAAGAGCGTTGCCGAGAACTTTACCGTAGCTATGATGGAATATATGTTTTTCGGTAGGGACAAGCTTAATCAAACCTTTGCAAACGCTTTGTCCTACACGAGAAAAGACTCTCAAGCGTATAATTCCATAAGAGATTCTTATTCGGGTATGTATTGGCGCAGAGAATACGTTATAACCTACAATTCCTTGTATGCCGACAGCTTTGTTGCCTATGCCGATAACGCCTTTATGTGCGAAGTACATTACGACGTGGTGGGCAACGCAGTTAACGTAAACCGTACGGATTACGCCAAAGGCGTTTACCGCTTGCTGTATGTTAGGCAAAACGGCAGATGGGAGCTTGTTGAGTTTGCTATTTTAAGCGAATGATTTGCATAATTTACGGTTTTTCTATTGACAAAGGCCTATTTTTTGGCTATAATTATTTCAATAAAAGATAAGGAGCGTATATGGCTATGGATGAAAACAAGAGCATTTTAGACAGCGGATTGTGTGAAGAGGATGACGGTTGTATGAGACTTTCTCTTGACGACGGTATCCCTGCAGATTTTGATCAGCTCTGGGATGATACCGATGAGGAAGAGCTTCAAGTATGCGCATCCAAAAAATGTGTTGATAAGAAAAAGTGTATAATAATAGCGGCAATAGCAGGCGTTGCTATAGCACTTACCGTATTTATCATTTATAAGGTTGTAAAAAACCGCAAGAAAAACCGCACAGAGGAATAAAGGTTTTAAACAGAAAGGAGCCTATTTCAGGCTCCTTTCAGTGCATAGATAATGCAAATTACTATCAAAATATAGGCTTGCTTTATTATGAAGGCGATGTATATGCAAAATTTAGCTAAAAAATATTATACAATTGAAAGGAGAAACATTATGAAAAAGATAGTTGCCTTATTATCTCTTGCTATTATGTTGTTATGCAGCACAGCTTTTATCGCGGAGGCTGAAGTGGAAAAAGAATCCGAACCAATGCCGGAAGCTACTGCATATGGGTCCTATTATGACCAATCATCTCAAAAAGCGATGAAAAAAAGCGTTACTTTAGATTCTAAAAGAATAGATTTAACATATGTGCGAACAGAAAATCTTAAAGATGCTCCACTTGATAAAAGATCTGATAGTTTTGGTACTTACGATGTGTATGTAGATGCCAATAATAAGGAATATTTGTATTTGATCAATACTGAAACCCTTTGTGGTTTCAAAAATGAGAATATTGGTTGTTTCACTCCGCAAGGTGAAGCTATTGTAGAATCTAAGGCTAAAGAAATAGCTTTGAATTTTCTAAACAAATATAATACCGCTAAATTGAATTATATATTCATGTCTTGCGTATATGATGAATTGGCGGGTATATATGATATTCAGTATTGCTATATTATTAATGGATACAAAACAGACGATATTTTTAGAATATGGGTTAATGCAAAAGGCGAAATAGCTTCTTTCTCCGCTTTTAATTATGGCCGATATAAGAATACTGCAATAAACGAAAATGATGTGGAAACTGCACAAAACAAAACCTTAAAACAAATTAATGATTCTAAAAACAATGTACAGTTCAAAATCGTTGATTCCTATATCACCATAACAGACAGTGGCAAGATAGCGCTTGTTCAAGTTGTTGATTATACAAACTCAATGGGCGAAAATTACACCACCTACAGAGAGGCAATAACGCAATTGCTTGATTAAGTTAATATTGGCGGGGCTTAGTGTACAACCGAGCATTGAGTCCCCGCAATGCACTTTTGGAGGGGTGAACTTGAAAGATAAAAAAATTATGCTTTTTGTATCGAGTGCGTTGATACTAGCAATAATATCGTTGGTTTTAATATATGTTTTTTCATTAGGCGAAGTAGAGCCAAGAGACAAACATGAAAATTTTGAGGTGAATGATATATGTTCTGTACGAGTAGAATTTGATGCAGCGGTGGCAGAATCTCATGTTAATAATGCGACGATCACCTCAAAGCACGACATAGAGGTTCTCCTTGAATGCACAAAAATGGTGCACGAGAATAATAAAAACAAAATCGACGCTTTGATTGCTCCACAAAAATATACTGTAGTTTACGAGTTGAAAGATGGTCAAACCAAGGTTTTTTCATATACTACTTATCCCTCTAAAACTGCAAACTATCCGTTTACAGAATTCTTTAAATTGGATTCTGTTATAAAACAAATTAATCCTATTTTTTCATTCAATGCGTCTGAAGTATCTATAGTAGTTGTCAAATATATAAGTTTATCCGATCCCAATGTTCAACAGCAAACGGAAATAACAAATCCAGTAATTATTGAGGAATTGTTAAATATGGGACGCGAGGACGTTTTAATAAATAAGCGTTCTGCACAATCGGGATGCCGCATAGCATTTTATGATAAAAGTTCAGAAATGTTGGAAATTGGTGGTTTTAATGTGTTCCTAGACACATATATGCTAAATGATATATGCAACAAATATCCTAAGATTAATGAAATAATTGATATCGCAAAAAAGAATGATTTTAAGTAACATAAAAATAGTAATTGCACAACTTTATTTGTCTACGGCATATTAAAAGCATGAAAGAAAACAATTAAAACATTAAATAACTTTTCAATAATTTATAAATAAAAGAATTATGGTAATTTATACACAACCACTTGCAAAATACAATCAGTTCTGATATAATGCTCTTGTAAGTATCAGTGATTGCACAAAAGCAGTTATAGTTTTCGGGTTATATAGTGTCTGAGAGGCTTTCTTTCAGGCACTTTTTTATGCTTTCTAACGGGAAGCACAGAACGGGAGAACGCGGAGGGGGCATTCCTCTGTTTTACAATTTAATCTATGCCTTTGCGGCAATAAAAGCACTCATGGAATGGTTGCCATTCTTTGGGTGCTTTTTTTATATAGATCGGAGCCGAAAGGTTCCCCCAACTTTTTTCAATCGGGGAGCCTTTTGGCTTGCCGTAACTATATATAAATTTACTACAGGAGGATGATTTAAGTGAAACGCAATTCACGAATCGTTTTAATTCTTACGCTAGCTTTAGCGTCAATTGTTGTACCTTTGGGAATATCCACAGTAATTACGGCCTTTAAGTTGAACTTGCTTATTGATGCAATTTGCTGTGTTCTTATGCTTTGTCTATATATCGCTGTAAATGTTTACGAGATATACAGATTTGCTTTGAACAATAAAAGGCAACCGCATATGCAAAGGTCTGTAGGAGGTGAGCGTTTTGAACCTGTTCATCACAGCTAATACTCACATACCGGATTTGATAATTGACTATATAGAAGTCAGGCTTGCATCCGGTAAGACAGTCACTCTAAGCTGGGATACAAGTGAAATTTGCCACACAACTACCGGCTTTATATCAAGATACTGCGGCATTTACTTTGATGAGGAGTACGCAAACGGTATGCTTTCGGAACTTAAGGATATGGTGATAACCGATGTTGGGCTTTATTCTGAAAGCGACGAAACCCTTAGCTTGTCCATAACAAGGCTTGAGTTTTGGGATGATGGCAAGATCTTGGTATTTGCGCCGCCAAAAGTAGAGGAAGGAGTTGAGCTAAGTGCAGGCAGTAAGCAAGCACCGCAAGGAGCTTATTGATGAGATAAGAACCTTAGCTCAGGTCAGAGGGCTTAACACCGTCTTTACAACCTTCTTGGAAATTACGGCTAACGCCATAGCTGCTCAAACAGACCGCATTAACGCAGAAAAACGAGAAGCACGCTATGGTGAAATAGCGAGCAAACTTCCACCCGCAGATTTGACCGCATACTCTCATATGCTTGCTCTGCTTTGGCTTGAGATGAATAGCCTTAAAGATGAAAAACAGGATGTTTTAGGGAGCATCTATCACGAGCTGAAGCTTAATAATGAGTGGAACGGTCAATTTTTCACGCCTGACCATATATGCAGATTGATGGCACAAATCGTTAACCCAATGGATAATGTTCAAACCGAGCATTATCCAATTACCATCAATGAGCCTACCTGTGGCTCGGGTACTATGATTATCGGTGCGGCTTGGGCAATGGCAAAACAAAACTTTGATTTTCAAAGGAAAGCGTTTTTCGTTGCCCAAGACATTGATATCCGCTGCGTCTGGATGACTTACATCCAACTGAGTTTATACGGCATACCTGCTGTTGTAATCCACGGTAATACACTTACTGTGGAAGAGTGGGACAGGTGGTATACACCTTACGCACCTGTGCCGTATGTGCAGAAATCATGCGAGGTGATGGACGCAGGATAAACACAGAATAACAAAATATATCATTATCAGAAAGGAGCGTTTGCATTTATGAATGCGAATACAAAACAAACAAATTTAGAGCGAATGAAGGAGCTTATAGTTATTATTAAAGCTGCCGACATCGCTTACTACAGGGACTCAAACCCTACTATGTCAGACCGTGATTATGACAGACTTTATGATGAGCTGGTCAGCCTTGAACACGATACCGGACTCATTTTATCCGGTTCGCCAACACAGACCGTATCCGGTGAAATCTTACCTGAACTTGAGGAGGTACGACACACCAAACCTATGAAGTCGGCAGACAAAACCAAGTCCGTTGACGAAGTTGTTGCTTTCTCAAATGGCAAGCCCATTGTTATCTCTTGGAAAATGGACGGACTTACCTTGGTTCTCCGCTATGAAAACGGTGAGCTGAAGCAAGCAATCACCCGTGGCCGTGAAGGTATTGTAGGTGAGGACGTAACTCACACGGTACGCACTTTCCTTAATGTACCTTTGACGGTTCCAAGCAAGGAATCCTTCGAGGTGCGAGGCGAAGGCGTCATCTCGTGGGCAAACTTTGAGAAACTCAACCTCAGTCTGACAGAACCGTATTCTCATCCTAGGAACTTGGCTTCCGGCAGCACTCGTATGCTTGATTCATCTGAGTCCGGCAAACGGTATTTGGAGTTCTTTGCCTTTGACTTAATAAGCGATAACATTGAGCCGTACAGTAAGTTGGCTCAATTTCGTTTTTTAGCAGGTCAAGGTTTCGACGTTGTGCCTTATACCTATACGGATAACAACTCCTTCGATGAATTGAGGTCCATAATAGAAACGCACAATCCCAAAAACTTCGGCTATCCCGTAGATGGAGTAATAGTTGAGTTTGAGGATACGATTTACGGCAAGAGCTTGGGTGCAACCGGACATCACGAAAACCGCTTGATTGCATTGAAGTGGGAGGATCCGCTTTATGAAACCAAGTGTACAGGACTTGATGTTGCAACTACCCGCACCGGTTTGGTCAGTCTGACAGCTACATTTGAGCCGGTGGAGATAGACGGTACTATGGTAAGCCGTGCTTATGTACATAACATCAATATCCTTGAGAGTCTTGAACTTGGCATAGGTGATACCATTAAAGTGTATAAGGCAAATATGATTATTCCGCAGATTGCCGAAAACATAACAAAAAGTGGAAGCATTGCCCTGCCTAAGTGTTGTCCGTGTTGCGGCTCTGCGTTATCTGTCAGAGCATCAGCAAGCGGTACAAAGCAGCTATTCTGCGATAATGAAAGCTGTAGTGCAAAACTTGTACAAAAGTTTGTGCATTTCTGTGAAAAAACCCGTATGAACATCGAGGGTCTTTCGGAAAGCACGCTTGCCAAATTTGTTGCTAAAGGCTGGATAAAGAACTTCGGTGATTTATATGAGCTTGAGCAGTACAAGGACGATATTGTGCAAACAGATGGCTTTGGCGTGAAGTTTTTTGAACGCCTGCAGGCATCAATAGAAAAAAGTCGTCGTTGTACACTGGCAAGATTTATTGCCGCACTTGGTATCCCTATGGTCGGCAGACACGCAGGGCGTGACCTTGACTTGTTTTTTGACGGTTCTTGGGAAGCTTTTGAAGAAGCTGTCCAAAACGGTTTCGATTTCACTACGCTACCTGATTTCGGTCAGACAATGCGTAGCAATATTTACACTTGGTATGCGGACGAAAACGAAGCAAAGCTTTGGCGACCGCTGCTTAACAAAATTATATTTATAAAGGAGACTTCTAATATGAGTACAAATACACTTAACCCCTTCTTCGGCAAAACTGTTGTTGCTACCGGTAAACTTGAGAAATATACCCGTGACGGTATCCAAACAAAGCTTTTACAGCTTGGTGCCATACCCGCTTCTTCGGTTACTAAAAAGACCGATTATTTGATTGTAGGCGAAAAGGCGGGTAGCAAGCTCACCAAAGCACAACAGCTCGGCATCAGAACGCTGACTGAAGAAGAATTTGAAGCTATGCTGGCTGAATAAGACAGCACAACCGTGGCGGAGCAGAAATGCTCCGCCATTTTTTTAAAAAAGGAAGGTGAGCAATTATGTCAAGGCTTGAAAGCAAGTCAGCCCGCTTTTGCAGATTAGCTGAAGCTCGTGTAAACAAAATCATTCATATGATTAGACTACTTGGGAACTGTTCTTCAACAAGCAATTATGAGTTTTGTGAATCTCAAGTTGAGCAGATATTCAATGCTATTGATAAAGAAATATATAACGCAAGAACAAGATATAAAGCTCCTACCACAAATTGCAAAAGCCGCTTTTCACTTACAGACAATGATGAAACTGAAACAGTACACGAATCCTACCCTATGGTTATGCGCTTGCCGGATAAAACACATCTACGAGCAGTAGCGATTGATGATGAGAATTTTCCTGCCATAAATATCTATTGGGATGATGAAAACGGCACGAATTCTCAGATTTTGTGCTTTGCTGAATATAATCCGGAACGAGATGAAAAGCCGTGCTTGTGCATCGGTGCATATCAGTCTGATAGCGACGAAACAAAATACTATATGCCATATATGGCAGAAAGGAAATAATAGTATGAGTAAATCCGAAAAAATAGATTGGGTTATCCATTGCTGTGCAAACGGTATTACTTGTGCAGAATGCGGAGAGCCGGAAAACGGTTTTATGCCCGGAACATGTAATTTTCATACGCACGGTATGGAACGCTATGATCATCCGGACTTTCAAATGATTTTAGCATACCCAATAAAAGAAATAGCAAGAATACTAAACACTTTAGGCCTTCGAGTACAAGCGGGCGAAAGTTTTAAGAATGGTGATATGGTGTCCGGCATCTATGAAGATTGCAATGTCCGTCTATCCGAGTTCGAAGAAACCGGTAGGACAGTATTGCGTGTTATCATACCGGATAAATATAACCGTTTTCCCGAAGATCCCGACTGTGAATCACCTTATTCATTGCAAATATTAGCAACAGATTTTATTTACAAAAAGGCGGATGGAAGAAATGACAAAAAATAAAAACAACTACCAAATTGTTCGCAAAGATGCAAAAAACTGTTTCGTGGAAAGTCTAAATGATACCTTCCCAATAGGTAGAGTGCATTTTGCTTTTGCTACTTATGATTTAAGCAGACCTACAGGACAACGGCAAACAAACAATATTCATATCTATATTGCAATAGATGAATTTTTAGAGTTGTGTCGCAAAGTGGATTGCGGCGAGCTTGGGTTTGTGCTACAAACAAAAAAGAAAAACGGCGATAACACACCGTTATATCAGAGCCTTGGCGGCACATCTGCAGATAAACTCAAAAGGCAGGGGCGTTCCAGACCGGATGGTAAGAGCTTATCTCGTATCGTTCAGTTAGTGCCGGCAAGCAAAGCTGATTTTTTGTTTATCGCAGACAGCGGACCGGGAGAAGCCGATGCAAAAGGTCTTATTGTACCCAAGTTTGGTAAGAACCCGGAAAACCATGTTGCCGTTATGATGAGCTTTGCCTCCTTTAGTGAGTTTTTGTTACTGACAAGGATGCATTATCAATCGTGGCTTGCTTCGTGGTATTTGCAAAATCCGATTCAAGCTTCAAAAAGACAAGAATCAGAACAACAAATTAAAGACTCATTGGAACAAACCGATGTATCAATGTTTTAATTCTACAATGAATAATAAAAGCGTGGAGCGATCCACGCTTTCAGACTGTCGAAAAAGTCCAGTTTATACTGGGCTTTTTTGCGTAAATGTGGTATAATGGATGCGGGTGATGAAAATGTTAGAAGAAAAGAGAAATAACAACCATAGAAACGATGGTGAAATAGTAAGCCTTGATATGTTAGTACCAAGGTTCCATCTGCTTAGGAAAATAGACAAAGCCATAGATTGGAAAAAGATATATCCCATAGTAGAAAGTAAATACAGTAAAATAGGTCGTCCAAGTGTCGACCCTGTTGTGCTTGTCAAAATGGTTATGCTACAGCACCTTTACGGTATACGCTCTCTCAGACAAACAGTAGCAGAGATAGAAGTAAATGTAGCATACCGTTGGTTTATCGGATATTCTCTAACAGAAAAGATACCCCACTTCTCCACAGTCAGCTACAACTTTCTTCATAGATTTGATAGCGATATGTTTGAACAAATATTCACCATTGTACTGAACGAAGGTATAGACAGCGGATATGTAAAGCCTAATGTAATATTCGTAGACGCTACCCATATTAAAGCCAACGCTAACAAAAAGAAACAAATGAAAGTTCATGTACCTAAAGCTGTCAAGATATATGAGGAACAGCTACATAAAGAGATAGACGAGGACAGAGATGACCATGATAAAAAGCCGCTAAAGGACAAAGAGGAAAAAGAAGAGCTTGTAGAAAAGACAGTATCCACAACAGACCCCGAAAGCGGATTGTTCTGCAAAGGAGAACGCGAAAGATGCTTTGCTTATGCCGCACAGACAGCTTGTGACAAGAATAACTTTGTGCTTGATGTAAATGTAGTAGCCGGCAATATACACGACAGCGTTTCCTTTGATTCTCTCTATGATAAAGTAACCGGAAGATTCCCTCAAATAGAAACAGTAGTAGCAGATGCAGCATACAAAACACCTTGGATATGTAAGAGAATAATAGACGACGGAAGAATACCGTCAATGCCATACAAGCGTCCTATGACAAAAGAAGGCTTTTTCAAAAAGTATGAGTATGTGTATGATGAATATTATGACTGTTTCATTTGCCCCAACAACAAGATATTAAGATACAGTACAACCAACAGAGACGGTAACCGAGAATACAAGAGTAACCCACACGAATGTGCGAACTGCCCTATGCGAGAGCAATGTACACATAGCAGAGAGATGCAGAAGATAGTGACGAGGCATATATGGGAAGAATACATAGAGAAGACAGAAGACATACGGCATAGCAAGCTCGGTGCTGAAACATACAAATTGAGGAGCCGAACAATAGAGCGAGTGTTTGCCGATGCAAAAGAAAAACACGCAATGCGTTATACACCGTATCGAGGTCTAAACCAAGTAGCCAATTGGGTTAGGCTTAAGTTTGCTGCTATGAATCTCAAAAAGATAGCGATGTGGAAGTTCAAAGATGAAAATCCACATCGCAAAACCACTGTTTTTTCTTTCTTTCACTCGCTTTTCTTCAAAATTGCACCTATATCAACTCAAAAGCCGTGTTTCGCTTAACGCCAAACACGGCTTTTTCGACAGGCTGAAAGGAGCCTATTTCAGGCTCCTTTTTTGTCGTTGCTGTTATTCCAAAAACATTTTCTGCAGTGCGGTTGTTTTTGTATTCGTTGTCTTGACAAAATAGGGGTAATTGTAGTAATATATACTTGATTTACTGTGTGGAGATATGCTTTGCATTTTCTTCAGGATAGGTAAACGAAAGGCGGTACTGAATTATGGAAAAAAACAGGCTTTCGTACAATGAAGGTACGGGCTATTCCAAATATTACTATTACAAGCTGGTCTTTGGCCTGGGCATATTCCTAGCGGCGCTTATATTCCTTCCCTTTGTGCTTAAGGACCGAGGATATTTTATTTATTACGGCGACTATAACGTTCAGCAGATACCCTTCCACCGTCACGGCGTGTATATGGTGCGTAACGGTAACTTCGGCTGGGATTGGTGTACGGACTTAGGCTCTAATTTTTCCGGTGACTATTCGTTTTATATGACGACAAGCCCGTTTTTCTGGATAATGTGCCTTTTCCCTGCATCCTGGTCGCCTTATCTTATGGCGCCTATGTATACCTTAAAGTTTGCTGTAGCGGCGGTTTGCGCTTATGCGTATCTTAAGCGTTTTGTAAGAAAGCCCCTTCTTGCCGTTTCGGGCGCTTTGATGTACGCCTTCAGCGGATTTCAGATATACAACGTGTTCTTCAACCATTTTCACGACTCGGTTGCGTTTTTCCCTTTGTTGCTGCTTGGCATAGAGGAGCTTATACAAAACAACCGCCGCGGCTTGTTTGCCTTTGCGGTATTTATCTGTGGCAGCGTTAATTACTTCTTCTTTGTTGGCGAGGTAGTGTTCTGCGTTATGTATTTCTTCTTCCGTGCTTCCTCCTTGGGCTTTAAGCTTACCGCACGTAAGTTTGGAGCTTTGGTATTTGAAGCGGTAACGGGCGTTTTGATGTCTCTTGTGTTCC
Organism: Eubacteriales bacterium; assembly: GCA_045535465.1. GTDB lineage: Bacteria > Bacillota > Clostridia > Oscillospirales > CAG-382 > SIG636. Next base: position 25,907 of record JAZSLS010000055.1, read on the forward strand.
TTTTCCCCTCCATTATTTCCATAATGGGCAACAACCGCCTTAACAGGGAATTTACCTCTCTTAAAAGCGCTTTTGTGTGGACAACGGGCGGAGAGCTGTTTACAAAAAGATACGGCCACATTTTCCAAAGCTTTTTCTATCCTCCGGATATCCCTTCCAGACCGGAATTTTTTGGCGGCAAGAACTTAGACGATGCAACCCTTACCCACACAACCCGCTGGGCATCCAATGCCGCTTGGGTACCTTTGTTTGGTATGACGGGTGCGCTTACCTATATCTGGAACAGGCGTAAAAGCTGGCTTTCTTACTTTATTATTTTCCTTTTCATTTGCGCCATAGTTCCTGTTTTAAACTCCTTGTTCTTTGCGGGCAACACCTCTTATTACGCAAGATGGTTGTTTATGATGGTTATGATGCTGGTTCTTGCTACCATCATTTGTCTTGACCGCAGCCATATCAGTTGGACACCCGGTATTGTCCTTAGTGCAATTTTTTCCTTTATGATACTTGTACCCAGCTTTATAAGCTGGAAAGAGGTAGAAGAGGTTTGGTCCACCACTCGCTCCTCTTATCCCGAAAGGATAGCAATTTCCACCCTTATCACGGTAATATGTCTTGTTGTTACAGGCGTGTACGTTAAGTATCTGCGCGGTAAAAAAATATTTGAAAAAACGGTGCTTTATACCTTGTGTACCGTTATAGTTGTCTACGGTATAGTTCATATCGGTACGGGTAAAGAGCATTGCTCAACAAGCTCTGTCAATTTCCTCATCAATAACTGTATCGAAACCTCTGTTACTATGAAGGAAAGCAACAGCACCCCTGACAGTGGAAAAATAGAGGGCAGACCTATTGACAACGTATACGAGCAGTTTTACAGAATGGACCTTTATAATAAAGACGGCAAGAGCAAATCCTACCTTGATAACTACGGCATTTACTGGAATATGCCTTCCATTCAGTGCTTTAACTCCACCGTACCTTCATCTATTTTGGACTTCTATCCTAAGGTTGACGTTACCAGAAACGTAGCATCCCGTCCTGATAATCAGCATTACGGTCTTCGTGCTTTCCTTTCCGTTAAATACTGCTTTGTTGAAGCAGACGACGTTAAAAAGTACTCTATGCAGGGCTTTACCAAGGACCCTGTTTCCAAGCAAAACCTTAAGGACGACGGCAGCTACCGTTTTAACATTTACGAAAACGAGTATTATCTGCCTATGGGCTTTACCTATGACAGCTTTATAACGGAAACCGAGTTTGAAAAGGTAACGAAAAAGCAAAGACACATTTATTTGTGCAGCAGTCTTGTAGTTCCTGACGAAGAGGCAGAGTATTACAGAGGCTTGCTTCCCGAAAAAACCAAAAATAACCTGGGCAAGGCGGAGTTTGATACCTATGCCAAGGCGGTTAAGGCAAGACAGAACGGTGACGTTTGCGAAAGCTTTGAGTACGACTCCTACGGCTTTACCGCAGTAATCGACTCCTCAAAGAACAACGTGGTGTTCTTCTCCGTTCCTTATGACAGAGGCGAGCTTGCCGGTCACTCCACAGGCGGTTGGAGTGCTAAGGTAAACGGCAAGGATGTTGATATTCGTAAGGTATTCTACGGCTTTATGGCAGTGGAGGTCCCCGAAGGTGAAAACGTTGTTATTGAGTTTGAGTATAACACTCCCGGCAGAGTTATAGGTATAATAGCAAGTCTCATCGGCTTTACTCTTTATGCAGGCTATCTACTTTATATAAAGAAATTTAAAAAAGAAAAAGCAGACTATGCTTTCTTCAGTGATACGTATTACGATGACCTTGGCTATTCTGACTTTGAAAAGGATGAAAGCGACGTTAGCCTTATAAAAGCCTTGTTTACCCGCAAAGCTGATGAGGGCAAGGAAACGGACAACGACCAAGAGGACTCAGTAAACGATAAATAACGCAACAAACGAATAATGACGTAAAAGGGTTGTAAAACAAAGTTTTTTACAACCCTTTTTCTTCCTGTTAATAATAAATATAATAAACAGGAGAGAAACTTTGGCTTGTTCACAAAAAAGTAAAGAATTGGTAAAGGAATAGCAATTGCAATTATTTTCTTTTTAGTTATACTATAATGGGCGTGAATGGGGCATAACCGGTTAGGATGTGTCGTAATAGTGCAAAACGCCTATAATTTCCGCTTCCATTCGGTGCAAAATGCCGAATTTGCAATACAAAAATATTGATTTTTGAGAGAGGTACATTATGCAATTATTCTTAATTCTCGTTCTTTTTGCAGCAGTACTTGCCATCTCTTATGCGGCCTTCAGCTTTGCTAAGGTTAAGAAGATGGATGAAGGTACTGACAGAATGAAGGAAATTGCCGGCGCTATCAGAACCGGCGCAAACGCATTCCTCAACTACGAAATGAAGGTCATCGTTATCGTAGCGGTTGCAGTTGCTTTTCTTCTTGCTCTTCTCATATCCTGGCAGGCCGGCGTTGCTTTCCTCATCGGTGCTACTATGAGTGAATCTGCAGGCTTTATCGGTATGAAGATAGCTACCTATGCAAATGTTCGTGTTGCAAATAAGGCACGCACCACCAAAAACCTTGGTGAGACTCTTAAGGTTGCTTTCCGTGGCGGCTCTGTAATGGGTCTTTGCGTTGCAGGCTTTGCTCTCCTCGGTATCGTTATAGTTTACTTCCTTTTCGGTATTCTTGGCGATCAGCTTGGCCTTGTTATTGGAAGCTCTCCTGATTTTGAGCTTAACAACAGCTTGCTTGGTTTGTTTGTTCCGGGCTACAATATGAAGACCACCTTCACTATGACCCTTTCCGGCTACGCTCTCGGTTGTTCCGTAATTGCTATATTCAACCGTATAGGCGGCGGTATCTACACTAAGGCTGCCGATATGGGTGCAGACCTTGTTGGTAAGACCGAAGCTCACATTCCCGAGGATGACCCTCGTAACCCTGCTACCATCGCAGATAACGTTGGTGACAACGTTGGTGACGTTGCAGGTCTCGGCTCTGACCTTCTTGAAAGCTATGTAAGCTCTATTCTCGCTTCCGTAATTCTTGCTATCGAGCTTTTCTCCAAGAAAGCGTTTAATAATGCTCAAATAGCAGAAGTTTTTGGTACTAACCTTATAGAAAAACTTGCATATTTCCCCGTAGCTCTTGCAGGCGTTGGCCTTATCGCTTGCGTTATCGGCGTAGCTTCCTTGCTTATCAAGAAGAAGCTTTCCGATAACCCTCATAAGGAACTTAACCTTGCTACTTGGATTTCCGCAGGCATAGCAATACTCGGCGCATTCGGCCTCAGCTACTATTTCTTCCACGATATCGTTAAAGATTCTTCCAAAATTGCCGAAGCAGCAGGCAAACTTGGTTTAGAAAAGGTTACCGATCTTGATGCGTTCCGTCAGATAGAATTTAAACTTGGTTGGGTTTCTCCCGCTATCGCCGCTGTTTGCGGTATAGCTTCCGGTATACTTGTTGGTATCATTGCTGAAAGATACACCAGTGCAGACTACAAGCACACAAAGCGTGTTTCCGCAGCTTCTGTAGAAGGTCCCGCACTTAATATTACTCAGGGTCTTGCACTCGGTATGCGCTCCTGCGTTGCTCCCTGCGTAGTTCTCGGTATTGCTATTTACGCTTCCTATATGGTTTGCGGTATGTACGGCGTTGCTCTTGCGGCTCTCGGTATGCTCTCCTTCGTTGCTACCACCGTTTCCGTTGATACCTACGGTCCTATCTCCGATAACGCCGGCGGTATCGCTGAAATGAGCGGCCTTGATAAGGACGTTAGAAAGATTACCGATCACCTTGACTCCGTTGGTAACACCACCGCTGCTATCGGTAAGGGCTTTGCTATAGGCTCTGCTGCTCTCGCAGCTCTCTCTATGATGTCTTCTTACCTCTTTGCTGCACAACCTCACAATGAACATTACAAAGACTTCATCGATAGCGTTGTAGAAAATATTCCTCTTAACATAATTGCTCCTCTTACTCTCGCAGGTGCTATCGTAGGCGCAGCTCTTCCTTTCCTCTTCTCCGGTATGCTTATCGATGCAGTTGCTAAGGCTGCAAGAAAGATGGTTGAGGAAGTTCGCCGTCAGTTCAGAGAAATTAAGGGTCTTCTTCAGGGTGAAGTTCTTCCCGATTACAAGACTTGTATAGAAATTTCCTCCAAGGGCGCTCTTAAAGAAATGCGTGTTCCCGCAGTTCTCGCAATAGCAGTTCCTGTTGTTTGCGGCTTCATCTTCGGTCCAGAGTTCGTTGCAGGTCTTCTTATTGGTTCCACCCTCTCCGCTATAATGCTTGCTATCTTTACCGGTAACGCAGGCGGTGCTTGGGACAACGCTAAGAAGTACATCGAAACCGGCGCTATCACAGGCCACGGCAAGGGTTCTCCCGCACACGATGCAGCAGTTGTTGGTGACACCGTTGGTGACCCTCTTAAGGATACCGTTGGTCCTTGTCTTGACATATTCATCAAGATAATGTCTACCATCGCTCTTGTTACAGTTGTTGTATTCCGTGACAATAACCTTCTTCAGTTTATAACTGACCTTATTAAGTAATGAGTGTTACAAAAACGGCAGCCCTTACGGGTTGCCGTTTTTTGTTGACAAAGTGACTTTTAGAGTGTATACTTAGGTATAATGAAATGAGGTGTTTATATGCTTGAAACGGGAATAACAATAAAACACACAGTAGAGGTAACCGAGCTTAACACAGCGGAGGCGGTTGGCAGCGGTAGTCTGCCCGTTTTCGCAACTCCTGCACTTGCAGCTTTGGCGGAGAAAACTTCTTGTTTGCTTCTCGACGGCAAGCTTGAGGAAGGCACTGCCACCGTGGGCAGTCTTCTTAACATAAAGCATCTTGCGCCAACGCCCGTTGGTATGACCGTAAGCTGTGAATGCACTTTGACTAATGTAGACGGCAGACGTCTTTGCTTTGATATGGTGCTTTTCGACGGCGTCGGTAAGGTAGGCGAGGTATATCACGAAAGGTTTATAATTAAAACACAGCCCTTTATGGAAAAGGCTGTGGCAAAATTAGGATAGAAAAATGGATAATAACGAGATAACTAAGGAAATTGATATAGCTTCAGAAGATACAACAAAAACCTTTGATAAAGCGGAAGAAGGCGACGGCGCTCTTTATCGTCTTGCAGGCGGGGAAGAATGTATACTTGAGGTGGTTCGTACCCCTTCGGCGGATTGTGCTATGGCGCTTCGCCGCATTAAGTGGCAAACACTTAGTAATACCCGTTTTGTTGTTTATTCCGCCTTTGCGCTTATACTTGCTGTTTTTGCGGTGTACTACGCAATTTTCGGTACTTATTATATTGCGGCTTTAGCCGGTGTTGTGTGTGCGTTTATGCTGTATATCGTTTTCTGCGGGCATAAGTATTTAGCCACGGGTATGGATTTTGATGAGAAAAACATACCAAACAGCATTTTGTCTATAAAGTTTTGTGTTGAAAATGTGTATGTGTATAACGGAACGTCCCTAACGGTTGCCGATTATTCTCAGGTAACGACATTTAAAGTTGATAAAAAGCATTTATATTTTAAGCTAAAGGGCGCAAAAACGTATCCCGACGGGCTAGTCATTTCAAAAACGGAGCTTGACGGGGAAAAGCTGAACGCAGTAATGAAACTGCTTACCAAAGATAAAGAGAATAAGGTTGACGAGGCCAAATAAAAACGGGCTGTAAAAAACGAAGTTTTTTACAGCCCGTCTCTGTTGCTATTTTTTGTTGCAAACAATCTCTTTGTAATTGCCATCATCGGTGGTATAACCAAGAGTGATTTTGTTGCCGTCTATCTTGTAATCAAATACACGCTCAACAGGTGGTTCAATTAAGCTCATATATATCTTTTCCTCGTCAAAGGTGTAGGAAAAGTAATTTACCATATCAAGGGTGCGGTACTCACCTTCGCCGTTACCGTAAAACTCATAGGTAACGCCAAATCCGTCTTCAGGAATTCTTACCTCGGCCCACTCACCGTACAATATGTCCTTTTTATCACCGCAAGCGGTAAAGCTAAGAAGCAAAAGGAAAGCTAAAACAAGTATCAATACTTTTTTAAAGTTCATATACTACCTCCACGTAAGTTTATAAATATATTATAAATGCTTTGTTTTATCTTGTCAAGCCCCTTATCTATTGACAAACAGTGCGTAAAGTTGTATGATATATAAGTATAATTGTAACTTGGCGGTTTTTGCCGTCAGGGCTTTATAGTGAGGTTTGTTGTATGAATAATACGATACTTGTAGCAGGCAAGGCAACGATGGACGTTTTGCTTAACGTACCCTTTGCACCCCACGAGGGGCGCTTGGTTACCTCTAAGGACAGATATATGTTCACACCCGGCGGAAGCGGTGCATATACTGCGGTTGCGGCAAAAAAAAGCGGGCGCAGCTTCATCGCTTTGCGCTTGTGTTGGCGATGACGAAACAGGTCGCCGTATGCAGGAGCATCTGAGGAGTGCAGGTGTTGACGTTTCTTGTATATCGGTTGACCCTAAGGCACAAACAGCGCTTGACGTTTATTTGCTGGAGGAATACGGACTTGGCGGAAAGATAAGCTATCCCGGTGCCAACACAAAGCTAAAGGGCGAGAATATTGAATTTTCTTTTAGCCGTTATCCTGACCTTTTTGTTACGGATATGAGCCTTGGCTACAATCTTCTGAAATGCGCGGCAGACCTTACCCGTGTTCAATCCGTTCCCTTTGTTTTGGATGCAACGGGCTTTACGGATAAAAGCTGTATAGCGGGTCTTTGCGGTGTGGATATCCTTATTGCAAACGAGGACGCCGTGGAGAACATAACTCGTATTCGTCCTTCTAACACCGACAATTGTCTTCGTGCTTGCATAGCTCTTTGCGATATGCTTCCACTTAGGTTTGTGGTGTTAAAGTTGGGTGAAAGAGGTGCATACATATACGACGGCACCTATTGCGACCTGCTTATGTCGCCAAATCTCCAAAGCGTTGACGTTACGGCGGAGCACGAGTGCTTTGTGGGTGCGTTTTCTGCGTATTTTGTTGAAGAAAAGGACGTATATTACGCTACTAAATTTGCTTTAGCTGCTTCTGCAATATGCGCTTCACGTGTGGGCGGTTTTGCTTCTATGCCCACAAAAGAAGAAATATTAGAACTACTTTAATGGAGGCTTTTGATGGCTGCAAAAAAAGTTTTTGCTGTTGTTTTCGGCGGCGCTTCTTCCGAGCACGACGTTTCTTGTGTTTCTGCGGCTTGGGTTGTTGATAATATAGATAAAAGCCGTTTTGACGTTATAAAAATAGGCATAACAAAAAACGGGGTTTGGTTTTTATATAACGGCGATGCGGGGGCTATGCGTAACCACACTTGGAGCGAGGATAAGGCAAACCTTGTACCTTGTGTTATTTCCCCTTGTACCGTTCAGCACGGTCTTTTTGTGTTTGATAAGGCTGCGGGTACCTTTTCCGCTATAAGGGTAGATGCCGTATTTCCCGTTCTTCACGGCAAAAACGGCGAGGACGGTACTATTCAGGGGCTTTTCGCTTTGGCGGGCATTCCCTTTGTCGGAGCAGACGCATATTCCTCCTCCGTGTGTATGAACAAGCACGCAGCAAAAACTCTTGTTAAAAGCGCAGATATTGCCGCCCTTGCCGATTGGATAGCTATAAAAAAGCAAAGCGTTTACCTTCCCAAGGTAAAGTCCTGGGCAAAAAATAAGGGATACCCTCTTTTTGTTAAGCCCGCTTGTGCAGGCTCTTCCGTTGGTGTGTCCAAGGTGCGTAACGAGGCGGAGCTTGTAGGCGCAATAGAGCTTGCCTTTTCCCACGATGATACCGTTTTGGTGGAGGAAGCCATAGCAGGGAAGGAAATAGAGGTTGCCGTTCTCAGCACTCCCGACGAAATTGTGGTTTCCCGTTGCGGTGAGATAGACCCGGGTGCTGACTTTTATGATTACGAGGCAAAGTATCAAAGCAATACTTCAAGCCACTATATCCCTGCAAGGATACCCGACGACGTGGCTAACAGGGTAAGAATAGCCGCACAAAGCATTTTTATAGAGCTTGGGTGTAAAGGCATTGCAAGGGTAGACTTTTTCGTGTGCGAGGACGGAAGGGTTATATTTAACGAGATAAATACCATCCCGGGTATGACGGGTATAAGCCTTTATCCTTTACTTATGGCAGATGCGGGCATAGACGGTACTGCGTTGATGGATAAACTGTTTTACAGCGCCGCGGGAGGCATATAATGAAGAAAACCGTTGGAATATTTGATTCCGGTCTGGGCGGTCTTACGGCGGCTGGGGAGTTTGAAAATTTATTTCCTCACAAGCGCTACATATATTTTGGTGATACGGCTCGTGTACCCTATGGCTCTAAATCGGCGGAGACTATATGTCGTTATGCCCTTCAGGATACGGAGTTTTTAATATCCAAAGGCGCATCTCTTATAATTGCCGCCTGCGGTACGGTCAGCGCCAACGCAATGGAGGCGTTAAGACAGCGCTTTTCCGTACCTGTTATCGGTGTGGTAGAGCCTGCAGCGGAAAAGGCGGCGGCAGTGGCATCGGCAAGTAACGGCAAGGTCTTGGTTTTGGGCACAGCGGCTACCGTAAAAAGCGGTGCATATGAGCGTGCTATTTCTGCGGTAGACCCTTCTCTTGAGGTTCGTTCCGTAGCTTGTCCTATGTTCGTTCCCTTGGTGGAAAACGGATACACGTCGGGTGAAGCGGCAGAGCTTTTTGTTAAGGAATATCTGTCACCCTACCTTTCTTACGGGGCAGATGCCGTTATACTGGGCTGCACTCACTATCCTCACCTTTCAGGGGTAATAGGCTCATTTTTGGAAAATAGCACCCTTGTAAATTCGGGCAGAGAAGCGGCGGAGTGCGTTTCAAAGCTGCTTGCGGTAGAAGATGCTGCTGACGGCAAGGCGGAGTTTTACGTTAGCGACGCACCCGAAAGCTTTGAAAGACTGGCAGGGCTGTTTCTTAAACGAAACGCCACGGAAGGCGTAAAATGTATTGATATAGAAAGCTATAAATTATGAAAATACCTGTTGAAATAATGCTGACAAGCAAAAGAATAGACTATCGTGATGGTATTCCCGCAGGCGGTGAGCTTAAGTATGCGGAAGAAGTTGAAAGCTTTGAAGGGCAGCTTACCATCAAAAAGGACGGATTTGAGCTGGAGTACAGAAACGAGCTTAGCAGCTTTAGTTATATGGATACTTACCTTGTTTATAAAAACGGCACCCTGCTTTATAACAGAAGCGGCAAAAATATGTCAAACAGCATAGTGCTTGTAGAGGGAGCAACCTGCAATTGCGTTTACACGGCAGGCAACAGGCAGGTAGGCGTTAACGTAAATACAAAGCGCCTAAGTACGGATATGTGTGCTTTAGGCGGCAAACTACATCTTGAATACAGCGTTGACTTTGGCGGTAATATGGACGAAAATAACACTTTGTGCTTCTCCGTATGCCCTATGGACAGCGTAAGTTAAAAGGGCGGTTTATATGAGTGTAAAAAGAAAGATAAAGCTTCTCTCGGGGGTAGAGGATTATTTTATAATGCCAAAGCTTTCGGATAATATATTAAAGGAGCTAAACGGAGCGGATTTAAAGGTGCTTTTGTATTCCGCCTCGGGCGGCGACTGCAACCTTAACCTTATGGCAGAAGCCTTGGAGCTTACTGCTGACGAGGCAGACCGTGCCCTTACAAGACTTGAGGATATGGGTATAGTAGAGGTTAAGGAAACAAAGACCAAAAAGCCAAAAACAAACCTAAGCTCTCAGTACGACGGTGAAGAATTGGCAGGAGCAGTTGATGCTGACGACGGATTTCGCGGCATAGTGGACTATTCTACCGAAAAGCTGGAAAAACAGCTTAACCGTAACGACCTTAATACCCTGTACGCTCTTTATGACTATTACGGGATGGCGCCGGAGCTTATTTGCGGCATAGTGGAGTATTGCGTTTCAATAGGTAAACGCAACCTTTCATACATATTTAATACCGCTGTCGCTATGCAGGCAGACGGTGTTGTCAGCTACGAGGGGCTTGAAGGCTACATAAAAACAAAACGTACCGCAGACGGTAAGTCCAACCGTTTTCGCAAGCTTTGCGGCATAGGCAACAGAGAGCTTACAACTAAGGAGCGTACTTATACCGACCGTTGGTTTGGCGAAATGCGCCTAAGCTTTGACCTTGTTAAGCTTGCCTATGAAAAAACGGTGAACGCAACTGGTGAGGTTGCCCTGCCCTATATGTCCAAGATACTGGAAAAATGGTTTGCAAAGGGTATTAAGACCGTGGAGGAAGCAGAGCAGTATGAGGAGAAGAAGCCCAAAAAGGCAGAGTACGGCGGGGAAGATGCAGAGATAGAAGAGCTGCTTGCGGCGGCGGCGAGGAAGGGCCGCTTAAAGCCACAGCAGGAGGAACAGTAATATGGAAAACAGCGTATCTATACAGACAGAGCTTAACGAAAAACGCCTTCGTGCTTTAGCGGAGGCAGACAACCGTCAAAGGGAAACCGAGGAAAAAATACCCGAGCTTAAAAGGATAAATATGCTTATCGCTTCTACGGGGCCTCGTCTGCTTGCTTTAGGTGTGGCAGGTGGCGAGGATTATGAAAAACGCTCTATGGAGCTTTACCGTGAGCACGAAGCCTTAGTAGCGGAAAAATCCGCCTTGCTTAAGGCTAACGGCTTTGCCGAGGACTATGACCTGCCAAGGTTTAGCTGTAATGAATGTAATGATACGGGCTTTATAGGCACTGCCTTTTGCACCTGCTTAAAAAAGGCAAAGGCAAAAAGGTCCTACTATAATTCGGGTCTTGGCAAGGCGCTGGAAAACCAAACCTTTGAAAGCCTTGATATGCGCTACTATGCAGGAACCACGGCAAAGGGCTTGTCCGTAAGAGACATAATGGAAGGCAACGTGCAATTTTGTAAGGAATATGCGGCAGGCTTTAAAGCAGGTGCTGAAAACCTGCTTTTCATAGGCGGTGCAGGTCTTGGCAAAACTCATCTAAGCTCTGCTATTGCCCACGTGGTTATAGACAAGGGCTACAACGTGGTTTATGAAAGCGCACAGAATATAATAGACGCCTTTGAGGCAGAACGCTTTGGCAAGGGAAGCGAGGGAACGGTAAAACGTTTTACCGAGGCAGAGCTTCTTATAATAGACGATTTGGGTACGGAGTTTAATACCTCCTTCACCCTTTCTGCCTTGTTCAACCTTATAAACTATCGTATAATAAACGGGCTTTCCACTATAATAAGTACAAATCTCGGCTTTGCTGAGATAGAAGCTAATTATAAGGAGAGGATATGCTCTCGTCTTAGGGGCGAGTATACCCCTTTGGTGTTCTGTGGCAAGGATATAAGGCGCATAAAGAGGGAGAATAAATGAAGTCTGTAAACATATATACCGACGGCGCTTGCAGGGGAAACCCGGGCAATGGCGGCTATGGCGTGGTTTTGGAGTACAACGGTAAGGAAAAGGAGCTTTCTGCAGGCTACCGTCGTACCACCAACAACCGTATGGAGCTGCTGGCGGCAATAAGTGGACTGGAGCAGTTAAAAGAGCCCTGTAAGGTTACCTTGTACAGCGATTCTAAGTATTTGGTGGATGCCATAAGCCTTGGCTGGGCAGAAAAGTGGCGCAGCAAGGGCTGGAAAAAGGCAGACGGTAAGCCGGCGCTTAACGTTGACCTTTGGATGCGCCTGCTTCCTCTTTTGGAAAAGCACCCCACGACGTTGGTTTGGGTAAAGGGGCATAACGGTCACCCTTATAACGAGCGCTGCGACCTTCTTGCGACCACCGCTGCAGACGGTACGGAATTGCTTGAAGACGATGAATATATAAGACAGGAGGCTATGGGCAACCTATGAAGCATCTTGTAGGCGAAACTCCTATGGAGATAGGCCAAAAGGTAGAGATAACCTTTTCCGACGGAAATAAACAAATAGGCATATACACTGATACCTTTGGGTATAACCACAGCTTTAATTTGGAAAATGGCAGCACCGTTACCTTAAGCAACCATTTTATGAGGCTTAAGGGGATTAGAGTAAGAGCTGTTGAATAAAAAAGGAGAGTGTTTTTATGAAAAGAAGTATAGCTATAATTCTTACAGCGCTGTTGCTTGCAGTATCTGTTGCTTTACCCGTTAACGCTTTGCCTATAATAACAGGCGAAACTGAAGGTAGTGTTACTACTCTTGTTGACGGTGTTACTTTTACCAAGTCAGCCGTTGAGGGTTCCCCCTACGGTAAACAAAAGTTTAATATTATTGAGTTTGATTTAGCTCAGCGCAACCTTGACCTTGCAATACTAAAAAACGATTATATAGCAAGTAAAAAGACTATGGCTTCCTTTGTTAACGTGTATAACGAAGAAAACAAAGGCGAAGGCAAGGAGGTTATTGCCGCAGTAAACGGTGACCTTTGGATGACTGTAATTCACTCCAACACCAATATGGCTAAAAGCGTTCTTACTGTTCCCCGTGGTATGCTTATGTCCGACGGTATTATTTACTGCTCTTCCCAGATCCCTAACGAAGCGGCTCATACCACCAACGGCGAAGGCCCCGTAACCTTCTGGGCGTTCGGTATGACCAAGGACTACGTTCCTATGTTGGGTCAGCCCATAGTAAACTTTGTAGTAAAAAACGATACCCAAGCCTTAAGCACCGAAACTCAGGCATACAACCGCTTGCCTGCCCCTAATGCCCTTGTTATATACGATGGCAACTGCAACTATACCAACTATGCCCTTGACGATGCTTACGAAGTAGTGCTTACCGATATAGAGGGTGTGTTTACCTGTGGCGGCACCGTAAAAGGCAAGGTATCCGCTATTTATTCAGCTAACGACGATACAAGCCCTACCCTTGATAACCAAAGCATTGTTCTTACCGCTCGTGGTGACAAAATAGGAAATATAAACGGTTATCAGATAGGCGACGAAATAAGCATAGATATAAGCATCAGCGACGCTTCCGGCAGAGATAACGATTGGTCACAGGCTACTCTTGCCATAGGCGGCCATATGCCCCTTATGATAGACGGCGTTTCCACCAACCCTACAGGTGTGGGTAACTATCCTTCTACTATCATAGGCTATAAGAACGATGGCAAGGTTGTGTTTATACAGAACGACGGCAGACAGTCAAACTGGAGCCTTGGTCTTAACTACAACTATATGGATGACCTTATGATGCAGCTTGGCGTTAACACCTGTATACATTTGGATGGTGGCGGCTCTTCCACTATGATAGTAGGCGACGAGCTTGTTAATAAGCCCAGCGATGGTACAGCTCGTTCCGTTATCAATGGTATAGCTCTTGTTTCTTGTGAAGAAAGGGCAGCTCAGGGTGAGTTTACTGTTAAAAAGCCCTACAGATACAATGCCCGTTATCTTTCCTTTGAAGATCCTTCTGCTATAAATGCCATTACCGCAAGCTACAGTAACGACACTATGGTTCAGCACGTGGACGGTGCTATGCGCCTTGCTCCTTCCAAGGATACAATAGACCCCTATCAGTATTACAACATTTCCTCAGCATTCAATACTCTCAGTGCAAACCAGTATAAGTACATAGTTATGAAGTATAAGACAAGCGAAAACGTAACTACTGCCGCAACCGAGCTGTTTTTGTGCTCGGGTAACGTTACAGGCCCTGCTGGCGGTAAGTCCGTTGCCTTTGCTCACGAAACTGCAGGCGAGTGGAATACGCAGATAATAGACCTTTCGGGCTGTGAATTTTGGAGTGGCACTATACACGGTATTCGTCTTGACTACTTTGCAGGTAACGCAAAATACGGCGAATATATGGATATAGCCTATATCGCACTGGCAAAAACTTACGATGATGCTTTGGCGTATGTACAAGGCACAGCCGAGATACCTACGGTACCTCCGGAAAGTGCGCCTATTGTTATAATGCCCGGCGCCCCCCTTAAAAAGCAAGACGGTAAACTTGTATGCGTACCCTATGGGACAAGCGTTTGGGATTTGGCGGCCAAGTTAACCACCACCAGAATAGAGTTTTTTGATACTAACGGTAACAGTGTAAGAGGTAAAGTAGAAACGGGATATACCGTATGTTCTTACAATACAGCTTTGGAAGTAGTGGAAACGCTGGAGATAGTAGTATCCGGTGACCTTAACGAGGATGGATATATAGATAACCTGGATGCCTCTTCTGTACTTAAGTATGATGCAGGTATAATAGATATTGGGGAAACCGAGTTTATCCTTGGCGATATCAACGGCGACGGCTACGTGGACAACTTGGATGCGGCTGTTATGTTGAAAGTGGATGCCGGTCTAATCTAAGTGATACAAAAACGTAAATAACTAAAAAAAGAAACTCGGCTTTGCCGAGTTTCTTTTTAGTTATATAGGCACGCAAATAAGCTTTCTGTTTTCGTATGCCGTAACTTTAACTGTAATAATGTCTCCTTCGGTGTAAAAACCGTCGCTTATAACCAAAGCCTCGCAAAAATCCTCACTGTGACCCGTAAAACCGCCTTCTGTTGCTTTTTCTATTAAAACTTGGTCTACTGCACCAATTTTGCTTTCGTTTATGCTGCGCTCCATTTCAAGGCATTCGTCAATAAAGCGGCGTATCCTTTTTCTCTTAACGTCCTCGGGGATTTGTCCCTCAAGAGCTGCCGCAGGAGTATTTGGACGCTTGGAGTAGGAAAAAGCGTGTATATGCAAAAATCCTATTTCCTTAAGATATGCAAGGGTTTCCTCAAGCTCCTTTTCGGTTTCCGTGGGGAAGGAGCATATAATATCTGCCGAAAGCTTTACGTTAGGTACTGCCTCCTTTAATGCCAAAAGCCGCCTTTTTGCTTCATCTGCCTTGTAGGGGCGTTTCATAAGAGCAAGTATGCGGTCACAGCCGGACTGCAAGGAAATGTGAAAATGGGGCATAAGCACAGGTGTGTTCTTTGCCGTTTCAATAAACCTATCGTTAATGGCGTTAGGGTCAAGAGATCCAAGCCTTAGCCTGCAAAGACCGTTTATGCTTGCTATCTGCTTTATAAGCTCGGGCAAAGGCATATAATTATATGCGGCGGTTTCTATGCCTGTAAGTATAATCTCCTTGCAACCGGACGCAACAAGACGCTTTGCTTCTTCTAAAATATCCTCCGTAGGGCGTGAACGTACCTTCCCCCTGAGAGCAGGTATAATACAGTAGGTGCATTTTCCGTTACAGCCATCCTGTATCTTTATGTATGCTCTTGCTGAGGATACCGTTGTCAGCTTTGAACGGTCTACGGTAGCTATATTCATAAGTTCAAAGCCCTTTTCCGTTAAAGCGGGCTCGGTATTTGCAAGGGAGGTTTTGCCTACGCACCCAACCGTCTTGGTAACAAAGGGCATATCGGTAAGCGCACCGCCTTTTGCTGCAACAAAGCATCCGCAAACACGCACCTCGGCTGCAAAACGCTTTGCACGGCGTATAAGTTGGGCGCTTTTGCGTTCGCTTTCAGCAGTAACGGCGCAGGTGTTAACAATGCAAAGGTCGCACTTGTCCCCAAAGGGTACGGCGCTGTACCCTTGTTTTATAAGCAGCTCTGCTATTGCTCTGGATTCGTATTGGTTAACTCTGCACCCAAGAGTGCAAACAGAAAAGGTTTTCATTAAATAATCTCCGCTATGATTTTTTCAAAATACTCCGCACCGCCTAATGTGTTTATAGCTTCTCTAAACGCCTTGGGCGTAAGCCCATCGGGAAGCGATGCCTTTTCGCAAAAGGCACGTCTTAAGGCGGCGCTGTCCTTTCCGCCTGTAAGCCCCGCTTCGTAAAGCATAGCGGTGGTTACCGGCACAATAAGCTTTTCGCCCTCCTCTATGGAGTATGGGAGAAGTAACCTTCTTAAAATTTCGTCACTCATTCCTTCCACACCCAAAAGCCCCGCTTTGGAAGGCGTTTTTTTGCGTTTTTCTTTTCCCTTGATATCGGGGGCATAAATATTAATAACGTTTTTCGGGTCAAGGTATCCCTTAAGCTTGTTGCGTATAAGCATCCCTGCGCCGTCACTGTCCGTAAGGACTAAAAGCTTTGATGACTGACATATACGCTTAAGCAGAGCTTTTTTTTCGGCAGAATTAAAAACGCCAAACCCATTGGTGGTTATAACCGTACCTTCCGCCACGGCAAGTACACGGTTTTTGTCATAGCTCCCCTCCACCAACAGGGGATACTTAAGCTTAATTTTATTCATAGGCAGCCAACTTTAACAAAAAGAATTCAACGGTACAAACGGCATCGGTTCTTGTGCTTTTAAGTGCAAGAGCGCACTCGTTGCATTTAAGGGCTGCGTATTCCAAGTAGCTGTAATCCACCTTTCTCACAAAAGGAGCGTAGTTTTTTACCGCCCAATCAAAGGTTTTAAGCGTCTTGGCAATCTCTGCAACGGTTTTTCCGCTTTCAAGCCCCGCCTTAACCACAGTCATATCCGTAATGCAGGAGGATAGCATATTTATTATCATAAAGGGCGAAGACCCGCTTTTAATAAGCCCTGCATATATATCGTGTACCTGCTTTGTGTTTCTTGCCGTTAGTGCTTTCGTAAGGTCAAAAATACGAAAGCTTTCGTTAACACAGCAAACAGCCTCAAC
Organism: Eubacteriales bacterium; assembly: GCA_045535465.1. Taxonomy (GTDB): domain Bacteria; phylum Bacillota; class Clostridia; order Oscillospirales; family CAG-382; genus SIG636. Next base: position 42,552 of record JAZSLS010000055.1, read on the forward strand.
GTCTGCCTTGGTAACCTCACGTCCGTTACAGTAGGCAACAAGCTTTGCCGCCTCTCCGTGTAGAGTATACATATCCTCGCCGCAAAGGCTTATAATATGCTCCAAAGCTCCGTCAGATATGGGCGTGTTTGCCGCTTCAAAATGGCGTTTGACCCACTTTTTAAGCTTTATTCCCGTTTGCGTTTCAAAGTTTACCAAAAGCCCGTTTTTTTCAAGATAGGTGATAAGCGCACTGACAGGCGCTTTTTCCTTTTTGTTAAGTATCTTTTGTGAAAGCTCGTGGCTTCTTGCCACAATAAGCACGTTTGCGTAGTCGGGCATCCCCTCAAGGGCCTCAACAAGCTCTGTTACCGCTCCTTCTGTCAGCTTACCCAGCTCCACCTCGTCTATAAAAATAAGCTTATAGTCAGACATATAAGGCAGGTCTTCCAAGGCTAGGGCTAACGAGTGTGGAGAAAAAGCCTTACCGCTTAAGGGAACAAGATTAAACTCGGGTACAGGCAAGGACTCCACTCGCTTTAAAAACTGCTTAACGTAGTGGTCCTTTGTATATTCCTCGTCACCGCAAAGCAAATAGCATTTACCTGTCTTGCATTCCTTTAAATGAACCTTAAGTATATCCTCGTTCACTTTATCACTCCTTAAAAATCCCGTCCTTGCCAAATCGCAGCCTATCGTTTGAGGAATACAATTCGGCACTTTTGCCTATACCGCTTTTCAAAAGCCCTTTATAGTCCATTCCGTCGGGGATAAAAAGCGTTTCAGCGCCAATAGGCAGCTTGCTGTAAGGGGCAGAGCTTTCTGCCGCCGCTTTTGAAAATATTACGGCACTTGTTTTTTCTATATAAAAATCGGTTTCTCCCGAGTTTGCACCTAACACCAATAGACTTTTGCCGTTACGCTCTACCTTAACGGTGTGGCCTCCGTTACCGCTTTGCGGTATATACACGGTAAGCTCGTCAAAGCTTATGCTGCTTCCTTTAAACACAACTACCTCGCAGTCTTTTATAAAGGCAACTTCTATAATTTTATTATAGTATTCTCCTGCGTCTTCAGGCACGTAAACCTTATTAACGGCAAGGTAGGGAAGGGTGCTTATAAGTCTTGTATAGCTGTCTTTCGTACACGATGTCATAATATAAGCGTCCAGATAGGTATAGCCGTTAGCCATAACCGCAGTGGAAGCGTCGGTGTCGCCGACACCGTCAATCAGCACTGTGCTGTCTTTATCACTGTAAAAGGTAAACGAATTGTATGTGCCGTCCTTAACGTAGATTAAAGCGTTTCTTTTGTGGCTGTTTCCTTGCAGGTGCAAGCATCCTGTAACAATAAGCACCGCTGAAAGAAAAGCGCTTAAAAATATAAGTATGCCTCGCTTGGGTCTAAAAGCGGCAAAGCCTACGCATATAGCCAAGGAGGGCAAGGCAAGCAACCACATATAAGGCACGTTAACGGATACGCAAGCAAAACGCATATCCGATATCCATTCTGCAATTCCGTTTATGCCGTTATACAGCGCCAAGGGTATTATTGCGGCTTTCTTCCAAAGTAAGGACACGGGCAAAAGCAAAATGCCAAAAACCATTGCAAGGCTTATCATCCAATCCACCAATATATTGGACAAAGGTGCTGTTACGGATATCTGCTTAAAACTGCTCATAAACACGGGCGTGCAAAACATAGTAGCAGATACAGATAAGGCCAAAGGCGAAACGATAATCCGCAATAGCTTGGGAGTTTTGCGTTTTTGATAAAAACGTTCAATATGGTCCATAGTAAAAATTATGCCGATAGTAGCTGCATAGGATAATTGCAGACCAATGTTTTGTATGGCAAAAGGATTAAACAGCAAAATTATTACCAACGATACGGAAAGATTAATAAGCGAGTCGCTTTGCTCGTTAAACATTGCCGTAATCAGCACTACACAACACATAAAAGCGGCACGCACAATGGAAGGTGAAGCACCTGTGAATACCATATAAGCAACAGCCAAAAATGCAGCAATGCCGCAACACAGCTTTTTGTTTCCCAGTATAGTCATCAAAAAGCTGTAAATGCCCATAATGATAATAGAAAAATGCTGCCCGGAAATTGCAATAACGTGTGATAGTCCGGAACGGGCAAAATCTGCGTTAAACCAAGGACTAAGCTCGCTACGGTCACCTGTCAGTAAAGCTTTGTAAAACGCAGAGCATTCCTCACCGTAAGCTCTGTCGATAACGTTACACACCTTAAGCCTTAGGTCAAGCACTTTAAAGAAAAAGCCCTTGGGTTTAAGCTCGGGACAGTGGGTATAGCTACCGCTGACTTTATATTTTATTCCGTTTCCTCGGTCGTCACTGTCCCCAATCTCAACCTTTCCGTCAACCCTAATCATTTCTCCCATAGAAGGCGCTTCCGTATAAACGTACATACGAAAAATGTCGCCGTCAAAGGGAGAGGTACCGTCTTGAACTTTAGCATTGATAACCTTATAGGTGCTGTAGCTTTCAACCTGCCTTACAGCGGCTGTAAAGCTGTATGAGGTGTTCTTGTCGGGGACGTAGGGCGAAAAAACGGCAGAGTATATCTTTAGGTACGAAGCCCCCATAAGTAAAGCAATGGCTCCCAAAGCAAGGGCAAAAACTACCTTAGACCTTTTTCTTCGGCTTATAAACAGCAAAACGGAAAAAGCAAAGAGCGTACATAGCGCAAATAGCAAAAAAGAACCAAAAAACAGGCCTGCCGCCGTGCCTGCTGAAAAAAACAGACAGAGAAAGGCGGCAGGTCTGTTCTTCAACATCCTGTATTTCCTTTAAAAGTACTAAAACTTACAGTATATTTTCGCCAAGCTTTTTGCCGCCAAGTAAGTGAAAATGCAAATGCTTAACGGTTTGGCCACCCTCATCACCGCAGTTGGAGATAAGCCTGTAGCCCTTATCAAGGCCCAATTCAGCCGCAATAGCAGGAATTTTTTCGAAAATATGGGTAACGTAGGGAATATTTTCTGCGTTAACCTCATCCAAGCTGCCAATATGCACCTTGGGTATCATAAGAACGTGAACGGGTGCTTGGGGATTAATATCCTTAAAAGCAAGCATCATATCGTCCTCGTAAACCTTGGAGGAGGGAATAGCACCTTCAATTATTTTACAAAAAAGGCAATCCATAATAGGCACTCCTTAAATTATTTAATTTGGGAAGCAAGAACGTCGTTAATAGCGGCAATAGCATCAGCTATCTTGCTTGCGTCCTTGCCGCCGCTGGTAGCGTTATCGGGTCTGCCACCGCCGCCACCGCCGCAAATGGGAGATATAGCCTTAAGAATCATCCCTGCGTGTGCGCCCTTAGCTACTGCTTCCTTGCCGCAGCCTGCAACAAAGGAAACCTTGCCGCCAACAGAGGAAGCAAATACGCATACGGTAAGAGCGTCCTTTTCCTTAACGGTATCAGCTGCTGCACGAAGTGCATCGCCGGGAACGCCGTCAAAGCAAGCGGTAACAAGCTTAACGCCCTTAACGTCGCCGGCGTTGGCATAAGCTTCGTCAACCTTAGCCAAAGCCGCCTTGGTATTAAGTGCATCAAGCTCCTTCTTAAGTCCCTTGTTTTCGCCTACAAGGCTTTCAGCCTTGTGTACAAGCTCACTCTTGTTAGCCGCCTTTATAGCGGAAACAACCTGGTCAATAAGAGTCTGCTCCTGCTTCATTTGAGCAAGAACGTTAAGACCTGTAATGCCTTCAATACGTCTTACGCCTGCGGCAACAGAGCTTTCGGTAACTATGCTGAAAAGACCTGCCTTAGCGGTATTATCAAGGTGAGTACCGCCGCAAAGCTCGGTAGAGAAGTCACCCATCTTTACAACTCGAACAACGTCGCCGTATTTTTCACCAAACAACGCCATAGCGCCCATAGCCTTAGCTTCTTCAATAGGCATTTCGGTGCAGCTTATAGCATCGCCCTTAAGAATTTCTTCGTTAACAAGGCGTTCAACCTCTAAAAGCTCTTCAGCAGTAAGTGCAGAGAAGTGGGTAAAGTCAAATCTTACTCTGTATTCGTCAACGTAGGAGCCTGCCTGTTCAATGTGACTGCCGAGAACCTTACGCAAAGCCGCCTGCAAAAGGTGTGCTGTGGAGTGGTTTCTGGCAATAGCAGCACGTCTGTCAGCGCAAACGGAAGCCGTTGCACCGCCAAGAGCAATACTGCCCTCTGTTAGCTCGCCCATATGGAGATACTGACCGTCAGCGGTCTTCTTGGTATCCTCTACCTTAAATGTGCCGTTTTCTGTTTTGATAACGCCCTTGTCACCAACCTGGCCGCCTGCTTCTGCATAGAAGGGGGTCTTGTCAAGAACAAGTATAGCCTTACCGCCGCTTATTTCGGAAACAGCCTCGTTATCCTTTATAATGTACTTAATCTGTACGTCGCTTACGGTAGAAGCGTAACCAACAAACTCGGTCTTAACGGTCTTGTCGATAATCTCACCAAGGTCAACGCCGCCACCCATATAGTCGGTAGCAAAGCTGCGTGCAGCTCTTGCTCTTTCCTTTTGCTCCTTCATAAGAGCGGTAAAGCCGTCTACGTCAACGGAAATGCCCTTTTCAGCGCTTATCTCACGGGTAAGGTCAAGAGGAAAACCAAAGGTGTCGTTAAGCTTAAATGCATCCTCACCGCTTATAAGCTTGGAGCCGTCAGCAATTGCTGCGTCCATAAGCTTTTCAAGTATATTAAGACCTGCATCAATGGTCTGCGCAAAGCGCTCTTCTTCAATAAGAATGGCCTTCTTTATATAGTCACGCTTTTCAACCAATTCGGGGTAGCCGGACTTGCTTTCTTCAATAACGGTATCAGCCAGGTCGGAAAGGAAAAGACCCTTAATGCCAAGAAGTCTGCCGTGTCTTGCGGCTCTGCGAAGGAGACGGCGAAGAACGTAGCCGCGGCCTTCATTGGAGGGGATAACACCGTCGCTTATAAGGAAAACGGTGCTTCTGATATGGTCGGTAATAACACGGAGAGAAATATCCTTGTTACTGCTGCCTGCATCGTATTTAACGTTTGCCATATCGCAAACACGCATCATAACGTTACGGATGGTGTCAACCTCAAAGAGGTTATTAACGTCCTGCATAACGCAAGCAAGTCTTTCAAGACCCATACCGGTATCTATATTGGGATGCTCAAGTCTTTCGTAGTTGCCGTTGCCATCGCCGTCAAACTGAGTGAAAACTATATTCCAAATCTCAAGAAAACGGTCACAGTCACAGCCGGGCTTACAATCGGGAGAGCCACAGCCGTACTTTTCGCCACGGTCATAGTATATCTCGGAGCAAGGACCGCAAGGACCTGCACCTATTTCCCAAAAGTTATCTTCCTTGCCCATTTTATATATGCGTT
>JAZSLS010000031.1:0-9340 GCA_045535465.1 Eubacteriales bacterium
AACTTGCTCTTTACGTGCCCTGAGAAAAAAGAACCAAAAAGTCAAAAAAGCCTCTCGTAATGTAACGGGAGGCGTTTTTGTTATGAATAGTTATATTTTGTTATATTCAGGGCACTTTCACGAAAAACTTCGCTGTCGTAGGTCACTACGCCGACACTCGTTTTTCGTGAAAAATAGCTTCGTTTCTCTCGCTCTGCCTCAGTCTGTAGACTTTGTCTACAGACTGAACCACCGGGTGAACCGGTGGTTTTGTCTTGGGTATGATAAAATAAATGTGCACGATAAAAACGGGATAAAAATGTATATAATAATGAAGATTTATCTTGAATTTTTTGCCGTGTAGATGTATAATAATAAGAAAGGGTGCTGCTTTGGTATAAAAACACCCGAGCTATTCAGCTATTTTTAAGACAGAGGCATTACTATTAGCTTGCAAAAAGCAATTTATGTTGCCGAAAGGAGTCTGTTTATGGACGAAAAGAATATAGTAACAGGCGGCGAAGCTAACGCCGAAAACACAAACGAAAGCACAATCCAAAATCAAGAAGCTGTATTTTCTGCCGAGGAACCCGTTGCAGCTCCTTCTCCCGATATCGGGAAGAGAATCCCCGCTTTTGATAACGGCCCTGTAACCCCCAACCTTGACCCCAATAAAACTGTAATAATTGGCGACGGTGACACTCTGCAGCCTCCTTATATGGCTAATCCTCAAGCGCAGCGTCCTCCTCAGCCTCCGCAGGGGATGACACCTCCCGTTTACAACGGTACCCAGCCTCCTGCAGGTAGGTTTGTTTATTACCCCAACGGCGCTCGTGTTTTTGTGCCCGATGCGGCTGGACAGCAAAACCCTTACGGCACTCAAGGCCCCGGTATGCCGGTTTACGGTGCCCCTGCGCCTAACACTCCTCCTCCCAAAAAGAGCAAGGCAGGCAAGGTTTTGCTTATAATAGCTCTTTCCTTGGCTATTTTATTTAGCACTGTTGTATTTGGTCTTGTTATGCCTAACCTTTTAACTTACCCCGAGGACGAAGACCGAGATATAGTTTACGACTCTTCCGATGTTTATTTAGACTCTGAAGATGAGGAGATTTCCGTACCTGACGACGTTTCCGTGCCGGAGTCTGTACCGGTTCAGCCTATGCCCGGCGAAACCTATGACGATTTGGTTACCGTGTACGAAAACTGCGTTGATAGCTGCGTTACCATCCTTTGTGACCTTGGCCGTCAGGGTCAAAGCCTTGGCAGCGGCTTTATTATAGAAGCCACTCCGGAAGAGGGCGAAAACGCAGGCAAAAAGGGTCTTTATGTAGTTACCAACCATCACGTTATCGATGGCGCTACCAAAATAAGGGTTAAATACAACGATGGAAAGATATACGAGGCTACCCTTAAGGGCTCTTCCTCCACTTACGATATAGCTGTTCTCACTACCGAGAGGACGGATGTTGAGCCCCTTCCTATGGGCGACAGCAAGGCTTTAAAGGTAGGTCAGACCGTGGTTGCAATAGGTACTCCCTCTGCGGAGGAGCTTCAAAACACTATGTCCTACGGCATAATCTCGGGTCTTAACAGAAAAGTACCTATGGAAAACTCCACAGGTACAGGCATTAAGATTATGAACGTTATCCAAACCACCGCTACTCTTAACCCCGGCAACAGCGGCGGTCCCCTTATCAATATGGCAGGTCAGGTTATAGGCATAAACGCTATGAAGCTTATGCAGGATTATGAAGGTATAGGCTTTGCACTTCCTTCTACCGAGGCAAGCAATATTATAAGCAGTATTATAAATTACGGCAAAGTTATTGGCAGTGTAGATGGCTTTGTTACGGGCACCGCACAGCTTGGCATACAGGGTCAGACCGTTACCGACCAGGTACGCAGCCAGTATTCTTTGGGTGATGACTGTCCCGATGGCGTTGTGGTTGTAAACGTTAGCCGAGGCACCTCCGTTTACGAGGCAGGTCTTAGCATTTATGACGTAATAACCGAGTTTAACGGTAATAAGGTTACAAGCATTGAAGAGCTTAAGGAGCTTATTAATGATTGCAAGGTAGGCGCTAAGGCTACTATTAAGTTCTACCGCATAGGCCGCAGAGGAGAGACAAGCGGATATCACACCATAGAGTTCAAGCTGGACTCTGCAGAATAAAACCAAAGCAGGGATGGTGCTTTTATGAAAGCCATAGTCATACCCGATAAATTTAAAGGAACCTTAACTGCCAAAAGGGCAGGAGAAATAATAAGCAAAGGCATAATTTCGGTTATGCCTTTTTGCTCTGTTTTAAGGCTTACGGCCGCAGACGGCGGTGACGGTACAGTGGACGCTTACTTGGATAACGTGGGCGGCGAAAAACGCTACGCCGTTGTAAACGGCCCAAACGGTCAAAGCGTTTCCGCCCCCTTTGCCTTGCTTAAGGACGGTACTGCCGTTATAGAAATGGCAACAGCCAGCGGCATTACCATAGCGGCAGAGGGCTCAAGCCCCTTGTATACCGATACCTACGGCACGGGTCAGCTTATCAAAGCGGCGCTGGATGCTTCTTGCCGCCGCATTATTATAGGTATAGGCGGCAGCGCCACCAACGATGGCGGCGTAGGTATGGCATCCGCCTTGGGCGTGCGCTTTCTTGACAAGGCGGGTAGAAGCATTGCTCCTACGGGCGCAGGGCTTTACGCCTTGGACAGGATAGATATAAGCGGTCTGGACACACGTCTTAACGGTATGGACGTGCTTGTTGCCTGCGACGTGGACAATCCCCTTTGCGGGCCTACGGGTGCGGCAGAGGTGTTCAGCCGTCAAAAGGGTGCAGACGAAACCGCAGTAAAAATACTTGATAAAAACCTTCGTCACCTTGCAGAGGTGGTAAGGCACGACCTTGGCGTGGATATGCTAAGCGTGCCCGGCGGCGGTGCGGCAGGAGGACTTGGCGGTGGGCTTTGGGTGTTCTTAAACGCAACGCTTGCGCCCGGTGCTGATCTTCTTCTTGACGCTTGCGATTTTGAAAGCCACGCAAGTGATGCCGACCTTATAATTACAGGCGAGGGCTCGTTTGACAGCCAAAGCCTTTACGGCAAGCTTCCTACGGCTATTGCTGCCAGAGCAAAGGGCAAAAAGGTGGCAATAATCGGCGGCAAAGTGCGTCTTACGGAAAAAGAAGCCGAGGAGGCAGGCTTTTTCTGCGTGGAGCAGGCGGCGCCTGAAGGACTTAGTATGGAAGAGATAAAGGCAAGATGCGAGGACGATTTGTTTGCGGCGGCAGTACGCATTGCAAGGAGGATGCTATGAACCTTAAAGCTCTTAGAGAAACTATAACAAACGGTGGCTACGACCGACGTTTTACAGAATTATATAACGATACCGAAATGGCAAAAGCACGTGCTTTTGCGTTGGCGGATGCTTTTGAAGCACGCTTTGGCGATATGGACGGCTTAGAGCTGTTTTCTTCACCCGGCAGGGTAGAGATAGTAGGCAACCACACCGACCACGCAGGCGGCAGAGCGGTTGCCGCTACCATCAAAGAGGACATAATGGCGCTTTGCGCTCCGTCCGATGGGCGTGTTGCCCTTTTTGGTGAGGCTAACGTTGACATAAGCCTTGACGGTGCGGAAAGCCACCCCGAGGAAAAGGGCACTCCCGCCGCTTTTGCAAGAGCAACGGCAGAGCGTTTTGGCGGAGGCTTTGTGGGTGTTACCAACAGCCGTATTCCTCTTGGTCTGGGTATGGCATCCTCTGCGGCTTACGCTCTTCTTTGCGCTAAGGTTGCCGATACCTTCCACGGAAGGACAAAGGCAGACGCTATGCGCCTTGCCCTCATTGCAGCCGAGATAGAAAGAAGCTGCTACGGTAAAGCGTGCGGCACGCTTGACCAAATAGCGATAACAGGCGGTGGCGCAAGCTACATAAGCTTTAATACTCTTATTCCAATAGTAAAAAAGGTGGAGCTTAATTTCGCCCCCTACGAGCTGTATCTTGTAGGCACGGGTGAAACTCACAAGGAAAAAACTGCCCTTTACGCTCTAATTACCGAGGATATGGCATCTGCGGCAAAGTTTTTTGGCTGCAATATGCTGGGGCAGGTACCGCCGGAGGAGTTTAAGGAGCGCGGCGAGGTTCTAAAAAAACGCTTGGGTGAGCGTGTTTACCGCCGTGCGTTGCACTTTTTTGACGAGAACAAGCGTGTAGACTTTTTTGTTAGATATATGACTACAGGTAAGGTTGACCTTGCTCTTTACGCCATTAACGGTTCGGGTATATCCTCCCGTTCCAACCTTGGAAACGTACACCAACGTGCTGTGGAGGGTACTGCTGCGTTAAAGGATATTGCTGCCGCAGTGCGTATCCACGGTGGTGGCTTTGGAGGCGCTATGCTTTGCGCCGTAAAGCCCGATAAGCGTGAAGACTTTAAAAAAGCAATGAGAGAGCTTTTTGGCGCTAACTGTATCATACCCGTTGTGATAAGACAAACGGGGGTTTGCAAGCTGTAATATGGAAAAAAGGCTAAAGGCATACACTCTTTTTTCGTCCTCCTCGGGTAACTGCGCCTACGTGGAGTACGGCAAGGATAGGCTGCTTATTGATGCAGGTGCTTCCGCCAAGGCTATAAACGACGCCCTTCTTTCGCTGGGTACGTGCCTTTCGGATATAAAGGGTATTTTGGTTAGCCACGAGCATTATGACCACGTTAAGGGCTTGCAGACTATTTCCAAAAAATACAGCATCCCCATTTACACTTCGGAAAAGTGTATGAGCTACATAGGCATAAAAAATCCCGAGGCAGAGCCTTTTCTTTCGGAAACGGAGGCAGGCGACCGTATAAGCATCGGCGATATTGGCATAAGTGTGTATCCCACCCCCCACGACAGCGTGCGCTCCTTTTGTTACAGGATAGAGGCGGGGGAAACGGTTTTGGGCTATGCTACGGATATAGGCCATATCAGCGACGAGGTGCAGGATGCGGTCTTTGGTTGCAACGCTGTGGTTATTGAGTCTAACCACGACCTTGATATGCTTAAGTACGGCCCTTACAACGCAGCGTTAAAACAGCGCATAATGGGCAAAAAGGGGCATCTTTCTAACAGCTCCTGCGCTTGTCTTGCACCTGTACTTGCTCGTTGCGGCACGGAAAGCATAGTTCTTGCGCACCTTAGCGAAACCAATAACACTCCCCGTCTTGCCTACGAGGCAAGCAGTGAAAAGCTAAGGGAGTACGGCATTACTATAGCAGGCGAGACTTTTGCGGCGGATGTGCGCTTAAAGGTGGCAGAGGTTAAGGGCATAGTTACTGTTATAGAGTGAGGCAGAGCGAGATAAACGTGTCGGCGTAGTGACCTACGGCAGCGAAGTTTTTTCGTGAAAGTGCCTTGAATATAATAAAATAAAACTTTTTAATAAAAAAGCCTCCCGTTACACAACGAGAGGCATTTTGGTTTTGTTGATTCTTATTTCCTAAGCTTGTAGGGGCTGCTCGTAAGTATTTTGTAACCCTTTTCGCTAAGACGGTTTAGAGCCTTCATTTCGTCATCTTTCTTTACAAAAAAATAATCCGTATCAAAGGTAGAAAGGGCAAGAAGGGGTATCTTTGCTTCGGCAAGTATGGCAGAAATTTCCGCAAGCACGCCTATCAACGAAAAATCAAGGGCGCCTTCTATACGAAAAGCTCTCCACCCGTCTTCCCTGTGGGTGGTGTTTTTCGGTACATCCTCGGCAAGGCAAACAAGGGAGCTTTCCCCCTCGGTCTTCCCCGTAAAACAGTATTTCGCATCCAAATTAACCCCGGAAAAATCGGCAACCTTACACACCGTAAAATCACCGGATATTTTCTTTATCTCCATTTTTGCATTCTCCTTGTTAAACCACGCTTTCAAAATGGGGCATAAGCCAAAAAGGTCTCAAAATTGTCTGAAAACGGAGGGTTTAATACCTTAAAGTCTCGCTTTTTCCCATTCTTTGTGTGCCAAAAACCACTTTTCACTATGGGCTCCCAAGGCTCCAATCTGTCTTGGATGTGCAAGCGGCAGCACCTTAAGCGTCTTTCCGTTTATAACGACCTCGGTCTTTGTGCCGTAGCCATACATCTCCACATATTCGCCAAGTGTCGAGTACGGAACGTCTGCTACCTTTTTAAGATACTGTGCAATCGGAATATCTCCAAGCAATACTAGCAGTTCCGCTTCGGACTGCATAAGCTCATCGGTAATTTCAAGGCTTCTTGCCTTATCGCAAAAAACGGATGGACGAAGCGGAATCGTCACGGGGTTTAAGTGGTATTCTTCGATTAAAGGATTGTATTTGTCTTTGAGAGCCTTAACCTGACTTGGATTTAAACGAGTTTCGGGAAGACAATCACAGAGCCACGCATCCGGGCGAGAGTAGCCCAGCGGCTTGAGAATGTTATCGTCCAAAACTTTTGCAGAGGGACCGTTAAGCTGCTTGCCCGCAGGTTCAAGGTGTCCGAGCTCCTTTGGGATGCTTATCCCTTCAATAATCTCTCTCGCCTTGCCTTCATCCCCGCCCCAAAAAATCTCCGGCTCGCTAGCTACCGCAAGTGCCCGACAAATAATCTTACCGTCTTTCCTCCACCTTGCGTGTACGGCACTTGCATATACTCCAAGCACAAATACTTTTTTTGGGGTTCTGTCTTCTTGCACCAAAGGATGCAGCTCTTGTCCAAACGGGAAATAATAAGTCATTACTCTCTCTCCTTTTTCTTTGATAGGTTATACTGCACTGCTGTAAAACAAACTTTTTAGTTCCGTTTGCAACTTCACTTGCCCGCAAGGACAAACTTAGTTGTTGAAAGTGTGTGTGAGACACACCACACTTTCAACGTGGGTCATAAGGTCAAAAGGTAAATTTTTATGCCCAAAACGGGGGTTGTAAAGCCAAAAAGTCCTCAAACCATAGGTGAAAAGTAACATTTGTCCCTGATTTTTTTGCAATTTTCGGAAACATATCATTCAAGTATAAATGATTACTTCATTTGTTTTTTTCTTGCGTAAATATAGCTTTAACGGCAATCCCAACTTGCTTTTTAAGGCTTGGCGCGGACAGGCTTCAACACACCTTAGGCATCGAATACAATTACTGTTTGTTTTGCCTAGTTTTATCGCTCCAAAGGAGCAACGCTCAGCACAAAGATTACAGCCATTGCAATCTACACTTTTTTGTATCGTGATCCCAAGTCTGCTTCTTAGTTTGGGGAAAATATCAGCCAAAGGATTTTTATAGAGCTTTGGGAGTTGAATATATGAAGGCTCTTTGATTTTTTCAACGATGGGCTTTAATTTATCAAAATCACAGAAAACATCATCATTGTCTATGTAGGAGTGCTTTGTAGGGATATACGCTCCTGCAACAATATTCTTTTGATAGCTTCTTTGAATTTCATATAACACATTCCCACAGCACATTTTTCCGTAGGTAGCGACAACCGTTAGATTTTCAACCGATATATTCTTTAAAAAATTCTTTACAATATCGGGAATATTTTGACAGTGCACAGGAAATACAAGAACGAGATTTTGATAATGCTCCGCACATTTTGTTTCCATATCTGCAAGCGGATATCCTAATTGATTTGCAAAGTACGCCGCGATTGCCTTGCTCTGCCCTGTATTTGAATAAAAGACGACTGCGTTCATTGCTTTATGTACTCCCGCATGATTGCGCACTCGGGTATTTCATCAAGCGAAAAGCCAAGCGAGGCTTTTAACTCCGCCAATGCATCCTCTCTCGACAAATTATTGCTTCGGCTGGCGATCGCAATCTCAAGTGCGCTGAATGGAATCATCGTACTTCTCATATGATAAAATCTTGCAAATTGCGAATGCTCCTTGCATTTTTCAATTTTACAGCTTGTATGTAAGCCTTTATCAACTTCCTCGGGCGCAACCCAACCGCACTCTCGGATGATAGTATCCTTTATTTTTCTCCACTCATAAACGCCACCGCATATTTTATCAAAATCCACTTGCACAAATGCGGGAATATTGCCCGACCAAGAGGACGAACGGATCGCTCTTTTTAAAGGATTTAGGATATTGGGAACTTCCTTGATGGCTTCGCAGATGTTATAGACGAGTTGGTTGGAATATCCTGCCAAATTCTTAATCTTACTATCGCCGTATGCGAGCTGCTTCATCGTGGCAAGGGTATGGAATTGCCCCTTTCTCAACGGTGGATGAAGTGTTAAAATTCGACCGCAGTTCAGGAAGAAATTCAGGAATTTGTTTTTCGGAAACGTGTAAGCAATTTGAGGTGCCATATGATTGAAATATAAGCCGAGCAACTGTGCGGGCTCGTTTCCCGCAACGAAATATGGTACTTTGTTTGCAACAAGCTCGGGATAAAACAACATATACGCAAGAGAGGGACAGGCACAGGTATTTTCGCTCAAAGAGTACAGTTTTTTATATGTTTTCCTTAAATCGTCATTTGAAATTTTTCGGCTGATAAATTCAACCGAATCAAGCAATTGTTTGGCATTTTCAATGCTTTTCTTTGCGCATTCGGACATATAGGGAATTTCCCAAGTAAGCGCCAAAACGCGAAGATTTAACACTTTTGACAAATAATACAGTAAGTATGTAGAATCCTTGCCTCCCGTATAAAACACGGCAACGTCAAAGCGCGACTTCTTTGCTCTTGGGAATGTATTCATGATTGGAAGGATGCTTTTCAGATTTTTTGTCTTTTCTGCGGATTGACAGATCGGACATTTGCCCTCTGCATCAAATTCGATACCCGGAATCATAAAATCGTTTGCTATACAAGTTGTGCAAAATCTTGCTTCGTCCAAATTAGAAGGAATTACTCTCTTACTTTCGAATTTCACAATCTGTGCACCAATGAGATTTTTCAATATGCTAATTTCGTCATCTGTCAAATCACAGGGGAGCTTTTCAACGATAGTTTTTTGCTTCTTGGTAAGTTTAACAGCATTTTTGAACATATTGGGCTGATTCCTCAAACCATAGTATCTCAAAACGTCGTCTTCAAACTTCCATCTGCTTTGAATATCGTACATAGTAACTCCTTTCTTCTTCAATATGTTATACCGTACTGATGTAAATTGAACTTTCGAGTATTGCTCAAAACTCACATTTGTCCCAATGCAAAATTAGGGCATTTTTTGATTTTGAACACCGATTTTTTCGAAAATTTCTCCTCTAACCAATCAAAAAGGCTCGAATTCACCAATTTTAAGCCGGTTTTGGCTCATCTTCGGATGAGACAAACCAGACGCTCCACATGGGTCATAAGGTCAAAAGGTATATTTTTACGCCAAAAACAGGGGTTGTAAAGCCAAAAGGTATATTTTACACATCAAAAATTACT
>JAZSLS010000052.1:0-10776 GCA_045535465.1 Eubacteriales bacterium
AACTTGCTCTTTACGTGCCCTGAGAAAAAAGAACCAAAAAGTCAAAAAAGCCTCTCGTAATGTAACGGGAGGCGTTTTTGTTATGAATAGTTATATTTTGTTATATTCAGGGCACTTTCACGAAAAACTTCGCTGTCGTAGATCACTACGCCGACACTCGTTTTTCGTGAAAAATAGCTTCGTTTCTCTCACTCTGCATCAGTCTGTAGACTTTGTCTACAGACTGATGCCTCTCGTTACACCACGAGAGGCATTATTGCTATTAAATTATTCTGCAAAGCTTACAGTGCAATTGCTGCCTAATACCTCGGCGTATAGAGCGGCTCTGTTTTCGTCGGTAAGCTCTACCCATTTGGAATCGGTGCTGACCGCATCACTGCCGTTAGTAACGTATTTGCCTTCCGTAGACAAACCGTACAAGCTGCCAACCATATAAAAGGCGTGAGTAGCGCCGCCTGCAGCAAGCTTTACGCTTGTAAGGCTGCCGCTTTTATGGGTAGGTATTGCTGTACAAGAGGATATATCAAGCACCTTAAGGTTGGGAGCGTTTTCTTCAACGGCTGCAAAGTAAAAGTTTTTAACGCAAGGCATATAAAGCTCTTCCAAGCTTTCGGGCAATATTACGACACAACGGTGATTGTCTTTGGGCAAGGCTTCTGCGTTCCAATAAACCTTCTTCAAAGCGTCACATTCGGTCAAATCAACCTTTGTAACGTACTTGGAAATAGTAAGGCTTTCAATAACTACGTTGCCTTCAAAGGTGTTGCCGAGAGAAACAACCTTTTTGTTTTCGATAATGTCGGGGGTAACCACAACGGTGTCACTGCCCTTGTACTTGGTTATCTCAATACCACCGTCAACGTTCTGCCACTCAAAAAGGTCGGCAAGGTTAACCTCTGTGGCGGAAGACTCCTCTTCCTTGCTCTCGGCGCTTACTTCGGAAGCGGCAGAGCTTAATTCGGTGCTGTTTTCGCCTTTTTTGTCCTCTGTACCGCCGCAAGAGGCAAGGGACGCCAGCAAACCAACGGCAAGAAGCATACAAACAAGTTTTTTCATTTTTGTTTCCTCCAAATTTTTTATTAGTACGGCAGTTATTGCCACTGCACACCACTTATTATACATAGGTTTTTCTCTATGCTGGGAAAAACGTTTTTTAGTGACCAAAATAAATAAAAACTCTTTACAAGCTGAAAGTTATTTGGTATAATGTAACTGATACAAACTGCTTGTGTCACAAGGACACGTAGCGTTAAGGCATTATTTTCTAAAAAAGGATGGAGCTTTGATATGAATATCAAATTGACGACACGCATACTTTCTTTTATGCTGTGCACGGTCTTGCTTGCAGGTGCTTGCGTTTTTCCTAAGGAATCGGGCACTAAGGCCACTGCCGCAGGCTTTACCGTTCCTTCAAACAGCCCCTTCACGCTTGACGGCACTTATCTTAAGGGCGTTGAGCTTTATACCACCGTGGGTGAGTTTGTTTATTACTACGGTGAGGACATTGTTGTTAAAAATGCTTCCGGTAAGACTCTTTCCGTAAGCGACAGCGTTGCAACGGGCTATACCCTTACCGTTGGCGGCAACACCGTTACCCTTGTTATTAACGGTGATACAAACGGCGACGGCGAAGCAGACGCCGGCGACGCTGATATAGCAAAGGCTATTCTTCAGAATACCGAAAGCGCCACCGACCATAATATGATACTTGCTGAGCTTACGGGCGACGGTATTATTTCCACTGCTGACTACCTTGGTCTTAAGCATTCCAAGGAAATAGCTCTTTTCGTGCAGAGCGCACCCTCTACCGTTAAGGTTCCCAACGTAAAGGGTATGACCGAAAAGGAAGCTAAGGCGGCAATAAGCGCAGCGGGCCTTGTTCCCGTGGTTCGTTACACCACCAACGGTACCGCAGGCGCAGTAGCTTATCAGAAGGTTAAGGCAGGCACCACCGCAGGTGAAGGCGCAACCATTAGCTTTACCGTTACCTCTGACGGCAGCTACATTCCGATAAACTATGACCGTATGAAGGGCATTTGGCTTTATCAGTACATTACCGGCACCAGCCTTTTCAAGTCCAACAGCAGCCCTCGTGCCGAAAGCTCTTACCGTGGATACGTACAGACTATTATTAACAATATGAGCCGTGACGGCTTTAACACCGTTTTCCTTCAGATGCGTCCTAATGGTGACTCTTTGTATCCCTCCGAGCTGTATCCGCCTTCCCCTTATGCGGCAAGCGGCAGCAGCTATAACGGCTCTTTCACCTATGACCCTCTTGAAATATTTATTGAGATAGCTCACGAAAAGGGCATTTCCGTTCACGCTTGGCTTAACCCTATGCGTCTTATGAGCACCAGCGGCATTAAGAACGTTTCCACCAAGTACAAGCTTGGTCAGTGGTATCAAAACACCACTACCAGAGGTGACTACATAGTAAGCTACGGCAGTATGTACTATCTTAACCCCGCTTACCCCGAAACCCGCCAGCTTGTTACCGACGGTTGTATGGAAATTTGCCGCAACTACGACATAGACGGTATCCACTTTGACGACTATTTCTATATCGTTCCCGATGATGAGCTTTCCACCAACCTCGCATTCGACCAGAAGGCGTTTAACGCTCTCGGTACCTCCTATGGCAGCTCCAGCTCTCTTGACGTTCGTAAGAGGTGGCGTCGTGACAACGTAAATAAGCTTCTTGCTCAGATATATGCCGAGATTAAGCAGTACGACGACAGAATTAAGTTTGGTATCTCCCCTGCAGGCAATATAGACAATAACCAAAACGGTTATCTCTGTGCAGATATCAAAACCTGGTGCTCAACCCCCGGTTATATTGATTACGTTGCACCTCAGGTATACTGGAGCTTCTCTCACAGTTGGGATCAGGCAAGGTTTGACATTTGTACCAACAACTGGGCAAAGCTTGTTACCTGCGACCAGGTTGACCTTGTTATAGGTATGGCACCTTACAGAATAGGCGAGAACACGTCAAGCGACCCCGATTGGTACTCTCGTAAAGACAATATGGCTCGTATGCTTAACTTTACAAAAACTCATAAAGACGTTAGCGGCTTTATAATGTTTAAGTACGAATCCCTCTACGGCAGCGTTTATTCATCCACCTATAATTCTTCCAATTCCTATTTCACTACGGAACTTAACGCTATGATGCCTCTCGTGGCAGAATGGTAAACCGTGAAAGGAGCGTTTTATGACTAAGTTTAAGGCTATACTTGCGTTGCTTCTTGCCCTTTGTATGCTGGCATCCGTTGCGGCTTGCGGCGGCAAGGACGAGGACGGCAAATCGGACGATGCAACCAACGCAATGACCAACAGCGGCGACATCACCGCCGACGAAAGCGGCGAGGCTTCCAAAGACCAAAGCGCTGAAGAAAGCAGTAAGGAGGACGAGATGACTTACGACCCCGTTCTTACCAGCGACCCCCTAAACTACAAGTATATGAAAGCCGCTTGGCTTTATCAGTACACCAACGACGGCCTTTTTAAGACCGGCGGCGCACAGCGTGCCGAGGCTGATTTCCGCAAGAAGGTAGAAAAGGTTTTTGAAAACCTTACCCGTGACGGCTACAACACCCTTTTCCTTCAGGTTCGAGGCCACGGTGACAGCTTTTATCCTTCCGAGGTAAGCCCACCCACCACCTACGTTGTGGACAGCTATACCGACACCTTTGATTACGACCCTCTTAAGATATTCTGCGAAATAGCAAAGGAATACAAAATTTCTCTTCACGCTTGGATTAACCCCTACCGTTTGCTTATGGCAGGTCAGATGGCTTCTGTGCCCGAGACCTACCGTATCGGCAAGTGGTATAAGGAAAAGAATGGCGACTACGTTATTCAGGGCCCCGATGGCAGATACTACTGCAACCCCGCTTACGAGGAAGTGCAGCAGCTTGTTATAGACGGCGCTTTGGAGCTTTGCAAGAACTATGATATTGCGGGCATCCATATGGACGACTATTTTTACATAAGCATTGCCGACGAGGCAGACGACCTTGCCTTTGACCAGATAGCATACGATGCTCTTAGCGACGGTGCTAATCCCGCTGACCTTGAAACCCGTAAGGCGTGGAGACGTCAGAACGTTAACACCCTTGTTAAAAAGCTTTTTGACGAAATTCACGCTTACAACCCCGACCTGCTTTTCGGTATCTCTCCTGCAGGCAACATCGACAATAACCAGACCGGTTATCTCTGTGCAGACGTTAAGACCTGGTGCTCTACTCCCGGTTACGTGGACTATATTGCTCCTCAGGTATATTGGAGCTTCTCTCATAGCTGGAATCAGGCAAGATTTAATATTTGCACCACCAATTGGGCAAATATGGTTACTACAGACAGCGTAAGACTTATTGTTGGTATCGGTCTTTACAGAGCGGTTAACCCCGAGCCTTCCACGTCCGACCCCGACTGGTACAAGCGTAAGGACAATATCCTTCGTGAGCTTAGCTTTGTTTACAACTGTGATGCCGCAACAGGCTTTATAATGTTCAGCTATGAGTCTATGTATAACATTATCACAGGTGAATATAACCCCGCTATCGCTCAGGAGCAGAGCAAGTTCTTGCCTATGCTCAAAAAGGAACCTCAGATATAAAGAAAGGAAAAAGAACAATGAAATTCAACTTTAAAGCCTTTTTGGCGTTGCTTCTTGCTATGACCTGCCTTCTCGGCGTGGTTGCTTGCGGCAAGGACAGCGGCGACGACAAATCTCAGGACGCAACTGACGCTCTTGCTTCTGCAGATGCAAGTGCTGATGCTTCTGCTGACAGCGCCGACGCCTCCGCCGACGAATCCTCCAAGCCCGTATACACCGACACCGATGCAGACGGTAACCCTCAGAGAGACCCTACGTATAAGCCTCTTAATTATGATACTATGAAGGGTATCTGGATATCTCAGTACGACACCACCCTCTACAAGGCTGCTAACGAAAAGGCTTTCAAGTCTGCAGTTACCCGTATAGTTAAGGGCATTGCAGATGCAGGCTTTAACACCATTATAGTTCAGCTTCGTCCCGATGGCGACAGCTTCTATCCTTCCGACGTTTATCCCCCCTCCAAGTACGTTGTTGGTAGCTACAACGGTCAGTTTAGATATGACCCTCTTAAGATTTTCGTTCAGGTTGCTCACGAGTATGACCTTTCCTTCCACGCTTGGATCAACCCTATGCGTCTTATGAGCACCAGCACTATTACACAGGTTGATGAAAAGTATCGCATAGCTCAGTGGTACAAGGAAGGCGCACCTTACATTTCCGTTGACAACGGTGTTTGCTATCTCGTTCCCGGCTACGACGAAAGCCGCCAGTTGGTTTGCGACGGTATAACCGAGCTTGCAAGCAGATACAACGTAGATGCTATCCACATAGATGACTACTTCTATCCTACCATAGCAACCACCTTCGATATGGAGCATTATACTACTGTTGCCGATGATTACAGCTCTCAGAGAGAATACAGACTTGAGATGGTTGACGGCCTTGTAAGAAAGATGTATCAGGCAGTTAAATCTGTTGACGAGGACCTTCCCTTTGGTATTTCTCCTGCAGGCAGCATTACCAACAACCTTAACAGCCTTTACGCTAACGTTCGTAAGTGGTGTTCCACTCCCGGCTTCTGTGATTACATAGCACCTCAGGTTTATTGGGGCTTTGAACATCCTCAAGACCCTCAGAAGTTTGACATTTGCTGTCAGGCTTGGGAAGACCTTTGCACCACCGACGCAGTTAAGCTTGTTATCGGTATAGGTATCTACCGTGCTAAGCCTCCCATCTCCGTTGGCGAATTTGGCGAGTACGAAGAAAAGAAGGACGTTACTAAGCGCCAGCTTGAGTTCCTCCAGACTATGGATAAGAACGATGGCTTCATCTTCTACAGCTACACCAATATGTTTACCAGCTCCGGCAAGTATCAAAACTACTTCTCCGAAGAGCGTGAAAATCTTCTCCCCGTGCTTAAGGATTTTGAAAACAAATAAGGCAAAAGCGTATCCATTGCGAGACTTCCTTTGTTGGGAAGTCTCGCAGTTTTATTGTAGCTTCAAGAGGCAACCCCTTATAGGGGCGCGTGCAATTCATCGTTTAACCAATGTTATGGCTTGAAATGCAAATGCACGAAAAGCTATTGACAAGCAAATAAAAAAATGCTATAATACTTGCGTGAGATTGTGAGTTTTTTCATTTTCCCTTTCTTTGTTCCCCGGTTAGTTTGAATTAACATCAAGCCGACTGGGGTTCTTTCTGCGGCAACGCAAAAATGCGGATGTGATGGAATTGGCAGACATGCTGGTCTTAGAAACCAGTGCCTCGTGCTTGCAGGTTCAAGTCCTGTCATCCGCACCAAAGCATTCAAACCCGAACCTTTTACCAATCGGTGAAACGTTCGGGTTTGTTGTTTTTCTCAATGAAACTGCGTAGTTAAAGAAAGTAAGGCGGTACGAGTGGAAATTCGTACCGCTGTTGCATTATCAGAAGGATTGTGGTATAATTATTTTACAATATTCTACATAAAAGTGCATCAAAGCAAGGAGTGACATAATGGAGTGCGAATATGGTCTTGATAGAAGAAGATTGAGAGGTTATAGTTTTGAGATTGTTATTATGGAACTTCTCCGCAAAAATCAATTTTCCACTGTTAATGTTGCATCTGAACCAAATGATAGAGTAAGAGAACTCCGTCCAGGATTCATAGAGTTTAAAGGTCGTGGTTGCTGGCATCAGATTGATTGTCCCTGCGATTATAACAAGCTGATTCCATTTTCGTATCCTCTGCGCCTTTTAGGAGAAGTAAAGTTTTATAAAACACACTTATCAAAAGAGCACATTCGTGAATACATCGGTGTTATAAAAGATATTCAAGAGAACTATTTTGTTGCCGATGGAGTAAATCCTCAGGACTTTTATCCAAGAAAAATCGAAATAGGTGTCTATTTCTCAGCTAATGGTTTTCAAGAAGAAGCGGAAAAATTAGCATACGCTCACGGAATAAAAACTGTATCCTACGAAAATAATCTTTTGAACAATCGATTGAAGTTTCTTATCGAAGAACTTGAAAAGAATTATCTTTCGGTTAAATGTTTGAAAGATCATACATGGAATGCTTTCAGGCAAGAATTCATAGACGCTATTCGGTATGCCTAAGGGCTGTAGGAATTCCTGTTGTAACATTTATTATTGGTTTGTTTGCTGGAAGAACTATAGAAAAAAGAGAAAAAATAAAGCTGCCGTTAATGAAGGAAATCTGATTTTGGGTATATTATTCTCCTCAAAAAGATAAATATTATTTTCAGCATAAAAATTCTTATCCGAACTCCCCCCAAAAATAACAACAACGGATTATTTCCAATCTAAACAAAATTCCTTTTATTATCATTTTTGCATTGACATTATATTAAAGTCGCGATATAATAATATTAAAAACAAAAAATAAATAACTCATACAATCTATTTATATACTCGCAATACAAATTGTTGACAAAAGTCGAAATATCTGATATCATAATGACGGTTGAATGTGATTTACAGTTAATGATAAAGAGTTAGCCGCAATTTTTATTGAATTAAAATTATTTTGCCATATTGTAGAAATGTATATTCGAGGAAAACAGTATGAGTTATGATTTAAAAAAAGAAGGAATCAAATTGATATTCTCAATTGTAGCTGGAATATTAATGATTCCCTTAGTTGATCAGGTGGATATAAATTTTTATCGGACAGTTTTTATTTTCCAAATGGGCATTATGCTTGATTTGCTTTTTGATTCTCGAAAAAAGATCCGCTTGTTTTTTATAATATGGGATTCCATAAACACAGTTATAAGTTTATTCGCTTGTGCCATTTCATTCTCTTGTATGATTCCTACTTTTTTGGATACCATAACCAAGATCAGTGTTGCACAAATAGTCGATATTTTCTTAATGGTATGTGTTTGGTCGTGTTTGATTCGAACGCTTGTTGAGTTCTCTATTATGACCATTCGATCTAAGTTGATAGGAACCGCTATTTATAATTCTCAAATTTAAAAGGGAGATTTGCATATTATGGATATATTTATTGGAACAATAATTGGATTGGTTGCAATTGTTATTATAACTTCCGTCATAACTTTATTTATTTCAAAAAAACAAAAGCGTGAAGTATCAAAAAAACTTTTGACGGATGTTATATTTACAAGCATGATACACAATACGGATGTGTCCATCGGGGATGCCGTATCCAATTTACAGACTTATCCAGGTCACACTTTTGACAGTTTAATAAGCAAGGAGATGTTTGTGGAATGATCTCTGGATTAGATAATGAAAGTTATGATACAATTTGGGATAAATTGATTCTACCCGAAATAGAGCGATATGCGAGAAAGTTCGAACCATATATCTATGTTTCACCAACATCGAAAGATGAAATTTGGAAGCAATATATTTTTTTAAATGCAAAATTAAAAAATCAGTATATGCAGGATTCATCAAAAATTTTAGACCGGCATAAAGTGGCGGCATGCTACATGGTTGCTATATGTAATGTTAAACCATTAAGATTTAGTAAGCCTTCTATAACAAAACCAAACAATTATTTTATTGCGAATGAGTTAGTTGCCATTTCTATGGCTACTACATTGGTTGTGAATTTTGTAATTGCAGCCACAAAAAACAGTTCTACTTTAACAGAAATTCAAAAGCAGGAAATTTACGATAAGTTTAAGGATGGCATTTGCTTTCCAGAAAAAGAAATCACAAATCACGGAGAGTATATAACAAATTACGCAATGGAACTTTATCTGTCTAATATTCAAAGTGATTTCAATTTGCTTTCCATTGCCCATGAATTGTATTTGTTAGAGGCTTTAACAATGAAACGAACAGATACAGTTAAGACCTGATAAATATTACTCCAACCCGAATTATTAACTGCTTCTTTTTGCAAAATCCATTTTAGGCATTGAGAGTTTGAGTCATAACACAAAAAATGCCAATATATCTTTTTGTAGTTTCTTGCCAAAGCATTCAAACCCGAACCTTTTACCATTCGGTGAAACGTTCGGGTTTGTTGTTTATCTCAATGAGACTGCTTGATGTTGTTTACAAAAGAAAAAGCCTCGCTTTTGGTTTTCACCATTAGCGAGGCTATCTTTTTACCCGATTTACTTATGCTCTTGTACTCTGTTATAAATACATCTTACGATGTCAAGTATCAATTCAATAGATATTTTGAATTCGCACTCGTCTTTTGATTCACAGTACAGATACTCTTCATCGGCTCTGATGTTCAGATTTTTACATCTGACTTTAATAAGCTCTTTCACGAAAATCACCCCCTTCTATAAAAGGGCTTGTAATTTTCGCGAATCACATTATTGTGTTATTTTATTTTCGCTTTGCTCTCTTTTCCACTGTTCAAACTCTTTTCTGCCTTCTTCAGATTCAAAGAAGTCTATTATGTCCGGCAGGAAGCATTTTGCTAATGCTTCAATTTCATCTTCAGGTATGTGGGATTTAAGAATGATCTTAACCTCTTTGCCCACTTATCTCCTCCTCATTCTCTATAAATATCATTCACCCCTAAGCGGCGGTGTCCCAAACCTTGACTAAGCTTCTGGCGTTTTCTCGGATCGCCCTCCAACCACTTTTCACGATTCTGATTATAGCTATGACGAAGTCCGTGAAATACAAGCTTATCAATACGGGGCTTTTTACCGGGATTGACCTTCTTCTGACGGTCGGGATCGGTAAATTCTTTACGGTGAATGTAGATCCAGTTTTCAATAGACTTCTTCTCCATAAGCGGTCCTTTATAAATCGACTTACTGATAATAAAATCATTGTCCGTAAGTCCCTTCGACTTGGCTTCACGATACAAGCGTTTAAGCAATTCTAACTGTTCCTCGGTCTCGATCTTTACAAAACGCACCTGACCGCCCTTGCCCTTAATGTCGGGGCCACCCCATCCAAGTGCCTTCTTCACATCACCCAACTTGAGCTGACAGGCTTCGATTATACGAAGTCCCAAGTGCCATCCCAAATCCAATCCGTCACGCACATCATATCTACGCATAAAGTAGGCAAGCTCTCTTGCTTTCTGATACTCGGTGAGTAGCCAACTACGGTTGTACTTTTTGGGTTCACGCTTTGGAAGCTTCATTTCTTTGTTTTCAGGCATTTTGTGTTTACAACCTGCATATTTGCAGTATTTACGAAAACCGGAAAGTTCGGTTTGAATGGTACTCGGTGCTTTGTATGACTTCCAATACTCCACCACCTTGCGGAAATGCGTCGGTGTAATGTTGGACACCTTTTGCAGATTACAGGTATCGGCAAGATAATCGCAGGCATAGTAGAAGGCTTGAAAATACCGTTTGCGTGTCGCCTTGCTTTTGTGTCGATCCTTTCTGTAAAGTGCAGTTGCCTGCACCCGCAGATTCATTCGCTTGTTCATCTTCGTCTTTTCTTCATCGGGTGTCAGTTTTTTGACCTCGGCTTGTGTTTCGGCAAGCTGATGTTTAAATTCCTCCGGGGAATACACCGCCCAGGGCTTGTCAAACGCTGCATCCAAAATTTCTGTTACAATGTCATTCTGTTTTGAGTTTTCACTGATGGGCATCACTCCTTGTAATAAATTTCGCCTTTTCTATTAAGGCAGTGGGAGTATGAAACATGAGATTGCAGTTGGCAAGTAAAAAACGCTATGACTTTCAAATGTTTTTCAACAGGGCAAAAAAATCCGGGGGAGCTGCGGCTGACGCATCTATCCC
>JAZSLS010000054.1:0-12728 GCA_045535465.1 Eubacteriales bacterium
CACAGAACGACATGGCTACGATCCGACTTCGATGCCCTTGGAGCAGGCTTTGCCAAAGGGCTTGTGGAAACGGACGGCAGCGCCGAGGGCGTTAACGTTTACGGCTACATAAGCACGCCCGAAGCGGCAAGGGGAAGAAACACAGCGGTAAGCGTTTTTGTTAACGGACGCTACGTTATATCCAAAACCGTATCTGCCGCCATTAAAGAAGCATATAAAAGCTACCTGCCTCACGACAGGTATCCTGCGGCGGTGCTTTTTATAGAGGTGTCGCCTAAGTCCATAGACGTTAACGTACACCCTGCAAAAACGGAGATAAAATTTGCCTCGGAGCGTGCGATTTACGAGGCGGTTTACTACGGAATACGCACCACCCTTGAGAGGGCGGATGCCTTTACGGGCGGAGAAGAGGATATTTTTGTAAAAGGCGGGGACATTCCCGCAGCGCCTAAGTACACTCCCGCACCCTTTGTAAAGCCCGATATAGAGCCTATGAAGCAAAGCGAGGCAATTTTTTCTGCCGAGGATTTTGTCCCCGGCGATGCAGAAAAGGAAGACCTAGCCTTTACCGTGCCTTTGGCACCCGCCGAGGAAAAGAAGGAAATACCTTCGGCACCTATGCTGTTTGCCGAAACACATATCCGCCAAAGGCTTGAAAACGCCCAGACGGTTATGGACGACAGCGCTCCCTACCGCTACGTTGGCGAGCTTTGGAACGCCTACGTAATGGCGGAAACGGAGGAGGCGTTTTACGTTATAGATAAGCACGCCGCCCACGAGCGTATTCTTTACGAAAGGCTGAGACGAAGCACCACAGCGGAAAGCCAAGCTTTGCTTGTAAGCGCAGTGGCGGAGCTTAGCGAGGCGGAAGCCGATGTGCTGGTCAGTAACCGTGACTATCTTTATTCCTTGGGCTTTGATATAGACAGCTTTGGTGACAAAAGCGTGGTTCTTCGTGCCGTACCTGCGGCGCTTAGCGAAAAAACGGAGCTTTCCGCAGTGCTGGAGCAGTTGGCGCAGTCTTTGCTTGACGGTGGCGCTTTACCCTTTAGCGAGAGGGTTGACCGAGCGCTCTTCACCGTAGCCTGCAAGGCGGCGGTCAAGGCGGGCAGACGCAACACGGAAGAGGACAATAAATGGATAATAGACCGTTTGTTTGAGTACGGCAACATAAAATACTGCCCCCACGGCAGACCCGTTGCCAAGGTGTTTACAAAGCGTGAAGCCGACAAATGGTTTGACAGATAAGGAGCTTTTTATGGCTAAATTTACTTTACACAAGACCTGTGGCAAGGCAAGACTTGGCACTTTTTCCACCGTTCACGGGGATATTCAAACTCCCGTGTTTATGAACGTAGGCACCAGCGCCGCAGTTAAGGGCGGTATCTCCACTACCGACTTAAAGGAGATAAAATGTCAGGTCGAGCTTTCCAACACCTACCACTTGCACGTACGTCCCGGCGAGGACGTTATCTACGAGATGGGCGGCATACACAAGTTTTTCAACTGGGACAAGCCCGTTCTTACCGATAGCGGCGGGTTTCAGGTGTTTTCCCTTTCGGGCCTTCGCAACATAAAGGAAGAAGGCGTTACCTTTGCCTCTCACTTTGACGGCAAGCGCATTTTTATGGGGCCCGAGGAAAGTATGCAGATACAGTCAAAAATAGCTTCTACCATCGCTATGGCCTTTGACGAGTGTTGCGTTTCCACGGCGGAAAAGAGCTATATAGGCAAGTCCATAAAAAGAACTACCCGTTGGCTGCACCGTTGTAAAGCTGAAATGGAGCGTCTTAACTCTCTGCCGGAAACCATAAATCGTGACCAGCTTTTGTTTGGTATAAACCAAGGCGGTATCTACGACGACCTTCGTATAGAGCATATGCACGCCATTCGTGAGCTTGACCTGCCCGGCTACGCCATAGGCGGTCTTGCCGTTGGTGAGTCTGCGGATGAAATGTACCGCATTATCGAAGCGGTTGAGCCTCATATGCCCACAGACCGTCCCCGTTACCTTATGGGCGTGGGCACTCCTATAAATATTTTGGAGGCAGTGGACAGAGGCGTGGACTTTTTTGACTGCGTTATGCCGTCCAGAAACGCCCGCCACGGCAACGTTTTCACCCACGACGGGCTTTTAAACCTTAACAACAATAAGTTTATGAAAGACCCGCTTCCCATCGACCCTCATTGTGACTGTGCAGTGTGCCGTACCTATACCAGAGCTTATATACGCCACTTGTTTAAGGCAAGAGAGCTTTTGGCTATGCGCCTTTGCGTGTACCATAACCTTTATTTTTACAATAACCTTATGGAGCAAATAAGAGAAGCCCTTGCAAACGGCACTTGGGAGCAGTTTAAAAAGGACTGCGTGGAAAGGTTTTCTCAAAGAGTTTAAAACAATTACAGCAAAACATAGCGGTTAATTTATAGGGGCGATTCTCACTAAGGGAGCAAAGCCGAGCTGACGGATAACACGATTAAAATCGAAACGTAGCGGGACATTCAAGAATGTCCCCTACATAAAAAGCGTGCCGTTTGTCTTACAGACGGGATAGGTATAAGTAAATCGGCGAAGAAGCCGTGTAAACGGGCCCTTCGTAGGGGCGATTCTCGGATCGCCCGGCGCCAAGGGAGTAAAGCCGAGCTGACGGATAACACGATTAAAGTCGAAACGTAGCGGGACATTCGAGAATGTCCCCTACATAAAAAGCGTGCCGTTTGTCTTACAGACGGATAGGTATAAGCAAATCGGCGAAGAAATACGCCCGTTTTACAGACGGTATCGTTTAACAACAAACCCCCGACGTTGTCGGGGGTGTTTTTACAGTTCTATAAGTTCTTTTGTAGATTTTGCAAGTATCTCACAGCCCTTGTCGGTAACAAGCACCGTGTCCTCTATGCGTACGCCGTAGGCGCCCTCCACGTATATGCCCGGCTCTACCGTCATAAGCATACCGGATTTAAGTATAGCTTCGCTTTTTGGCGAGCAAGAAGGAGCTTCGTGTATCTCAAGCCCCAAGGAGTGACCTGTGGAATGGGTAAAGTACGTTCCGTAGCCACGGGATGCTATATAGTCCCTTGCAGCGGCATCCACTGCCTTACAGCTTACCCCGTCACGTACAGCCAAGGTGCCAAGTCGCTGGGCCTCCTTTACCGTTTCGTAAATACGTCGCATTTCCTCGCTTGCCTTGCCTATGACCACAGTTCTTGTCATATCGGAGCAATATCCGCCGTACCTTGCGCCGAAATCCAAAGTAAAAAAGCTGTTTTCCGTAAGGATTTCGTCCCCCGGTACCCCGTGAGGAAGGGCGCTTTTCACACCGCTTACGGCTATGGTGTCAAAGGCAAGCCCCTCTGCACCCTGCTTTTTCATAAAATACTCCATCTCGGCGGTTATCTCACGCTCGGTCATACCACGCCTTATAAAGCCTAAAATATGGCTAAAGCAAGCGTCGGTAACAGACTGAGCCTTTTTTATGCACGCTATCTCTGCGGCGGTCTTTATCTGCCTTGCCTTGCCGCAAAGGTTTGCCACGGGGATAAGCTCCACCCCTTCAAATACAGCCTTAAGACGCTCAAACTCGTTTAGCGTAACGGCTGTGCTTTCTACTACCAGCTTTTTTATACCCTTGGACAGTGCGTACCTTTTAGTGTCCGAAAGAAGCCCTGCCGTGCTTCTAACCACGGTTACACCTTCCAAGCTGCTGCTTTCTGCCGCTACGGCGTAGCGCATATCCAGCACCAAGGCAATACCGTCCTCGGTGCAAAGGGCAACACCCTCCGTAGAGGGAAAGCCCGATACGTACATACGGTTAACTTCGTCGGTAAACAGTGCGCCGTCAGCGCCCTGTTCCCTTGCAACGGCGTATGCGTTATAAGACATAACCCGTCCTCCTTAGGCTTCCGCTTTATCCAAAAGCTCCTTCAGTTCCTCGGCGGTGTAGTTGTATACCGCATCACAAAACTGGCATCTAAGCTCCGCCTTGCCCTCGTCTATCATATCGGTAAGCTCCGCCTTGCCAAGAGAAATAAGGGCCTTGTCTGTCTTCCCTCGGCTGCAAACGCAAACGTAGTCGGCACGCATACTGTCAAACAGCTCAAAGTCTATGCCCTTAAGGTACATTGCCGCTATTTCCTCAAGGCTGTAGTCTGCTACAAGATTGCTTATGGGCGGTATATCCTTAAGGTTTTCCTCAAGCTTGTCAATTATCTCTTCATCCGCAAAGGGCAAAAGCTGAATAAGCACACCGCCTGCGGAAAGGCACTTAAGGTCACGGCCAACTCTTACGCCAAGGGCGCAAACGGTGGGAACCTGCTCGCTTTGGGCGTAGTAGGCGGTAATATCCTCGGCTATTTCGCCGCTGACAATGGGAGCAGCACCAACGTAAGGCTCGGGCAAGCCCGCATCGTCACGGAGGACGTACATAACGCCCTTGCCGATAGCTGCCGCTACGTTAAGCTTACCGTTAGGGTGCTTAGGCGGGTTTGCAAGAGGGTTTTGAATAAAGCCCCTTACGTTGCCTGTGTAGTCGGAGCTTGCAACAACGCTGCCGCCTTCACCGTCACCCTCAAAGCGCAATGTCAGCAGGTCGTTCTTCTCTCCCAAAAGACTGCCCATTATGGAGGTAGCCGTAAGCACCCTGCCCAGTGCCGCCGTAGCGGTAGGCGTGGTGCCGTGTATCTCTATTGCTCTGTTTACAATATTTGTGCTGTTTAAAACTATTATTCTTGCACTGCCGTCTTTGGTTATGCCTCTTATTAAGTTATCCATATTCAAGACCTCTATCCCTAAAATATTTTCTTATCCCTGTGCTCTGCCGCCAACGCTTTTTGCAACTATATAGGCTTTTTCGCTGTTTTCGGTAAACTCACCGCAGCTTGTGTCACCGTAAACGGCGCAAACCTCAAAGCCGCACCTGCAAAGCATAGCTTTAATTCTCGGTATTAAGTATCTGCGCTGGCGCTGCACGTCATCAC
Source organism: Eubacteriales bacterium (assembly GCA_045535465.1). Lineage (GTDB taxonomy): Bacteria > Bacillota > Clostridia > Oscillospirales > CAG-382 > SIG636. The sequence continues at coordinate 4,978 of JAZSLS010000054.1, forward strand.
CACGAAGGTAGGCGCCGCCTCGTTGGCGTTCAAAGTAGCTAAGGTAAAAATCGCAGTATCCGCTTTTTTTATTGTAGCTGTTTTGCCACACCAGCATATTGCCCTTGTCCTCGTAAACGTAGGCTTTGTCACCAAAAACGTGCTCGTATCTGTATGGAGTGTTTACGTCAAAAACAAAAATGCCGCCTTTTTCCGTGTAGTTGTTAACAAGGGAAAAGCAATCCTCCACGTCACGCTCCGACAGCAAATAGTTAATGCAGTCGTAGGTGCAAAGGCTTGCCTGAACGGTACCGTAAAGCTCAAAGTCACGCATATCCTGACAGGAGAGGGCAACCCCAAGCCCGTCACAGTTAACAGCCGCTTCGCTAAGCATTTCCTCGGAGCCGTCTACTGCGCTAAGGTCAAAGCCCTTTTCCGCCAAAAGCCTTGTCAGCTTACCCGTGCCGCAGCCAAGGTCAAGAACCTCCTTAACGGGGATATCGGAAAAGCGCTTTATCATCAATTCAAAAAACGCCAGATACTCCTCGTATCCGGCAGAGTTAAAACGGTCATAACAAGATGCAATAAGAGAAAAGCCTGTGTTCATTCTCCGCTCTCCAATCTGTCAAGAATGGTTTTGTAGCCGCCGCTGCCGTAACGCAAGCAACGGTTAACCCTGGTAACCGTAGCGGTGGACATACCCGTAGCCTCGCATATCTGCTGATAGGTCTGCCCCTCGGAAAGCATAACCGCTACGTTAAGACGGTTTGCCATTTCCGTAAGCTCCGCAATGGTGCATATATCCTGCAAAAAGGCAGCCGCCTCCTCAGGAGTTTTAAGCGACGCCAAAGCGCTGTACAGCCTTTGGGTATTTTTATTATCAAAGCCGTTGTTCATAAAAAACCGCCTATCTTTGCTTAATAAGTAGTGTCCTTCTACTGATTATAATACATTTTACCCCTCTTTACAATAGCTTTTTATAATTTTGCCTTTGTCATTTTGTCGAACACAGTCATAAACTGTAACGTAGACCAAAGGAGGTTACAATTATGACAGAAACAGAAGCTATGCTTTGCAGAAAAGATGCAGATTGGGCGCTTGCTATGGCTTACGTTCCGTGGCAGGAATGGGGAGAGCTTTACAGCGAGGAGGCTGCACTAAGAAACGGCACCCTGTTCCCCGATCTTGACAAGCCCTTTTTGGGCAGAAAGCAGGTAAAAAATGGATAAAAGAGAGGCGCTTCTTAAAAAAATAATGGCAGCGGATTTTTCTATGCACGAGGCGGCGTTGTTCCTTGACACACATCCCAATAATAAACAGGCACTTGCGTTTTACAGAAAAATGCAGGGCAAGCGTGAGGCTCTTGCAGAGGAGTTTCGTAAGGAATATGGGCCTCTTACCTACTATGAGGTGAAGAGCAGCTCGTGGAACTGGACGGATACTCCTTGGCCGTGGCAGAACTGAAGGAGGACGGAATATGTGGATATATGACAAGAAACTGCAGTTCCCCGTTAATATAAAAAACCCCAACCCCAAGCTTGCAAAGCTTATAATCAGCCAATTCGGCGGCCCCGACGGTGAGCTTGGCGCTTCTATGCGCTACCTCAGCCAGCGCTATACTATGCCCTATAAAGACGTAATAGGCATCCTCACTGATGTTGGTATTGAAGTTTTGTTTTGTGTATGATATAATAAAAGAAAAAAGGAGTTTTCGCTATGAACATAGAACGATTTTTGCAGGAATTCCAAGGGTTTTGCAAAAAACACTTGGGCAAACGAGATACATTGACCGCATACGAACTTTTTTTGAGGGATGATGTTTTAATATCATTTTTGTTGTCGGCATATAATTGCTATCAGATAAAACAACATAGCAAACGGAATGAGTATTCGATGATAACCAATCCAAATGAACTTTGGCATTTCGTTAAAAAAGAAGAACAGATTATCTGCATCGAGCAAGTGAAAATGATGATTGAGGATAGAGTAAAGAATTATGATTGTAGAAACAAGACGACCGACCAAGAAACTAAAAACGGATAACTTAAAAGAAATAAGAGTCTGTGCATATTGCAGAGTATCAACAGATAAAGAAGACCAAAGAAACTCATTTGAAGCACAAAAAAGGTATTTTGAAAGAGAGTTTTCTAGGAACGACAATTGGATTGACTGCGGTATTTATGCAGACGAAGGTTTGTCGGGTACATCTGTCGAGAAGCGAGAAGAATTTTTGAAAATGCTCGATAAGGCAAAACGAGGAGAGGTTGATTTAATTATCACCAAAGAGGTTTCTCGTTTTTCAAGAAATATCTTAGATACATTGAGCATTGTGAAAGAACTCGCATCGAAAGAGGTCTATGTATATTTTATTGCGGATGTAATTAACACAGAAATTCCCAAAGACATAGAACGATTGAACCAACTCGCACTATATGCAGAGCAGGAGTCCCGACGAACCTCCGACAGAGTAAAGTGGGGGCAGTTGCAACAAATGGAACGAGGTGTTATATTCGGACGAAAAAGAATGTATGCCTACAACATAAAGAGAAACGAATACGGCAAACAGTATTTTGAAATTATCGAAGAAGAAGCGGAAACGGTTCGCAATATCTTTCGTTGGTATGCTGATGGCGATGGTACCCACATCATAGCAAGGCGATTAGAGAAAATGGGCATCCCTGCCACATATAAAAAAGGTTGGAGCAATACTGTCATTTTGCGAATATTGAGGCAAGAGAAGTATGTGGGCGATATCTTGCAGGGCAAGACTTTCACCCCAGACCCCTTGACACACAAAAAAAAATATAATCGAGGGGACTCTGAGTCGGTCTATATTACAGACCATCACCCCGAAAGTGCTATTATCGACCGTGAGCTATGGAACAAGGTTCAAAAACGACTTGAAGAAAACACAACAAGCGACGAGGTAAAAGCTAAGCACAATAACCGCTATTGGTTAAGTGGCAAGGTGTTCTGCGGTGTTTGTGGTAGTCGTTATGTTTCTTTCCAAAAGAAGCAACAGTTTACTCCGTATAAAGCATGGGTGTGCTTTGAAAACCACCAAAAAGGAACAAAAAAGACCATCACAAACGATTTGGGCGAGGTTGTTGAAATCGGGTGCAACGGTAAGAGAGTGAATGAGAGGATTTTGACAACTGCTTTATATGATATAATGTCCGAACTGCTCCGCAACTCTAAAAAACAGATGTGCAGGAGTATCGAAGAAGATATCAAGAAACTGAACAACAACGGCAACAATACAAGGGCAATCCATAAGGCAGAGCAGGAAATCCAAAAACTCGAAAACCGCATTTCTATTCTTACCGACAATCTTGCAGACGAAACAATTTCAAAAGCAGAATATAAGAAAAAGGTCGCCGAGTATCAAACAGAAATTCAGCGGCATAAGGAAACAATCAAAAAACTCAAATTGGCAGACGACCAAAAAGAGCAAATCCGACTTTTGCAAGAAATGAAACAACAAATCGAATTTTATGCAACCTTTAAAGACGATGAACTAAACGAGGAACTTTTTGCGAGAGTAACGAAGAAAATCATCGTCCGCCCCGAACAAGTTTTGGAATTCCATTTGTCGTTCCTTTCAAGACCGATGTTTATGCAATACGAAACAACTGGTAAGGGTAAGTATTATAAGACAACATTTACAATACTAAACACAGAAAAAGGGGACACTTGATGTGTTCCCTTTCTGTTTGATTTGTTTACCTTTCCAAATCCCTATTTATATACTCATTCTTCATCTGTTGTTCTGTTTTTGCTAATTTATCTAAAAATTCCAAATCACAGGAATTGTTCTTTATAAGGTTTCTTATATTTGCATTTTCGGAAGACATCTGTTTTGAAATCCTCTTTAATTCTTCTCTTGTTTTTAAGAGTTCGTTTATTCTCTCGGCATAAAAATCTATTTTACTGCCGAAGAAAACTTTTGTGATGAATTTAATAATGAAAGCAAGTAGGAAACCGCATCTGTTTGCAAGGTCGTTATAATATTGCTGCTTATATTTGAAATAATCGTGTTCGTTTTTATCGGATGCGATTTTTCTTTTTAGAGTTGCAGATTCGGATTTATACCAATCCCAAAAGTCAGAAGAAATTTTGTTGTATTTATTCCAAAGTTGATATGTTCCGATACGATTGAGATTATCAAAATCCTTTTTGTCGTTATATAGATTAACTGCACTCTGGATTAGATTGTCAGCATTGTTGTCTATTTCGGTTTGAATGTTTTTCTGTCGCTCTTTTGCTTTATATATTTTATAATCTTCTATATCAAGATGTTTTCTGCCGTTTCCGACGGCGGGTTTTCTATCCCAATCGTATTGTTCTTTCATTTTTTCTGCACAAAAATCCTTTATTTCATCCAACCAATCCAATGCACCTTTTTTCTTGACGGTTTTCTTGTATATAATATTTCCTTTTGCATCTTTTCTGATTTCGTCGTCTGAGTTCTTCTTTGGAATCAAATCGCCTTTTTCTGTGATGATTTCTGTGAATTCTGTTGGATATCCTAATTGCTCAAAGCATTTCTTTAATAATGCCTGTTTTTTACTCCCTCGTTTTGAATTTGCACAAGGTATGAAAGTGAAGTGCAACCCACAGACGGATTCGTCTTTATGCAAACAACAATTCAAAGCGATTAAAGAAGCCGTTTCCGGCGGTTTCCAATTTTGGTCGTTAAGCTCCTTTTCTGTTATTACACAAATATATGGTTTTGACAGAATATGCTCGGTAACTTCTCTCATAATATTTTCGCTCATTTTGGCATCGTCTGGTGCATTTTCGTAACCTGTATCGTCGATGTTACCTATTTGAAAAACAACCTCGTATGCCTCGTTAATCGCCTTGTCTTTATACCTCACATCTGTCGCTTTTGTTCTTGCTTTGAATTTCTGTTCTCTTATCCATTCAAGATATGTACCATTATAACGGCGACAGGGTCGTTGCTTTGCTTGGAACTCTCGCCAAGAGGGTTCGAAGACTTTGTTGTATATTTCTTCAATAGTCGCAAAACGATAACCGTCGGTTCCTATATGGTTACTCATTATGAAATAATCATTGTTTTTGCTTCGTGTAGAATCCACATTTGCACACATAATTTCACGGTTATTGTGTTTTAATGAATATGTAGAACCTAAATGGGCGGATATTGATTTTTGCATTGAAGTCCTCCTTTCCTTGGTTTTATCAACACCCCTGCGGAGCATTAAAGCACTCCGCAGGAGCCCATATATGTATGATTTTTAATCGTACATATAGTTATTGGGTTAATAGAATGTACTTACATTCTCATTAAAAATCAAGAATCTCATCCGCCAAATCAAAACTCTGTTCGATAGGTTTATCTGGAAATGACATTATCGTACCGTTCATTTTTACAAATATTTCGGGATGTTTGAATTGTTCCATGTATTTTACGATTTGTTCTTCGGTCAGAGATATAAAGTCTTCTCCGTTGTCCCCACAAATGAAACAATCGCCTGCTGCGATTGCGACGATTTTTCCGTCCTCGTCTTTAACAGCACGATTAAGTTCGGAACCGTTAATTAGACATTCGTCGTTTACAACCATAACCGCACCGTCATCTAAAAATATTGGGGCAATCAACCCATTAACTTCGCTTTGCATCGCTGACAAACTATCCTTATCGTCAATGTCCTTAACATAAGCAATTTTTCCAACTTCAAGTTTTAGAATTTTCATAATATTACTTCACCGTCCTTTCTTGGTATTAACCATACAATGTCGCTGTCGCTTGGATATGGATGAAATTCATCCCATTTAACCGACTTTGCCATTGTTTCTCTAATAATTTTTCGTGCATAAGAACTTATTGTTGTTCCCTCTGCCGACACAATAGATTTTAATTGATTGTATTCTGCTTCGCTCAAATAGACTTTTATGTGTCTGTTCATTTTCTTCACTCCTTTCGGGGCTTTTTGTCCCCTATATAAGTATGAAATAAATCACTCTGTATCGAGTGGTTCAAAGTATTCGTATTTTTGCGAAATTGTAACACCGTCTGCCTCAATAACCATCGAACCGGCATAAGAAATATACAAATTGCTATTCTCAATAATTTCCATCGCATCGGAATATTTCATATAGTGCTTATCGCCTTTATCCATCCCGTTACTGTGTCGAAATATACGAAAGTTCGGCGGATATAATTCCAGACGAGCATTCTTGACGATTCGTTTTATCTGGTTATCTACATTAACCGTTTTTATTGATTTAAGGTCTATTTCGGAATGGAGTGTTTCATATTCCTCTAACGGCATATCCGTCAAGTGCGATGTCAAATATGCCCCAATGTTTCTGATACTCCCGATATTTTTAAGAGATTTAATATAAGAAAATCCTTTCTTCCAAAAAGATGCCAAGTCTTCATCTGTGAATTTCGGTGCTTTGTTTTCCCAATACAAAAGACAATGACAATGAAAACCGCCACTTGCCGAGAACTCCAATGCAGTTATGTATTTAACCTTATTATTCGGAAACTTCCTGCGGATTCGTTTCATAAATGTTTCAAAATCCTTGTCGAACTGCTTTACATCGGTCATCACATCTTTGTATGTAAGAGTTATCCAAGTTGTATAGTTAACCCCTTTGAAGTTGGAATTTATAATTTCCTTTGCTTTGCGAAATGTTTGATAAAGAGAATTATAGGTGTCTTTTCTGGAAGTTCTGTTATGCTTATTAAATTTTTTGATTTCTCCTGTTTCGGTGTCGATGTATTCATCTTTACTAATCTTTTTTATCTTTCCGCCTTTACCTCGAATAGACGATTGCTGAACCTCAATAATATTTCCCATTTTCGTAACACGAACATTTTCTTCATAATCAATCGCTTCGATTTTGTTCTGCTTTATAATCCTTGCCATTTCTTTTTTCCTTTCTGAGGGGAAAGGGCTCGGACATTTGTCCGAGTTTTATAAACAAAATAAATAATGGTACTATTTGTCCCCTCGTAGAAAAAAATGAAAGATTAATAATGCAAAAAAATTCCTGCATAGAAAAACCATGCAGGAGTTAACGGTATTGCAGAAATTCAAATTGTGTGGTACAATAATTCTATATAATTATATTTATGTAAAAAACCGCCGCAAAAGTCCGTTTTTTGGTACACCCTTTGCGGTATAGTATAGTGAAGTAATTTATTCGGAGGCAATTTATGCTTACAGGCGAACTTAAAAACAAAATAGATTCCATTTGGGAAATGTTCTGGACCGGCGGTGTTGTAAACCCTCTTGATGTTGTGGAACAGATGACATATCTAATGTTCATCCACGACCTTGACGAAACCGATGCGAAAAAGGCAAAGAGCAGTCTTATGCTCGAACTACCCTATAAATCCATCTTCGACGGCCACGACCAATATAAATGGTCGGTGTTCCACGATTTACCTGCCGAGAAGATGTATGAACTTATGCAGACCGAGATTTTCCCCTTTATAAAGAATCTCCACGGCGGTAAGGAAAGTGCATATTCAAAATATATGGCGGATGCCATATTCAAAATCCCCACACCCCAGTTACTTTCCAAAATCGTCGATGCATTGGATACCCTTTATGCCGATATGTCGAAAAACATCGAAGCAGACACAAAAGGCGATGTTTATGAAAGCCTGCTTGCGAAACTCTCCACCGCAGGTGTAAACGGTCAGTTCCGCACCCCTCGCCATATTATTCGTATGATGGTTGAACTCCTCGACCCCAAACCCGACGATACAATCTGCGACCCTGCCTGCGGTA
>JAZSLS010000076.1:0-15274 GCA_045535465.1 Eubacteriales bacterium
GTATTGAAGCCGTATGCTGTTGCGATACGGATTACGCTGTCCTCGACACGATATATTTCAGCGCCGTGTTCAAGCATCATACAACCGATTTGAGAAGTAATATGCAGAAGGTCTTTAGCTGTCATGGTAGACTCCTTTACACTATAAATCCGCCGTCAACAGATAAGGTTTGTCCAGTAATGAAGCTTGCTTTATCTGAAGCAAGGAAGAAGATTGCTTCGGCAACATCTTCCGGAGTTCCTATTCTGTTGAGTGGTGTTTCGTTTTTCAGTTCTTCTATAGCATCCTCTGAAAGATGTCCGTTCATTTCTGTTGCAATTACACCAGGTGCAACGCAGTTTACGGTTATACCTGAAAGTCCTACTTCTTTGGCAAGTGCTTTTGTAAAGCCGATAATCGCCGCCTTGGCAGTGGAGTAATCCACCTCGCAGGAGGCGCCTACTTCGCCCCAAACGGAAGCCATATTGATAATACAGCCTTCCTTCTTATCCACCATTTGGGGCAAAAACGCCCTTGAGCAGTTAACGGTTCCAAAAAGATTGGTGCGGTACATTGCATCCGCATCTGCAGGGGATATGTGCTGAAACAGCCCAAAAAGGGAAACCCCTGCGTTGTTTATAAGCACGTCAACGGTAAAACCGTCGGCGGCTATTCTGTCACGAAGGGCATATACCTCGTTTATATCGCTTACGTCTGCTTTATAAAGCCTGCATCCCGTTTCCTTTTTCAACTCTTCCGCCAAAGCGTCGTTGCTTTTGTAGTTTGCAAGGACGTTGTAGCCCTTTTCCGCAAAGGCCGTGGCACACGCTTTGCCTATCCCACGGGATGCGCCTGTTATCAATACCGTTTTCATAGATTAACTTCAACAAGCACAGGTATAACCATAGGCTTCTTTTTTGTTTTGGAATACAGCTTTGAGGAAACCGCATCCTTAACCTTGCCCTTAATGCTGTTAACGTCTCTGTTACCGTGACCAAAGCATTCCTCCACGGTCTTTCTTACCTGCGCTTTAACATCCTCCATAAGACTTTCGTTCTCACGCATATATACAAACCCACGGGATATAACATCCACGTCGGAAAGTATACATCTGTAATAAATATCGGCGGAGAAAACAATAATCAGCATACCGTCCTCGGCAAGATGTCGTCTTTCCTTAAGCACTGTGTTGCCAATGTCACCGGTGCCGTAGCCGTCAACGTATATCTGACCGTTGGGGACGGTAGCGCCAAACTGTGCCTTTTTAGCGCCCAGCTCAAGCGCCTTGCCCGTTTCGGGTATAAAAATGCGGCTGCCGTCCATACCAAGCTCTTTTGCCAGGTCGGCGTGGCGCTTAAGATGCTTGTACTCACCGTGTACAGGCATAAAATATTCCGGCTTAAGCAGTGTGTGTATTATCTTAAGCTCCTCTGCGCAGGCGTGGCCCGAAACGTGTACGTCCACAGCACCGTCACTTATCATATTAACGCCACGCTTTAAAAGCTCGTTTACTATGTGACTTATAAGCTTTTCGTTGCCGGGTATGGGGGACGAGGAAAGAATAACCAGGTCACCGCTGCCTAGGGAAACACTGCTGTGCTCACCCAAAGCCATACGGTAAAGGGCGCTCATAGGCTCGCCCTGACTGCCTGTGGTAATAAGGGTAAGCTGGCTGGGCAGGTAACGCTTCATATCACCAAGCTCAATAAGCGTTCCCTCCGGTATATCCATATACCCAAGCTTTTCGGCTGCACGCATAACGTTTATCATACTTCTGCCCGTAATGGCAACCTTCCTGCCGTATTTTACGGAGGCGTTGATTATCTGCTGAACCCTGTGTATGTTGGAGGAGAAGGTAGCAATAACAATGCGTTTATCGCAGCCCTCAAATATGCGGTCAAAGGATGCGCCTACTATCTTCTCGGATTGGGTGTAGCCGCTACGCTCCACGTTAGTGCTGTCGCAAAGCAGCAGCTTAACGCCTTTTTTGCCAAGCTCCGCAAAACGGTGCAGATTAATAGGTGCGCCGTCAATGGGTGTAAGGTCTATCTTAAAGTCACCCGTATGCACCACAACCCCTCGGGGCGTGTGCAGCGCAATGGCAACGCTGTCGGCTATGGAATGGTTAACACGGATAAACTCCGCCGTAAAGCACCCAAGCTTTACGTTGTCTCCTGCCTTTATCTCGTGAAGGACGGAGGAGGGAAGAATACCGTGCTCCTGAAGCTTGTTTTCAAGAATACCCAGCGTAAGCCTTGTGCCGTAAACGGGCACGTTTAAGTGCTTAAGCAAATAGGGAACAGCCCCTATATGGTCCTCGTGACCGTGGGTAAGAAGAAGCCCACGCAGCTTTTCCGCATTCTGCTCCAAATAGGTAAAATCGGGAATAACCAGGTCAACGCCCAACATATCGTCTTCGGGAAAGGACACGCCGCAGTCGACAATCACTATATCTTCACCATACTCAAAGGCGGTTATGTTACTGCCAATGCCGTCAACACCGCCAAGAGGTATGACCTTTAGCTTTATACTTTTATTTTTTGCCATAAAACACCAACCGTATTGCGCGGGCTGCGCCTACGGTTTTCTCCTTACTTATTAGATTATGTATATGTTGCCCTTCCGCTTGGGAAAGGAAAAGTTCAAAAAGTTACGTGTATATTATGCCCTATTTAAGCCTCTTTGTCAATAGGTAAAGAAGTTGCATATACTTGTATTGTGACGCAAAGTGTAGAATTGACCCTCGGTAAGGATATTTTGTACTTGACTTTCCGTAAAATAATGGTATGATATATATGAGTACGTGTTTTTATGCTGCACATAACGTTAACAGACCGAAAGGTGTTATATATATGGAAAAAATTGTTATAAACGGTGGTAAGCCCCTATATGGCACTATCGAGGTAAGCGGAATGAAAAATTCATCCCTGCCTATTCTCTTTGCTACCATATTGGTTAAAGGCAACTGTATTATAGAAAACCTACCTCCGATTGATGACGTTTGCGCTGCCCTTGCTATTCTTAAAGGGATGGGCGCTACCGTTCGAGAAATAGATAAGACTACGGTGGAGATTTGCACCGACGATATCGTTTGCGGCAGTGCGCCTTACGATATGGCACGTCATATGCGAGGCTCTTATTACATAGCGGGAGCGGAGCTTGGCAGGTTTGGCAGGACTAACGTTCCTCTGCCCGGCGGTTGTGATTTTGGCCAACGTCCCATTGACCTGCACATAAAGGGCTTTGAGGCTCTTGGTGCCAAGGTGGAGCTTGGCGATTACATAAAGGCCGAGACTGACGGTGTGCTTAAGGGCGCTTCCGTTTATATGGACGTAGTTTCCGTCGGCGCAACTATCAACGTTATCCTTGCGGCCGTTTTGGCTGATGGTGTTACCGTTATAGATAACGCTGCAAAGGAGCCTCACGTGGTAGACCTTGCAAACTTTCTTAACGCCTGCGGTGCGGATATAGCGGGCGCAGGTACGGATATAATAAGAATAAAAGGCGTTTCCTCTCTCAGGGGCGTAAGCTACGCTGTACTTCCCGATATGATAGAGGCAGGCACTTATATGATAGCCGCCGTTGCTACGGGCGGTAAATTGACCGTAAGCAACGTTATACCCAAGCATTTGGAGTCTGTAACGGCAAAGCTTTGCGAAATGGGCGCTACCGTGGAGGAATATGACAGCTCTGTGGTGGTTTATGCAAATGCGCCTCTCCGCAGCGTTAACGTAAAGACCCAGCCCTATCCCGGTTTTCCTACGGATATGAACCCGCAGATGTGTGTGGCTATGTGCCTTGCCAACGGTGAAGGTAAGCTGCGTGAAGGTGTTTGGGACAACCGTTTTCGTTACATTAAAGAGCTTGTGCGTATGGGGGCGGATATTACTGTGGAGCCCAAGGTTGCCCACGTTAAGGGGAATGGCACTCTCAAGGGTGCTTCCGTTCGTGCCGTTGACCTTCGTGCGGGGGCGGCTATGGTTATAGCCGGTCTTGCGGCAGAGGGCGTTACCGAGATAAGCGATATTTATCATATTGAACGTGGCTACGCAAATCTTGTTGAAAAGCTTTGCGCTGTGGGTGCAGATATAAAAAAGGTAGTTACTCCCGACGTGGCAGAAACTACTGCGGTTTAACAAATAGGTGAATGTTATGAAAACAAAAAACGTTTTAAGGCTTGTTGCCTTAATGCTTGTGGCTGTACTTAGCTTTTCCGCCTGTGTTGCCATAGATACGGCGGAAAACCCCTCTAAATCTGACAGCAAGACGGAAAGCCAAGCTTCCTTTGCGGATGGCTCTGTGGGAGACGGTGTAAGCGCAGATGGCAACAGTGAGGATGGCAACACCTCCGATAGCGGTGAAAGCCAACAGCCTGAGGAAAGCAGTAAGCCCGAAGCGCCCAAGGATAAGGTTATAAGCTTTGTTGCTTGTCCCGATAATATTATCCATCCTTCCGTTTACTATCACGCTTTGCAAAAGGCGGCGGCAAACGCAGGTAAGGAACCGGACTATTCCAATCTTCAGACGGCAGAATATGAGTTTTCTCATATCTACGAGAACATAAGCGCAATGATAAAGGAAGCCGATATATCCTATATCAACGTTGAGACTCTTATAGGCGGCAACGAAAACCCAATAAGCGGCTATCCTATGTTCAATTCTCCCGAAAAAGCGGGTGAAACTCTTGTTGATTTGGGCTTTGACGTTTACAACCTTGCCCATAACCATATGCTTGACAGCAGCAACGATAAGTATCTTATCAACTGTGACCGCTTTTTTACCGAGCACGGCGGTACGACCATAGGCTATTACGAAAACAAGGACGACCTTAACAACATAGTTATCTATGAGGAACAGGGCGTTAAGATAGCTTTTCTTGCCTATACCTACGAAACCAACGGTATAAGACTTGGCGCATCAGCCTCTACTTATATTCCTTACATTAACAACGACCTTATGAAAAGGCAGATGAAGCTGGCCAAGGAGCAGGCAGACCTTGTTTTTGTTTCTATGCATTGGGGCGACGAGGATAACTTTTATCCCAACAACGCTCAGCGCAGTGCGGCGCAGCTTTTGGTGGACGAGGGCGCTGACGTTATTATAGGTATGCATCCTCACGTTATACAGGAGTCAAAATGGGTTACCCGCCCCGACGGCAGCCGTTGCTTCCTTACTTATTCCTTAGGCAATCTGCTTAGCGGTATGTACGGCGGTAAGAACGCTCTCGGCAGTATTCTTTCTCTTGATATAATCTGCAAGGCGGGCGAAAAGCCTTACGTTGACAACGTGCAGGTTACACCTACCGTATGTCATTACGTAAAAAAGGTTAGCGTAAACCTCCAGATGGATACGGGGTTTAGAGATTTTAAGATATACTTCCTTGAGGATTATACCGACGAGCTGGCAGCGGCTCACGGTGTACACCAAAACAAGGGCAAGATATCCGGCTTTGATAACGAGCTGGACGGCAATTTTTCTCTTGCCACGCTTTACGCTAAGGTAAAACGCCTAATCCCTGCGGAATTTTTGCCGGAGGCAATAAATAATTATCAATAATAGCTCAAAAACACGCTTTATCGGTTCGATAAGGCGTGTTTTTGTGATTTTTCAACAAAAAATGAAGAGTGTTTTTAAATAATTCACTGCTTGACATACAAATAAAAAAAGGATATCCTAATAATGGCAGTGGTTTTCTGCTTTGTATTATTGTCTTCGAAAGGAGAATGGTTTATGAACGTTAAAAAAATCATCAGCGCTTTGCTTACCGTATGTATGTTGGCATCCGTAGTGGCTTTTACTCCTATGGATATTAAGGCAGGTGCAGCGCTTAATTACAGCGGCGGTACAAGAAACTCCGCTGTGTTTATTCTCGACCCCGGTCACGGCGGCAGCGACCCCGGTGCTTGCGCTCTTGGCAGGCAAGAGGCGGCAGACGTGCTTGACCTTTCTATTCGTGTGGCAAAGCTTATTGACGGCTCAGGCTCTACCTGCGCTCTTACCAGAACAACGGACGTTACCCAGTCCCTTGCCACAAAGGTTTCCATAGCCAACTCCGGCAGCTTTACTTATTTCCTTTCCATTCACAGAAACGCAGGCGGCGGTAAAGGTGTTGAGACTTATTATTACAGCGGTCTTTCCTCTACCTCCGGCGGCGCAAAGCTTGCAAACAGCGTTCAGAACGCTGTTATAGGTACAGGTCTTTGGACAAACCGTAAGGTTAAAACCGCAAGCTACTACGTTATAAAAAACACCAATATGGCGGCAGCCCTTGTTGAAATGGGCTTTATCGATACCGCTTCCGATAACACCATATTTGCAAACAATATGGATACCAACGCTAAGGCAATAGCCAACGGCCTTCTTGCTATGATAGGCAAATCCGTTACCGGCAGTGCCGGCAGCGACAAGTATCAAAGCTGCTTGGATAACCCCGGCGGTATTTCTGCAAGCAACGCTTCTATCAGTGCTTCTGCTACCGTAACCCAAAAGGGCACCAGTGCTGATAATCTTACCATAAGAGGTTGGACCTTACACAGCAAGGGCATTAGCAAGGTAGAATATAAGGTAGACAGCGGCAGCTATTCTGCGCTTACCTGTTCCTTGCGTACGGACGTACAGGCGGCAATTAGCGGCTATTCCGACTATTCAAACTGCGGTTTTGACGGTAGTGTATCGTATAAAAACCTTGCGGCAGGCTCTCACACCATAACCATTAGGGCAACCACAAAAGCCTCTACTACCTATACGGTAGCAAAAATAACCCTTACCGTTAAAGACCCTATAATGCCCACCATATCCGACGTAAAGGTAAGCAACGTTACCACAACGGGCTACCGTGTAAGCTGTACCGTCAGTGATAACGCAGGCGTTACCAAGGTGGAGTTCCCCACGTGGACGTCTAATAACGGTCAAGATGACCTTATATGGCATCAGGGCACGATCAGCGGCTCTACCGCTTACTATGATGTAAAGATAAGCGAGCATAATAACGAAACCGGCGTGTATAATACACATATCTATGCAGAGGACGCTGCAGGTAACCGAGCAAGCGTTGCCGCTGACTCGATAGACCTTACTCCCGACTCCATCGCTCCGGTAATAAGCAACGCAGGCGTTACCAACCTTGATTGCTTTGGCTTTGACGTTACCTGTACCGTTACGGACGACAAGGGCATTTCCAAGGTGCAGTTTGCCACCTGGACGGAAAGCGGCGGTCAGGATGACCTCGTTTGGTACGATGCAAGCCTTTCGGGCAATACCGCAACGTTCCATATCGACACCTTAAAGCACAGCAACCAAACGGGCTTGTACAACGTACATCTTTATGCGTGGGACAGGTGGAACAACGAGGCTAAGGTTGAGCTTAGCGTTACCGTTCCTGTTCCCGCATATCCTACAGATGCAGACTATATTCCGCTTCTTGACCTTAATGCGGGTCAGTACGACAGCAACAGCCAAATTCTTACCACAGGCACTTTCGCTTCTCAGTACAGAGGTGCGGCGGTTCTTGAGGCTACCGCAGGCGGCTACAAGGTTAAGGCAATTTACCCCTCCGGTGAAGCAAAATCCGTAGCAGCAACCCAAACCAACCCCATTATTGCCGTATACGAGGACTACGCCGCAGGCTACAAGCCCTTCCTTGCTCTTGAGGTAGGCGACGTGGTTACCCTTGTAGGCGCAGACCCTGCAAACAACCGTATTCTTGCAGGTGCCTACGTTAAGCTTCCTGCAAAATTTGAGCTTATTGATAACTCCGATTACTCTATGACCGAAAAGCACGTTACTATGAACACCCGCTCACAGACCGTTGCCGCTATAAATTTACAGTTTAAGTGCAACGTTGTTATCGTTGACCCTAAGGGCAACGTGGCTGCAGACGGCGCAGTTGTAGGTACGGGCTATGTGGTACAGTACCGCAACAGCGCAGGCACCGTTGTAGACAGTGTAACCGTTGTTGTTAAGGGTGATACCACAGGCGACGGCGTAGTTACCGCTGCTGACGGCATCGGCTCCAGATTGGCGCTTAAATCCACGGCAGGTCTCAGCGAAGCGGCAACCCTTGCGGCAGACACCAATGGCGACGGCATCCTTTCCGCTACCGACTATGTGGAGATGCTGGTTCTTGTCAAGAACGGCAAATAAACTTTAGCTTGGTGCAGTAAAACGAAGAAAAGTGTTTAACAACAGCCCCAAAAGGCTGTTGTTTTTTTGCTATTTTTTATATTGACTAAAGCCTCCCTTGGTGCTATAATCTTCGCTTGAGTGATAAGAAAGGAGGCGGTAGATGTGAAAATAATAGCTTTTGCAAAAAAGAATATTGTTATGCTGGTTGCGGCGCTTGCAGCGCTTATTACCTGCTTTTTTGTTCCTGTGGACAGTGAGTACGCTTCCTATTTTGACTTTAAAACGCTAAGCTGTTTGTTTTGCGTGCTGGCGGTTGTCTGCGCTCTTAAGGACATCAACTTTTTCTATATCATAGCAAGGCATATAGTAAAACGCTTTAAAACCACTCGTCTTTGCATACTTGCCTTGGTTTATATCACCTTTATAGGCTCAATGCTTATAGCCAACGATATGGCCTTGCTTACGTTTTTGCCTCTTGGGTACTTCGTTCTTTCCTCTACGCATAAGGAAAAATATATGGCGTTTACCTTTATAATGCAAAACATTGCCGCAAATTTGGGCGGTATGCTTACCCCCTTCGGCAACCCTCAAAACCTTTATCTTTACACCAAGTTCGGCATCCCCAACGGTGAGTTTATGGGTATAATGTTCCCGCCGTTTATAATTGCCATTCTTCTTATAACCGTGTGTTGCCTTTTTGTTAAGTCCGAAGAGGTTTATGTAATGGATGAAAAGGTCTCCTTTTCGCCTTGGCGTACTGTGGTATATCTTGTTTTGTTTGCCCTTTCAATTTTTATAGTTTTCCGCAGTATTCCTTATCAGGTGGGGCTTGTTGTTATTCCGCTGTTTCTTCTCTTTATGGACAGAAAAGCCCTTGTTGCCGTGGATTACCCCTTGCTTCTTACCTTTGTGTTTTTCTTCATCTTTTCGGGTAATATGGCACGTATTGACGGCGTAAGAGATTTCTTTTCGGGACTTATGCAGGAGAACGCAATGGTGTACAGTGCTATTTCCTGCCAGTTTATAAGCAACGTTCCATCCGCTATTCTTCTTTCGCAGTTTACCGAAAATTACAAGGAGCTGCTTGTAGGTGTAAACGTAGGCGGCGCAGGCACGCTTATAGCCTCCCTTGCCAGCCTTATCACCTTTAGGGAGTATACAAAGCACAACAAAGGCAAGACCCTTTACTACGTTGCTATGTTTTCTGCCTTTAACTTTGCTATGCTTGCCATCCTTTTGGCGGCTGAACGTTTTTTGTTTATGTAATGACAACATAAAAAGCCTTTCCTCATATACTGTATGAGGAGAGGCTTTTTTGCTTCCTCCTATGTAAAGGATTGGTGAAGATGACGCTGATATTTACCTCGATAACCTACGCAATAAAAGCGCAAAGACTGTTAGCAGCAAATCGTATTCACACAAGCCTAAGCCGTTCCAAGGCGGTAACGGCTGTAAGAGGCTGTGGCTACGGACTAAGGCTTGCAAATGCCGAGGACTTGGAAAAAGCAAAAACCATACTTGCGGGGAACGGCGTGTACCCCGTAGCAACGGTAAAGGAGTGATGCTGCTTGGTATACCTGGATAACGCCGCAACTATGCACCCCAAAAGCCAAAGGGTAGCAGAGGCTATGAGCAAAGCCTTTTTTGCTTGCGGCAACGGCGGCAGAAGCGGGCACCCCTTGTCCTTTGCCGCCGCCGAAACGGTTTATAACTGCAGGGAAGCGCTGTCAAGGCTTTTTGGCTGTAACGTAGAGGGGGCAGTACTGTGCTCCGGTGCGACTATGGCTCTTAATATGGCTATAAAAGGGCTTTATAAAAAGGGAAAGACGGTGCTGTGCTCCGTTTTGGAGCATAACGCCGTACTTCGTCCTTTATACGCTTTGGAGAGAGCGGGTGAGATAAGCTTGCGCTTTTTCTCCCCTTCCTTGGAAAGCGATGCCCAAACCGTGGAAAGCTTTAAAAGCGCTCTCGGCACGGATGTGGGAATGGTTGTGATTACCCACGCATCAAACGTTTGCGGTATGTGCCTGCCTGTAAAGGAGCTTTGTGCCATCTCAAAAACGGTAGGGGCAACCACCGTTATAGACTGTGCTCAAAGCGCAGGGCATATACCCGTAAACGTAAAGGACTTAGGGGCAGACGTGCTGTGCATAGCAGGGCATAAGGGAATAGGAGGCCCTATGGGCATAGGCGCTATGATAATACACCCCGATTTTAAGGGTAGCTTTAACACAATAACGGAGGGTGGCACAGGCGCATCCGGCAGGGACAAGGAGATGCCGTTCCTTCTTCCCGAAAGGCTGGAGGCGGGAACTGCCAATATAACAGGCATAGCGGGTCTTTCGGCAGCCTGTGAGGAATTAAAGCTGAAGCCCGAGGAAGAGGAAAAGCTGCGCCAAAGGCTTGTCACGGGGCTGTCTTCAATAAAAAACGTAAGGGTATACGGAGCGTATGCAAAGTCAAACTACACCCCTACGGTGCTTTTTAACGTGGAAGGTACTCCGTCGGATGCTGTGGCGGAAATTCTTTCTCGGCAGGGAATATGTGTGCGTGGCGGCTTGCACTGTGCTCCCTTGGCTCATAATTTTTTGGGCAGCGGAGAGGGCGGAGGTGTTCGTGCCTCGCTTTGCAGGCATAACACGGAAAAAGACGTGGATGCTTTGCTTCTTGCCGTACAAAACTCTTGCAAAATTTAAAACTTGGTAGTATAATGTACAGTGTATAGCTGTTTATTGTGCCAAAATGGGCTAATTTTTAAGGGAGGGCAAAGCTGCTATGAAGGATATTGTATTTGAATACAACGTTGACGGAGCGTCTTTGTCTTCTATGAAGGTAGGCGGCAGGGTGAAAAGGCTTTGCCGCCCTGCCAACGTTGATGCCTTCGCAGAGGCGCTAAGGCAAATCGAAGCACCCTTTGTAGTCCTCGGTAACGGCAGCAACGTGTTTTTTACTTCAGCGGGCTATGAGGGTACGGTTGTACTCACCACCGCCATTAATCATATAAAGGAGACCGAAAAGGGCTTTGTTTGCGGTGCAGGTGCATCCCTTACCGCTTTGGCTGCCCGTGCAGGTGACAGAGGGCTTACGGGCTTGGAGTTTGCTTACGGCATTCCCGGCAGCGTAGGCGGCGCAGTTTTTATGAACGCAGGCGCCTACGGCGGGGAGATAAAGGACGTGCTTGCAAGCGTGCTTTGTGCGGATAAGGAAGGTAAGCTGTATAATATCAGCGCCGAGGAGGCAAAATTATCTTACAGGCACAGTGCCTTTATGGAAAACGGCCTTTACATACTTGAGGCGACCTTTGAGCTTTGCGAGGGCAACCGTGACGAGATAAAGGCAAAAATGCTTGACAATATGTGCCGCCGCAAGGCTAAGCAGCCCTTGGAGTACCCAAGCTGCGGCAGCACCTTTAAACGCCCCGAAGGGCATTTTGCGGGCGCACTGATAGAGGGCTGTGGCCTTAAGGGCTTTAGCGTAGGCGGCGCAAAGGTATCGGAAAAGCACGCAGGCTTTGTTATTAACGGCGGCGGCGCTACGGGTGACGACGTGCTTTTGCTTATTCGTGAGGTGCAGCGCATAGTAAAGGAGCAAACGGGTGTGGATTTGGAAACGGAGGTAAGGATAATATAATGTCCGTTTCATCAGAAATAAAGGATTATTTAAGCGGCGAGGATATAAAAAGAAGTGAGTGCTGCGCTGCCGCTTTTGAAAAAGGTAAAAACGGCGCACTGCTTGAGGAAAAATGCGCCGCTTGCCGCAATCATTACGTTGCAGGCGCCTTTGTGGGCAATGGTACTGTTACCGACCCCCTAAAGGGCTTTCATTTGGATATAAAAGCCACTGCCTCCGTTGCAAAAGCGTTAAACGAGGTGCTTGCCGAGGAGGATCTTACACCGGGAATGTGTGAAATGCGTGGAGGTAAGGTGCGTCTTTATTACAAGGGCAGCTCTCGTATAAGTGACTTTTTGACCTTTATAGGCGCATCAAAGTATGCGTTGGAGTTTATGGAGCAGGAGGTGCTTCGCAACCTTCGTTCCAAGGAAAACAGAATGGCAAATGCGGAATTTGCCAATATAGACAGGGCGGCAACGGCGGCAGCAGAGCAGATAAGAGCAATAGCTTTCCTTAGGGAAAAGGGCGTTTTGTCCTCTTTACCCGACGAGCTTATAGCAACGGCAAAGGTAAGGGAAGCAAATCCTTTTATGCCGCTGGGAGAGCTGTGCCGTGAGTTTTCACCGCCCATAAGCAAATCAGGTCTTAGCCATAGGCTTAAAAGGCTTATAGCCGAGGCAGACAAGCTTGCGGAGGAGCTGCAGTAAATTTTATAAAAGGGAGGGGACGTAAAAATGGCATTTACCCATTTGCACTTGCATACAGAATACAGTCTTTTGGACGGCGAGTGCCGTGTAAACGTCCTGCCCGAAGCGGTAAAAAAAGCGGGCGGCAACGCAGTTGCCATAACCGACCACGGCTGTCTTTACGGCGCGGTGGATTTTTATAATGCCTGTAAAAAGGCGGGCGTTAAGCCCATTATCGGTTGTGAGATGTACGTTGCTCCCAAAAGCCGTACGGATAAAACCTTTAGCAAAACCCTTTATCATCACTTGGTTTTGCTTTGTAAAAACAACGTAGGCTACAAAAATTTGATGAAGCTTAATTCGGATGCGTTTCTTAACGGCTTTTATATGCGCCCCCGCACGGATATGGAAATGCTGGCAGCGCACAGCGAGGGGCTTATAGCCCTTTCGGGCTGCCTTGCGGGTAGTGTGCCCTCTGCCATACTTATGGACGATATGGCAGGTGCGGAAAAGGAGGCAAAGGCACTAAGAGCCATATTCGGAAGCGACTTTTATTTGGAGCTTCAGCGTAACGGAGTTAAGGAGCAAACAAAGGTAAACGAGGGGCTTATTGCTATATCCAAAAAGACGGGTATCCCCATAGTTGCTACCAACGACGTTCATTATATAGAAAAAAAGGATGCGGAAATACAGCGCATACTTATGCTTATTCAAATGGGTAAAACCGTAAGGGATGAAGCTGATGGCTTTCCTACGGACGAGTTTTATCTAAAAAGCGACGGAGAAATGCGCACCTTGTTTGCAGATCTTCCCGACGCTGTGGAAAATACGGAGAAAATAGCAAACGAGTGTCAGGTGGACTTTGACTTTGGTACTATGCATCTGCCCATCTACGCCACCCCCTCGCCCTATACGGCGCAGGCATATCTTAAAAAGCTTTGTATGGAGGGCTTTAAAGCTCTTTGCGAAAAAGGCGTTATCACGGGGGACACTTCTCCCTACCGTGAAAGGCTTGACAAGGAGCTTGAGATAATAGCAGGTATGGGCTTTGTGGACTATTATCTTATAGTGTGGGACTTTATTAGCTATGCAAAAAGCCGTAAGATACCCGTAGGTCCGGGCAGAGGAAGCGGCGTAAGCTCTCTTGCGGCGTACTTTCTTGGCATAACGGGTGTTGACCCAATAAAAAACGACCTGCTTTTTGAGCGCTTTCTTAATCCCGAGCGTGTTTCTATGCCGGACTTTGATATAGACTTTTGCGACGAGCGCCGCAGTGAGGTAATTGAATACGTGGCGCAAAAGTACGGGGCAGACCACGTAGCGCAGATAATAAACTTCGGCACCCTTGCCTGCCGTGCCGCCGTTCGTGACGTAGGACGTGTTTTGGGTATGCCTTACGCTCAGGTGGACGAGGTAGCAAAGCTTATCCCACGCACCATAGGTATCAGCGTGGAGGAGGCTATGGCTGCAAGCAAGGACTTGGCAGAGCGTTATAAAATAGATAAATCGGTAAAAACCTTGATAGATTACGCCCGTGCTTTGGAGGGCAGACCAAGAAACACCTCTCAGCACGCATCGGGCGTGGTGGTGGCAGACAAGCCTCTTACGGAGTACTTGCCGCTTTCCACCTCCACGGGAACGGTGGTTACACAGTTCCCAATGAACACCGTGGCATCCTTGGGGCTTCTAAAAATTGACTTTTTGGGGCTTAGGTTTCTTACGGTAATAGAAAATACCTGCGAGGCAGTTCGTAAAAAAACACCTGCCTTTGATGCGGAGACCATTCCCTTTGACGACGAGGCAACCTATAAAATGCTTGGCGAAGGGAAGGGTGTAGGCCTTTTCCAGCTTGAAAGCGATGGTATGCGCAGTCTTCTTACAAGGCTTGCACCACGCTCTCTTGACGATATAACCGTGGCTATATCCTTGTATCGTCCTGGTCCGGCAAAGTTTATTGAGGAATATCTTGCAAACCGTCGTGACCCGCAGAGGATAAGCTATTCTTCGCCTTTGCTTGCCCCTGTTTTGGACTCCACCTACGGCTGTATGATATACCAGGAGCAGGTTATGCGTATATGCGTTAGCGTTGCGGGCTACAGCTATGGCAGGGCGGATTTGGTGCGCCGTGCTATGGCTAAAAAGAATCCCGAGGCTATGCGTAAGGAGCGTGACGGCTTTGTAGCCGGCGCTGTGGCAAAGGGTATGGCAGAGAAAGAGGCGGAAGCGCTGTTTGACAGCATAGCAGGCTTTGCACAGTATGCATTTAACAAAAGCCACGCCGCCGCCTATGCGGTGCTTGCATACCGTACCGCTTATCTTAAGTGTCACCACCCCAAGGAATATATGGCAGCTCTTATAAACTCCGTTATGGGCGATAACGTAAAGGTGCGCCTTTACAGGGAGGAGTGCCTTAGTATGGGCTTTGATATAGCTCCGCCTCATATAAACAAAAGCGGCGTGCTTTTCACCGTGGAGGGAGAGGGGCTTCGCTTTGGCCTTGCGGCTATCAAAAACGTGGGCGAAAGCTTCGCAAAGCAGGTGGTGCGCAAGCGTGAAACGGGAGGCGACTATGCCGATTTTGAGGATTACCTTATGCGTATCCAAGGCGGCTCTGCCCGTATGACCGAGGCGCTTATACGTTCGGGCGCTATGGATTGCTTTGGCAAATACCGCAGCGTGCTTATGGGGGCGCTGACCACCTCTGCCGATAAACTGCATCATATAAGAAATGCTGCGGCGGCAGGGCAGATAGGTCTTTTTGAGTCTATGGGAGAGCCCTCCTATAAGGTGGGGCTGGATTACCCAAGGCTTAACGAATATCCAAGGCGTGTTATGCTGGAGGAGGAAAAAAACCTTACGGGGCTTTATCTTAC
>JAZSLS010000157.1:0-23278 GCA_045535465.1 Eubacteriales bacterium
CAAACCATAAGGCAATCTATGAAGCAACCGGAACATATATAAGCGGTCTTGGCACTCCCTCCGTCGGCTCTGTCGGCGGTGAGTGGATGGTGATCGATCTTGTTCGTGCAGGATATCCCTGCCCCGAAGGCTATTATGAGAACGTTGTTGAATACGTAAAAGCAAAGATCAACGCAAACGAACAGCTTCACCGTGCAAAATCCACCGATAATTCCCGTGTGATTCTTGCGCTTACTGCGGCAGGATATGACGTTACTGACGTGGACGGTCACAATTTGCTCATGGGTCTTACCGATATGAGCTATGTTAAGAAACAAGGCATTAACGGTCCGATCTGGGCGCTCATCGCTTTCGATTGCTACGGGTATGCTATTCCAGAAAATCCCAATGCCGCAGATCAGGTTACCCGTGAAAAGCTCATTGCCTACATTCTCGAAAAGCAGTTCGAGGACGGCGGTTGGGCATTTTCCGGTACGAAAGCCGATCCCGACATCACAGGCATGGCAATTCAGTCTCTTGCGCCCTACTACAATACCAATGCCGAGGTTAAGGCAGCCGTTGACAAGGCGCTTGATTGTCTGTCTGCTTTGCAGTATGACAACGGCGGATTCGGTTCCATCGACGGTACCTGCAGTGAATCTTGCGCACAGGTCATCGTTGCTTTGACGGCTCTCGGGATCAACCCCGAAACCGACGCACGCTTTGTGAAAAACGGTGTTTCGGTTCTCGACGCTATGTGTCTGTTTGCAGTAGAAGGAGGCGGTTTCGAGCATATTCCGAGCGGCGGACTCAATGGTATGGCAACCGAGCAGGGACAGTATGCCCTCGCTGCTTACTTCCGTTTCCTGGATGGCCAAACCTCTCTATATGATATGACCGACGTTCAGATCGGCGGCGAAAGCGAGATTCCTCCTCAGACGGGAGATAACAGCACCATTTTACTTTATGGCATTCTTCTGATGGCATCCATGCTCGGCATGGGCGCACTTGTAAGAAAACGCAAACAATTCTGATATTACCGAAAACAGCAGGCTGTTGCAACAAAAAAATCAAAGCAACAGCCTGCGCCCCTTAATTTTGAAAACTCTTGCTATCATAAGCAAATTACATAGATATTTTTTTAAATGATCCTTTACGATCGGAGGGATAGAATGAAACGAATTATAATTATATTATTTACATTTTTTGTTGTATTGTCAATGTCGGCGTGCAGCGGAAATTTTGCACAGGTCGACTTGAAGAAACCGATCACTATCCCCGAAAACGGTGTGATCGAAAAAGATGTACTTGATAAGGTAAAAAAAGATAATGCCATCGCAACATTCGTAGGCAACTCAAACGGTATTGAATATAAGTGGATCGTTTTCGGCAAAGACATTAAAGAGACAAGAGACGTAAACCTAACCGTGGAAGTACAAACAACGGAGAAAGGTGTTATACTCTGTTTTTTCGAGACAGAAGAATATGGTTTTACTGCGCTTCTTTCGGTTTATTTGAATGAAAAATGGTCGACAGACAGCGCAAGTGCGTTTTCCGGCAAGGTAGAATACGGTTCTGTTTCAATTACAGGAAGCAAGACAAGTATTTTGAATGTTTCCATCAATAAGGCAGTAGAGCAATGCGAGATCATTCCTGATACAAAAGAGAAAGATGAGTCTAATAATTCGCAATCTTCAATAGATACCCCTTCCACAGAAAATACAACAGAGCCTATTAACACAACTCCGGCTCCCGATAATACCTCAACGGATTCAGAAAATACGTTACCCTCTCCAGATGATATTATAACGGATTCAAACGATACACCACCCTTTCCGGATGGTACACCCTCAAAAGAGGAGGATACGAGCATTCAGGATGAGTCGGACACAAACAAGCGTCCCATATCGGATGGCAAAGAAACAGGACAAGATGATTATAAAACAGATCCGGTGCCCGACGGCAAGCCTTTGCCCGTTGAACCCGAAGATCAAGAAATCGATAAAAGGAAAAAATACACCTGCACCTTCTCGATTGAATGCTCTACAATTCTAAATAATCTTTCCTCTCTTGACCCCGATAAGCTGGAGCTTATTCCGTCAAACGGTGTGATTTTGGCACCGACCAAGGTGACCTTTTATGGGGGAGAATCGGTGTTCGACGTTCTCAAAAGAGTCTGCAAAGAAAACAACATTCATCTTGAGTTTTCGTGGACACCTATCTATAACAGCGCATATATAGAGGGAATACATAATCTATACGAATTCGATTGCGGAGAGCTTTCGGGATGGATGTACCGTGTGGACGGCTGGTATCCCAACTACGGCTGCTCCCGTTATCAGCTTGCAGATGGTGAGGTTGTGGAATGGCGTTATACCTGCGATCTCGGCAGGGACGTGGGCGAAGATCGGTTAGGACAATCATGAGAGATTCCTTTACAAACTATCATCCCGTCGTAAATCTGCTTTATTTTACACTTACAATCGCATTTTCCATGCTTCTTACACACCCCGTGGCGCAGATACTCGCGCTGGTGTGTGCCGTTACCTATGCTGTAAGTATCGAGGGCAAAAAGAGCCTTGGATTTTTGTTAAAATTCTGTTTGCCGATGGTGCTTCTCACCGCATTTATCAACCCTGCTTTTAATCACGAGGGTGCGACCATTCTTTACTATTTCAGTAGCGGAAACCCTCTGACACTTGAAAGCATTTTGTACGGTCTGTCGGCAGGTACTATGCTTGTTACGGTGATATTGTGGTTCTCGGCGTTTTCCCGTGTTATGACCTCGGATAAGTTCATCTATCTCTTTGGCAAGATCATTCCCGCTCTCTCGCTGGTGCTGAGTATGTCGCTTCGATTCGTGCCGAAATTCAAGAAGCAGACAGAGGTCGTGGTGGAAGCGCAAAGATGTATCGGACGCGATATATCAACGGGTAGTCTGTGGCAGCGCTTCAAAACGGCGGTGGTCATTCTCTCGATTATGATCACTTGGGCGCTTGAAAACGCCATTGAAACGGCGGACAGTATGAAAAGCCGCGGGTACGGGCTGAAAAACAGAACGGCATTCTCGATTTACCGTATGGATGACCGCGACAAGTACGCTCTTGTGGGGTTCGGCTTTTGCGGACTGTTTCTTGTGGCAGGCGTAATGCTTTCTGCCTTTGGCTTCCGCTATTTTCCAAGCATCCGCTATGCCGCCATTGATATGACAACGATACCGTTCTATGCCGTATATTTCGGACTTTGCATCACTCCCATGGTGCTGAATTTCACGGAGGAGAGAAAATGGAAAACTATATATTCAAAAATGTGAGCTTTTCCTATCCCGAGGTGGAAGAAAAAGCCCTGGAGCAGATCTCCTTTTCGGTAAATCAAGGAGAATTCTTGATCCTTTGCGGCCCTTCGGGTTGCGGAAAGTCCACTCTACTCCGCCACTTAAAGACCTGCCTCACCCCACACGGAAGGCACGAGGGTGAGATTCTGTACGGCGGCATACCGCTTGATACGGTTGACGACAGAACGCAGGCACAGGAGATCGGCTTCGTTCTGCAATCTCCCGAAAACCAAGTCGTAACCGATAAGGTGTGGCACGAGCTTGCCTTCGGTCTTGAAAGCCTTGGTTACGATACGCCCACCATTCGCCGTCGTGTTGCCGAAGTCGCCGCCTTTTTTGGGATTGAAAATTGGTTTTATAAGAACGTGACCGAGCTTTCGGGCGGTCAAAAGCAACTACTCAGTCTTGCTTCCGTTATGGCGATGAATCCGCAGATTCTGGTGCTGGACGAGCCGACCCCACAGCTCGATCCCATTGCCGCATCCGACTTTCTCGCACTGCTCGGTAAGATCAACCGTGAGCTTGGCATTACCGTCATTCTCACCGAGCATCGCTTGGAGGAAGCCTTCCCGTTTGCTACCCGCGTCATTGTTATGGAAAAGGGGCGCATTGTCTGCGACGATATTCCAGAACAGGTCGGACTTGCGCTCCGTGAAAAGGACAGCGGAATGTTCCTTGCGATGCCAACCGCTATGCGCGTGTGGGCGGGTGTGAAAACCGAGCTTTC
The DNA here is from genome assembly GCA_045535465.1 of Eubacteriales bacterium. GTDB lineage: Bacteria > Bacillota > Clostridia > Oscillospirales > CAG-382 > SIG636. The sequence goes on from JAZSLS010000157.1 coordinate 4,041, forward strand.
TTGCCCTTTGACCGTCCGTGACGGAAGCGAATTTTTAACGGCTCGCAATAACGAAGTGCCGCTTACTCTGCTTGCAGAAAAGCCCGAGCGCACCTACGGCGAGGATATCGCCATTTATGCGGACGAGCTTTGGTTTCGGTATGAAAAGGATCTCCCCGATGTGGTGAAGGGCTTTTCTCTGACACTCCGCAAGGGTGAGTTTTACGCCATTCTCGGCGGTAACGGCGCTGGAAAAACCACAACACTCAAGCTCATTTCGGGCTTGAGATCCGCTTATCGGGGAAGTGTAACCTTGAATGGCAAAATTGGACATCTGCCGCAGAATCCGCAGGCACTTTTTGTGAAGAGAACCGTGCGTGAGGATCTGTACGAGGTGTTCCGTGGTATGAAATACAGCAAAGAGGAAAAGGACGAGCAGGTCGCTCGTGTGGTGAAGCTCTGCGAGCTGACCGCCTTTCTTGACCGCCACCCCTACGATATTTCGGGAGGTGAACAACAACGCACCGCGCTTGCCAAGGTGCTTCTGACCGCTCCCGATATTCTGCTTCTCGACGAGCCGACAAAGGGCTTTGACGCGGAATTCAAGGTCAGCTTTGCCGCGATTCTCCGTAAGCTCACCGCGCAGGGCGTGACCATTTTGATGGTCAGTCATGACGTGACCTTCTGCGCCGAATACGCACACCGTTGCGGAATGTTCTTTGACGGGCATATCGTTGCAGACGGTACGCCCGCTGAATTCTTCTCAGGAAATAGCTTTTATACCACGCCCGCCAACCGTATGGCGCGACATTTGATACCCAAAGCCGTAACCGTTGCGGACGTCATTTCCGCTTGCGGTGGGGAGATAGAGCAGACGGAAGAAGCCGAAGAAGAAATCAAGCCTTTGCCGAAGCCCGCACCGCGAAGCGTGAATTATAAAACCAAAGCACTTCCGATTTGGAGAAAACTGATCGCACTTGTGTCGGCTTTGGTGGCTCTCGGCGTGTTCTTGTACGCTACGTCGATCACCGATCTTTCGGCAATCATCAATTCGTCGGGCATCACGGCAGAGGGTAAGGAACAGTTATTCCTATATCTGATCCTGTTTGCCGCCATGTCAGTATTCGTTGCCGCCATCGGTCGCAGAAGTGAGCCTCCGCTTGTTGTTCAAACACCCAAAGAAAAACGAAACCTGAGCAAACGAACCATCGTGGCATCCATTGCCATTCTCTTGTTCATACCGCTGACTATCTTTACAGGCATCTTTTACTTGGAGGATCGGCATTACAATCTGGTAGCGCTCCTTGTGTTGCTTGAATGTATGCTCCCGTTTATGCTGGTGTTCGAGGGACGAAAGCCTAAAGCGCGTGAGCTTGTTACCATTGCCGTGCTGTGCGCTATCGGTATTGCAGGGCGAGGTCTGTTCTTTATGCTCCCGCAGTTCAAGCCGGTGCTTGCCCTAACCATTATTGCAGGTGTAGCCTTTGGCGGTGAAGTCGGATTTTTGGTGGGAGCAATGACGATGCTGACCTCCAATATGATCTTCGGGCAAGGTCCGTGGACTCCGTGGCAGATGTTCGCGATGGGTATTATCGGTTTCCTTGCGGGTGTGCTGTTCAAAAAAGGATGGCTTCGCCGCACGAGAGCCTCCCTTGCCGTGTTCGGTGTGTTCACTGCGGTCATCATTTATGGCGGTATTATGAACCCCGCAGCGGCCATGATGACATCAAGCGAATCACTGAAATGGGAAGCATTGATCGCCTGCTACATAACGGGACTTCCGATGGATCTCGTTCACGGATTTGGAACGCTGATATTCCTTATGATCGCAGCCGAACCGATGCTCGAAAAGATGGATCGGATTAAAATCAAGTACGGAATTGCAGAATAAATATAAGCGCCTTGCTCCGATATGGGCAAGACGCTTTTATCTTATTCGTAGCAGAAAAATTTATTTACAAGGTCATATAACGGACGCTTGTTTTTGAGAGGGTGAACAAAGCCAATGGAATAAACGAAGGATACGGCATCCATAGTTGCTTTGGGGTTCCACACTTTCTTTGTTGCGATATCGCCGTATTCACATCGCCCCGAATCGGCAATGTATTTTAAGTGTTTGTTGATTTCTTCAATTTGCGAATCGCTATCATAATTTTTTAACGAAACAATAGCAATGCGGCATTTTTTGTTTTGCGACTTGATGTATCGCTCACGATATTTATTATCAAACTCGGCAGAGCTTTCAGCAAAGGAATTCATATCTGTTTCTCCGATATGTAACAAAACCGTTTCGGGCGAAAGAGCAGCTACAGTTTCTTTATATACACTCAAAGCATTGTTGACGGACAGATTAGCGCAGAATTCATTTAGAATTCTGCGCTATGGTTTTCTTTCTCTCAATCGGTTATTTTAGATAACATCCTTATTAAGAACCGCCTTCCACGGGCGGTTGTTTATCATCTTGCCTTTGCAACTCGTCTCGTAACAACAAAAGAAGGCACATAATGAATAATCCTTGACAAAAGAGGACAAGCGTTATATAATTAAAATGTATGTTTATATAATCAAACGGAGGTATGTTATGAAAAGATTTTTGTCTGTCATTATGGCTTTAATTTCTGCCGTTGTAATGAGTGCTTTACAGGTTTCAGCCGATGCGGGTGTTCCTATGACCGGCGACGAAAATTGGTGGATATACATTATTCTTGCTGTCGTAGCAGTTGCTATGGTAGTTGTTTTAATAGTAACAAACAAGAAAAAATAAAGACAGGAGGGCGTAAAGCCGTGAAAAAAATAACTAAGGCTATCATTCCTGCCGCAGGTCTTGGCACACGTATGTTACCTATTGCAAAAAGTGTTCCTAAGGAAATGCTTCCGATAGTGGACAAGCCTTGTATGCAGTATCTGGTTGAAGAGGCTGCTGCTGCAGGTATTACGGATATACTTATTATAACAGGCCGTGGCAAAGAAGCCATTGAAGACTATTTTGATTACAGCCTTGAATACAACACAAAGCTTTACGCTTCCGGTAAAGAACAACTTGTGGAACAACTTAACGCTATTGCAAATCTTGCAAACATCAGTTTTGTTCGCCAAAAGGAAGCTAAGGGGTTAGGCCACGCCGTTTACTGTGCTAAAAGCTTTGTAGGCGACGAACCTTTTGCCGTTTTATACGGTGATGATGTTATTGTTTCAAAAACTCCCGTTGTTAAACAGCTTGCTGACGTTTATTACGAATACGGTCTTGGGGTAGCGGGCGTTAAAAAGGTTACACCGGAGCAAATAGTTAAATACTGCTCTTTGAAGGTGGATAATTTGCGTGATAACATATACAGTGTCAGCGATATGATAGAAAAACCTTCTCCCGATAAAATTTTTTCTCTATTTTCTATCTTAGGCAGAGTTGTTTTGCCCCCTGAAATATTCGATATCCTTGAAAACACACCCCGTGGTGCAAACAACGAAATTCAGCTTACCGATGCTATGTGTACTCTTGCGAGAAACAAAGGTATGACCGCTTGCGAATTTGAAGGTACAAGATACGATATTGGCTCTAAACTTGGAATGCTTGTTGCCAACATCGAACAAGGTCTGTTACATCCCGAAACAGGCGAGGCTCTCAGAGAATACCTGAAAGCTTTAAAGTTGGATTAACGGAGGATATCGATTATGGCGAGAATAAGCAAAGAAAACTATTATCTTAACATTGCAAAAACAGTTGCAGGTCGTGGAACTTGCATAAGAAGGAAGTTTGGCGCTATTATTGTCAAAGATGACGTTATTATCTCCACAGGCTACGCAGGCGCCCCCAGAGGCAGAGTTAACTGTTGTGACCTTAATTATTGTTTGAGAGATAAAATGAACATTCCCAGAGGAGAAAGATACGAGCTTTGCCGCTCCGTTCACGCAGAAGCCAACGCCATTATAGCCGCTTCAAGAGACCGTATGCTTGGTGCTACCCTTTACTTAGCTTGCATTGACCCAAAGACTGGTGAAACCGTACCTGGTACGTGCTGTTGTCAGATGTGCAAACGAATGGTTATTAACGCAGGCATAGAAAAGGTTATTGTTATGGAAAATGATGGCGAATTTACCGTTTACACTGTAAGCGATTGGATAGACAACGATGACTCTCTTGGACAGATAGGATACTAATATGGCAAAAAATAACACCGCAGACGGAAAGCTTAAAGAAGCTTTCGGAATAATAGCCGTTATACTCGGTACGGGATTAATTTTATTATTGGTCTATCTACTTTCTCACTGTGAATTTGATAGAGCTCCTGATCCTCACAAGGGCAGCCTTGAATCAAATTACACCATCGTAGATGAGGAAAGTGGCATAAAATACATACGTTGCCCTCAAGGCATAGGTGCAAACTTTATAAAGGACGAGTATCTTGCTATCGGTTCGGGCAATATTAAATTTTACACCATAGTCTTTGAAGACCCCACACGTTTTATATCCGAAGCAAAAGATGCTTTAGGCGGCACATACGTGTATCGCTCCGAAGACACCGAGGAAATAAAACTGGAAAACTATGCACCCATTTCAGCCGGTATATATAAAAACGATATAGAAATTGATAACTTTTACGTTAATAGCGTTGCTGAGGAATACAGTATCACTGACGGTTCTATGCTTACAGAACATATAAAAGAGGCGCTACTCACCAATAAAGATGTTGAACATACCGGCACATATACAGACGAAAACGATTTTCAAATAAGACTTTATTCGCAAAAATATCCGGGATTGTATTACGAGGTTTTATTTTTCACTAACACTGACGGTGTTGCGTATTTGATGGATGGAGTCACAGGTAAAACCGTACTTTGTCCCGACATCGTCACGGTGGAAATGATAGGATAAGATATGGATTATTGCAAAATAAGAGACGAACTTGCAGCCTCCGCCGCTTTGACGGAGGCAGCTTATCTTGATACAGCTTGGTCAGAAAAACAAATACGTGAAGTGATATACAGAGATGACACCGTATATCTCGTTGCTTTAGATGGCGAAAAGCTTTGTGCGGTTATCAGCTGTGTTTTTTCACTTTATGAAGGAATGATTGAAAACCTTGCAGTTGAATGGGATTACAGAAGAAAGGGGCTGGCAACACAGTTGCTTTCACTAATTGAGCAAGAGGGAAGGAAACGCAAGGTAGAGCAGCTTGTGCTAGAGGTTGCCAGCCGAAACTCCTCCGCCGTAGCACTGTATAAAAAAGCAGGTTTTAAAAATGTTGGAGTCAGAAAAGGTTTTTACAGCAAACAAAACGATGATGCCCTTGTTATGATAAAGGAGATTACACAATGAAAATATTAGGCATAGAAAGCTCCTGCGATGAAACTGCAGCGGCAATTGTCGAAGATGGTCGCAAGGTTTGGTCAAGCGTGGTTGCTTCTCAAGTAGACGTTCACGCTTTGTACGGTGGTGTTGTACCCGAAATAGCCTCCAGAGCCCATACCGAGGCACTTTGCGGAGTAGTTAATGAAGCCTTAGAAAAAGCGTCCTTGACCTTAGATGATATTGATGCGATTGCTGTTACTTACGCTCCCGGTCTCATCGGCGCATTACTTACGGGCCTTAGCTTTGCAAAAGGTCTTGCTTACAGCAGCGGAAAGGTTTTAGTTCCTGTTCATCATATCAGAGGACATATAGCCGCTAATTACATTATGTACCCAGAGTTAAAACCGCCCTTTATCGCTTTGGTGGTAAGCGGAGGACATACATCGCTCATAAAGGTTGAGGATTATACCAAAATGCACACCATAGGTGTTACCCGTGACGATGCAGCCGGTGAAGCCTTTGATAAAGCAGCCAGAGTTTTAGGACTCCCCTACCCCGGCGGTGCGGCTATGGATAAGCTTGCTGCTGAGGGCGACAAAAAACGCTTTCATTTTACGATCGGAAAAGTACACGATGCCGAATATGACTTTAGCTTTTCGGGGCTTAAAACAGCAGTTATTAACCTTGTGCATACTATGGAAATGCGAGGCGAAAAAATAGAAGGCACACTTAAAGCAGATATAGCTGCGTCTTTTACTGAAGCAGCAGTCAAAACCGTTTGCAAAGGGGTTGAAAAGTTATACGAAAATGGTGAGGTTCTACCTCTTGTTCTTTCCGGTGGCGTTGCAGCAAACAGCCATTTGCGTTCTGCTTTAAAGGAGCTTACCGATAAAGCAAAAGTTGGCTTTTTTGTTCCGCCTTTATCCCTTTGCGGTGACAACGCACAAATGGTTGCTTCTCAAGGATATTACGAATTTTTGGCAGGAAAAAGAGCCAGCCTTGACCAAAATGCATACGCCTGTATGGAAGCGTAACGCATCATTAAACACAGGTTGTATAATCAACAGCGCTACATAATGCGGAGCAAAAATGCGGGAAACTTGTAGGGTTGTTCGGGTTATATAAGCAAGAATGACGAGTTTTAGCCGTTTTTGCGACGACAGAATGTGGGAAAGTGTGTGGAAAATGCGGATTTTTCCCAAAACACCTAAAAATGCAACAATATTATGTAAAGTGATACAATGCAAATCTTGGAGGAATTTAAACAATGAGTGACAAATTTTATGCAGAAAAACAAGCAGCGCTTAAACATTTCGAAACCTTGCTTGACGAGCAGCTTGAAAGAGCAGAACGAATTAAATCGGTGAAGGATTTTGTTGACTACCAAAATCTGGATAAGCTTATAATCGGCGTATGCGGCGGTGACGGTATCGGTCCTTATATTTGCAAGGTTAGTCGCAATGTTCTTGAATATATGCTTAGCGATGAAATAGCAGCAGGCAAGGTAGAGATTAAAAACATAGACGGCCTTACTATTGAAAACCGTGCAGCAGTAAACAAGGCTATCCCCGATGACGTTATGGCAGAACTTAAAACTTGTCACGTCATCCTCAAAGGCCCAACCACTACCCCCAGACAAGGTGATCCGTGGCCCAATATAGAAAGCGCAAACGTTGCTATGCGTAAAGAACTTGACCTTTTTGCAAATATGCGTCCCGTAAAAGTTCCTTCTCTTGGAATAGATTGGACTTTCTTCCGTGAAAACACCGAAGGCGGCTATGCAGTTGGTAGTAAGGGTATAAAGGTAAACGATGACCTCGCTATGGACTTTGTTGTTACAACCACCGAAGGTACCGAAAGAATAGCACGCCTTGCCTTTGAATATGCCCGCAAAAACGGAATTAACCGTGTAGACGTTGTTACCAAGGCAAACGTTATTAAAACCACAGACGGGAAATTTTTAAACATATGCAAGGAAATAGGAAAGGAATATCCTGAAATAGCTTTGGAAGACTGGTACATTGACATAATGACCGCAAAGCTAATCGACGAAAAACGCAGACGTGATTTCCGTGTTATGATACTTCCCAACCTATACGGTGATATTCTCACCGACGAAGCAGCCGAAATTCAGGGTGGTGTCGGCACTGCAGGCAGTGCAAACATTGGTAAGCGTTATGCGATGTTTGAAGCCATTCACGGAAGTGCGCCTCGTATGGTTAATGAAGGCCGAGCACAGTATGCCGACCCTTGCTCAATGCTTCGTGCAGTAGTTATGCTCCTCCGCCATATAGGCAGAATAGAAAAAGCAGAAAAGCTTGAAAAAGCTCTTGACGTATGTATGTTTGAGGAAGCTAAGATTAAGATTACCGGCAGAGCAGACGGCGCAACAAATGCCGAGTTTGCCGAATACGTAATGTCTAAGCTTTAAAAAATTAAAACCCTCTCTTAAATCTGTTGATTTAGAGAGGGTTTTGTGTTAGAATCATTTAAGAGCTTCGTTATTTTGTTTTTGTTGTTTTCGGTCCAGCATCTTATTATACACAACTATACCGCAAACACTTATTAAAGCAGTTATCCCAAAAACCACTATGCTTGTTTTATAATTTTCCTCCATAACGTAATAGCCTACCAACGCAGAGGACAAAACGGAAGGAATACGGGCTATAAGTGACAGCGCAAGAAATTCCCCTAACCTAATACGGGTAAGCCCTATAAAATAGGTTAAAATATCCTTTGGAGTTCCGGGAATAAAAAACAGCAGAAATATCACGAACTTAAGCTTCTTTTCGCTATTTAGAAAACGTAGGTTGTCTATCTTTGCAGGGTCAACAAACAAGCTAACCATTTTTATCCCAAAGCGTTTTGTTAAAAGAAAAACCGCAGAGGTTGCAATTGATATGCCTAAAAGACATATTAAAGTACCTCCAAACCACCCAAAAGCACATCCTGCACCAATTTCAACAAATTCCCCGGGGATAAACGCAACAAAAACCTGCAACACCTGTATTCCCAACGCTACAAGGTATCCTTTCCAACCAAAGCTTTCAATATAAGTCTTAAAGCCTTCGGGCGTGCGAATATCATTTTTAATACCATTCCATATAAACATTGCTAAGGCAGAAACCAAAGCAACGACTACAAGAAAGGATATCACAGATATAATACGCTTTGTTTTTAATGATTGTGTTTTCATTTTGACGTCAAAAATGCGATAGCGCGTTCAATCGCATCCTTGGAATCATACCAAGGCTCATTCTCGTAAAGATAATCAAATTTCTTGCAAAACCAAGAAACGTCATCTTTAAGCTTATTAAGATAGTTTTCTACTATCTTTGCTGCATCTGCCGCCATTTGAGTATTGTAAGGCTTATGCATATGAGTGCTTTCCTCAAGAAGACGATGGTAATGAGGCAAGCACAAACGTTTTCTTGCGGCAAACTTTTTTCTAAACGCTTCTTCCCTTTCATACAGAACAGCAGCCGTGCTTATCATAGCGGAAAAATTATTCTCTATACGATCACAGATATAACAAGTTTTTTCCAGTTCTCCTATCTTTTTTCTTGGAGAAGCGGTCTTATCCCTTGACAGGATTCCGCCAAGCTTAACGTCTTTTTTAAGCTCCTCCAAATGACTTTCAAGTATAAGGGCAAGCCCCAAACGGTTTTTGCGAGTGATAAGCATATGAAAATGCTCTGCACAAAAGCCCTTTTCGTTTGTTTGAATTCTTACATCAGGCTCCATCATAGAAGCCCCCAATATCAGTGTAAGCTCATCCTCTTGCAGTTTTTCATAAAGAGAACAAAACGGACATTTGTCGCTTTCATCGTCAAAGGCTTCGTTAACAGGGATTGTATATATGTGTTCTTTCATCATTTCACCGTCCTTTCGGCGGTAATATTATACAGTAGTTTTCAAAAAATTTCAAGTGTTAATTTAGGAGACGGATATGACAACAAAAGAACTTTCAGGCGGGGTTTTGATAACCGAATGTGACATTGACCTTTTTAAAACCTTTGACTGTGGCCAGTGCTTCCGTTTTGACACTACCGACGGCAAAATCTTTCGTGGTGTTGCCTGTGGAAGGCTTGTGGTTTTAAATAGCACAGAGGACGGTTTTTTTATTGAGAATATGAACTTAGATGTATTCAACCGTGAATTTGCAAATTTCCTTGACCTTAACAGAAATTACGAAGATATACACCTTACCTTATCCAAGTCAAACATTCACAAGGATGCATTAATAAGCGGTAAGGGAATACATATATTAAGACAAGACCCTTGGGAAACGCTTTGTTCGTTTATAATATCGCAAAACAATAACATACCAAGGATAAAAAAGATAATCAATGCCCTTTGCTCCCTATGCGGCGATAAAATAGCAGAAGATGTGTATGACTTTCCTTCCGCTGAAAAAGTTGCGGGGTTAGGCATTGAAGGACTTGCTAAGATTAAAGTAGGGTTTAGAGATAAATATATCCTCGATGCGGCCGAAAAAGTAGCTAGCGGAAAACTAAACCTTGACTCTCTTTATGAAGTAAGCCTTGACGAAGCCGTAAAAACGCTGTGCACCGTTAAAGGAGTAGGTCCTAAAGTTGCAGGATGCGTTGCCCTATTTGGATTAGGACATATGAACTCCTTCCCCGTAGACGTATGGATAAAAAAGGTTATTGATAAATACTACGACGAAAGCTTTACCCCAAACATATTTGGTGAATATGCGGGTATAGCACAGCAATATCTTTTTTATCACGAAAGATATTTAACTAAACAAACTGTTAAAAACTAAGGTGTACAAAAGCAAAACAATGCTAACGCAAACGCAAGGGAGTATACCAAGCAGTATTCTTTTAACAAAACGTTTCATAAAGAAGCCCCTTTCCTTTTTGGTTAGTATAACCAATAGAAAAGGGGCTATTCTTATTAATTGGATTTAATCAATATTAAATAAGGTGTCAAACATACCGGTAAACTCAAGCCTTTCATCCCACTCGTCACCTAAAGCCTTAAGATCAAGACCTTTGTCGTTATAGTACTGTTTCAACAAAGCCTTGTCTTTCCCTATAAGAGTTTCGTACTCATACCAAATAGGAGTAAAGGAATCTATTTCACTCTTAATCGGAGCAGTCTGCTTATCTCCGTAGAAATATGCGTAGCAGAAAAAGCCTACACCGTCAAGAGGACGATACTCGTTTATAAGAAGATACGTAAGACTTTGAAGCACTACGTCGCTGTAATTCATCCACTCTTCTCTACCGTAAGACGTAACCGCCCAAGTATCAAGAGCACCGGATTTATGAACTGTAAGAATGGGCACAAGCTTAATGCTTTTTTCAGTAAGTACGCTGTTCCACTCTTTCATAAGAACACTTATGCTGGCCTGACCGTGTAGCATACCATAGTAAAACTGAGGATACATTATGTCACAATAACCGCTTTCTGAACACCAGGTATAAATATCAGCACACTCAGCACCGTATGCGTGAGAGATATCACCGTTAGGTGAAATGCCATATATTAATTCTTCGCCGTGTTCCTTAACCTTTGAATATATCCCTCTGATAAGAGTATTTACATTGTTACATCTGAATTCGTGAAGAGTGGTACTTCCATCGGTGCGGCTTGCAAACGCTTTGGCATCTATCTCGGTCTTGTTTTTAACCTCTTCGGGATAGAAATAGTCATCCATAAATATGCCGTCAACTTTATACTTTGTAAGTATCTCGTCAATACCATTTATTATGAGATTACGTACATCTTCATAAGCGGGATTTATATATAAACGGGCAGTGCCGCCTGCATCTGTACCGGCAAACATATATTCGCCCATTTTACCATCATCCCCCATATGGCTGTACCATTCGGTAATAGCCCATTCGCCTTGTATCTTTTCAATTTCATTCTTTGTCATACAACGCATAGGATTAATCCAACCGTGAATAGAAAGACCCGACTTATGTGCTTCATCTATAAAAACTTGAACAGCATCATATTTCACGGTTTGATTGGCATAAGAGCCTGTAACAAAATACGAGAGAGGATAATACTCAGATTCATAAAAGCTGTCTGCAAAGGGACGAATTTGCAAAAGCACGGTATTGTAGCCGCCATCTTTTATGTTTTTCATTATGGTTTGTACCTTTTTTGTAAACGAAGCTTTGGGTTGAGGCGAACCACCGCCCGTAAGTAAAATATTTTCGCTAAGGTCCCATTGAGTAAGCTTCATTATCTTGGGAAAATCATAGTTTAAGGGTATATAATTACCATTTTCATCAAATTGTTCAAAAGGCGCTCCATCCTTGCTTTCTGTATCAACGGAAGATTGTTCATCATCGGAACTAAAATCATTTTCAAAAATGCCCGACTCAAAGGATATAAAGCTTTCGTCGCTTCCCTTCTCATCCTTTCCGCAAGATGCAACAGAAAGAAGAAAAACGAGGCAAAGCAATATACATAAGAATTTTTTCATAATAATGCTCCTTTTCCACATTTGCAAAATAGGCAGGCGTTTTTGCGCCTGCCTATCTGATTTTATTTACCGAATACCGCCATAAGGAAACCGGCAGCCACTGCAGAACCGATAACGCCTGCAACGTTGGGACCCATTGCGTGCATAAGCAAGAAGTTGGAAGGGTTAGCCTTGGCACCTTCAAGCTGTGCAACACGAGCCGCCATAGGAACTGCGGAAACGCCTGCAGAACCGATAAGAGGATTTATCTTACCGCCGGAAAGTTTATACATAACCTTGCCAAAGATAACACCAGCTGCGGTAGCGAAGCAGAACGCCATAAGACCGAGAGCGATTATCTTAAGAGTATCAATAGCAAGAAAGCTTTTGCCAATAGCGGTTGCGCCGACTGAAATGCTGAGGAAGATAGTAACGATATTCATAAGAGCGTTCTGAACGGTATCAGAAAGTCTTTCGGTAACGCCGCACTCTCTAAGAAGATTACCAAACATAAGACAACCAAGAAGGGATGCAACGGAAGGAAGAACAAGGCAAGCGATAATGGTAACTGCTATGGGGAACACTATCTTTTCTGCCTTGGAAACGGTGCGGAGCTGTTCCATCTTTACGCTACGCTCCTTCTTAGTTGTAAGAGCGCGCATAATGGGAGGTTGAATCATAGGAATGAGTGCCATATAAGAGTAAGCCGCAACAGCAATAGGTGCAAGAAGATCAGGAGCAAGGCTCTTGGTAAGCCAAATAGCAGTAGGACCGTCTGCACCGCCGATAATACCTATAGAAGCCGCTTGAGGACCGTCAAAACCAAGAATGATAGCAAGGAAAAATGCAACGTATACGCCAACCTGCGCAGCAGCACCGAGTAGCATACTCTTTGCGTTTGCTATCATAGGGCCAAAGTCGGTCATAGCGCCAACGCCCATAAAGATAAGAGAAGGATAAATACCGGTCTTAACGCCTATGTAAAGGATATCAACAAAACCACCTTTTTTAAGGACTTGACCGTAATCTACGCCGTTTTGAACAGCGTCCTGACCAACCCACCAATCGGTATGATAAAGCTCATTACCCGCAACAAGAGAAAGGTTGGAAACAAGCATACCAAAGGCAATACCAATTAGCAAAAGGGGCTCAAACTTTTTTACTATACCGAGATACAGAAGAACACAAGCGATAACAATCATTACATAAGATTCCCACTGTAATGCTGCGAAGCCTGAACTTTCCCAAAGGTTTGTTAAAATATCACCTACATTCATTATTTTGCACCCTCCTCTACAGGCTCAACATCAACTGCATGAGCTTTGCCATTAATTTTTACAGTAAACTGAGGAACTTTTTCTTCAACTGTAACGGTGTGCTTTTTACCGCCAAGGGTAACAAGCATAGCGCCGTCGGGAACGGTAGCAGAAGCAACAGGCTTAGGAACTTCTATAGGCTTTACTACAGTTTCTTCAACCTTCTTAGGAGCAGGAGCTTTCTTAGTCTTGTTGGATTTGCCATTCAACAACTTAGACATCAAGGCAATAAATGCCATAAGTACGGCAAGCACAGCGAAAACGATGGCAATGCCAAGGCCGGAATAACCAAGAGCTTCACCGATACCTACTGCAGCTTCAGAAGATTCAGCAGATTCCGAAGCGCTGCTTAAACTTGCTGCATTTAAAAAATACATAAGGGGCATAGAACATTTCCTCCTCATCATATAGATCTTTTCGGGATACACGGCACAACAAAATGCCTTACTACCCCAATTATTCATTAATTACGATTTTACCAAAAAAAACGCCGTTTGTCTATATACTTTTTAAAAATATTTTACATTCTTTTACACGATTATTATGTGTATTTTGCCAAAGCCACAACAAAACCTATCCATCTGCTGTAACACAAGTATCTGCCTATACATAAGATGTAGTGTGGAAGGAGGTTTAGCAATGGGCTGCTTTGATTCTTTCTTTGGCAACAACAACAGCTGTTGGATCATTATTTTGATCGCAATCATCATCATTTGCTGCTGTGGCTAATACCGACATAATTTAATACAGAAAAAGACGGACAGCTTCGGGCTATCCGTCTTTTTTCTATTCAATAATCATTCTTAAAAATTCAGCCTCATCTATAATTGGTATCCCAAGGCTTTCCGCTTTGGTCAGCTTACTGCCGGCATCGACACCGCAAAGAAGAAAACTTGTCTTCTTGGAGACTGATGATGCGGCAGTTCCACCGTGTTTCCTGATAAGTGCCTCTGCTTCGTTGCGCTTAAGCGTTGGTAAAGTACCGGTAACCACTACAGTTTTACCAAGTAGCGCTGTACCTTTTTCTCCAACAGACTCTGCCATATTAAGACCTAAGGTTTTAAATTTTTCGATTAAAGCAATATTCTGAGGAACTGCAAAATACTCCACAATACAACGTGCAGTAATCTCTCCTATATCGTTCACGGAAACAAGATCCTCTACCGTAGCTTTTGATAAAGATTCTACGCTGCCGAACTTCTCAGCTAAGGCTATGGCAGCTTTTTCGCCAACCTGCCTTATGCCAAGGGCGCTTATCAGCTTTGCAAGAGGAGCTTTTTTAGATTTTTCAATGGACTCCAATAGCTTTTTAGCGCTCTTCTCACCATAACGCTCCATTTTAGCAAGCAAAGAAACGTCAAGGGTGTAAAGGTCTGCGGCGCTTTTAACAAAGCCGTTATCTATAAGCGATTGTACAATACTCTCTCCAAGATTATCTATCTCCATAGTGTGTGCAAAGTAAAGCAAAGTTCTGTGAAGCTGTGCAGGGCAATCGGAGTTAGTGCAACGAACGGCAACACCGCCCTCGTCTCGTCTAACAGGACCTCCGCAGGAAGGGCAAGCTGCGGGCATTTCGTAAGGTACTGAGCCCTCTCCTCGTTTTTCAATCAAGGAGCGAACGACCTCCGGAATAATATCCCCCGCTTTTTGTACCAACACCTTGTCCCCAATGCGTATATCCTTACCGGTTATATAATCTACGTTATGAAGAGTTGCCCTTGAAACGGTGGTCCCAGCAATGCGAACCGGCTCCAAAACGGCGTTAGGCGTAAGCACACCTGTGCGTCCAACTTGTATAACTATATCCAAAAGAGTGCTTTCAACTATCTCAGGAGGATATTTGTACGCAACAGCCCATTTGGGTAAATTGCTAAGTTCGCCTATCTCCACTCTTTTTCCAATATCATCAACCTTTATTACAGCACCGTCTATATCATAACCAAGAGTAGGTCTTAACTCGGAAATTTCTTCAACTGCTGCCACTGTATTGTTACCGTAACACTGCTTACGGTAAGGGCTTACAGAAAAGCCCAGGCTTTCCAAATAATCAAGCCTTTCTTTATGGCTGTTTGGAAGCTCATCACTACACATTTCAAGGTTAAACACAAAAACCTCCAGCCTGCGCTTAGCACACAATGCGCTATCAAGCTGACGCAGAGAACCAGCCGCCGCATTACGAGGATTGGCAAAAGGAGTTTCGCCATCCTCCTCCCTCTGCTTGTTTATAGCCGCAAATACAGCCTTGGGCATATACACTTCACCGCGCACAACAAGCTCTTTCACCGGCTTATTAAGCTTTAAGGGAATACTTTTTACCGTTTTGAGGTTCGCAGTTACGTCTTCACCGAAAACACCATCACCACGAGTTGCACCTTTCACAAAAATGCCGTCCTCGTAGGTAAGCAACACGGAAAGTCCGTCTATTTTGCACTCAACGGTATACAAAAGCTCGCTGCCCGTCTTTTTGATAAAAGAATCCAGCTCTTCAATAGAGAAAACGTCCTGTAAGCTGCCCATTGTTACAACGTGGCGCACTTTTTCAAAACGCTCTGCTACTGCACCGCCTACTCTTAGAGTTGGCGACACAGGAGAGGCATAGTCAGGATATAATGCTTCCAGCTCCTTCAAGCGGGCAAACATCATATCATATTCCCTATCAGATATTTCCGGAGAGTCCTCTTCATAGTAACGTTTGGAATGGTACTCAAGCTCCTTTTCCAAACGCCGCATTTCTTTTACTGCTTCTTCGTGCATTTTATAGCCACCCAATCGTTATCATCCTCAGTAGATATATGAATAAAGCCGACCTTCTTAAGCGCCTCTTCAACCTCTTCCCTTCTACCACCTATAACACCGCTGCAAACAAGAATGCCATCGGTTTTAAGAGAAGAATAAAACATAGGAGCCATACCCTTTATAATGTCAGCTACAATGTTAGCAAGAATTACATCATATTCCTTGCCAAAAACAGTATGGGCCAAATCTTCATCATCCAAAACGTTGCCGCAATAAACAGTGCAACGGCTGTCTACATTGTTAACCTTAAGATTGTCCTCTGCAATAGAGGCGGCAACGCTATCTATATCAACAAGCACTGCGTCTTTTGCACCAAGCTTAGCTGCGGCAATTGCTAAAATACCGCTACCACACCCCATATCAAGAACGTTAGCGTTCTGCACGTTTAACTTTTCAAGAGCACGAAGACAAAGCGAGGTAGTTTCGTGTCTTCCTGTGCCGAAGGAGGAGGCGGGGTCAATTTCGAGGACTATTCTATCGCCGGGAGTGCAATCCTCCCAGGTGGGCTTAACAATAAACTTTTCACCAATCTCAAGGGGATGGAAATACTGACGCCATCCGTCTGCCCAATCAGCATCATCTACTTCGTTTTCTTCCATATGCAGCCTGCCGTAAAGGTCCCCCTCAACAGCGGCAACTCCTTGCTTTATACGTGAAAGCTGTGCTTGACCCTGTTCATCACAGGAAATGTAAACACGAACAATAGTCTCGCCATCTGTTTTATCAAGCAGCCCGTCTTCTATATAATCGTAAGGAACGGTGCTGTCGTCAAGCAGTGCTTGCAAATCGGCAGGATCTTCCGTTGAATAGCAACTGATGCCTGCGGCGGTAATTATGCCGCCAACCATCTCACTGCCCAGTGTATTGGTATATATTGTAAGCTCTGTAAATTTCATATATTCTTCTTTGCCGCCTTTCTTTTATATCTTCGTACAAAGGGCTTTTCGCCCAATCTTTTCAGCTTAAAAAACAAACTTTCCTTAGGCTGTATCGGCTCCACCAAAAAGCAAGGAAGCCCTGCACGGCGTGCCGCAAGGCAATCCGTAAAAATCTGGTCGCCAACAAACGCCGCCTTGCCCTTGTTTTTGGATTGTGCAAGACACGTCTGTATCCCCTTAACACCGGGCTTACCCGCTTTATGCACCGCAAAAAGCCCAAGCTTTTGGTTAAATATATCAACACGTTCCTTTTCGTTATTGGAAACAAGCATTACCTCAACGCCTGCAGCTTGCAGTGCATTTATGTAGGACATAGCCTTCTCATCAGGCAAGGGCTTATCGTAAGGAGCTATGGTGTTATCCAAGTCAAAAACCACACGGTCTATGCCCTTATCCAGGAAAAAACGTGCAGGGTATGCACTTATATCCTTTTCCATTCTGTCAGGAGTGAATTTATCAAGAAAACCCATTAGTTCATTTCCCCATTTTGAGCGAGATATTCTTCAAAACAAAGCCCGCTTTCATATATATCGGTGGCATAATGTACGCCAACAAATCGAAAATGCCAAGGCTCCCATATATATGTAGTAACTTCATTAAAAGTGGGCTCGGCGTCGTTATCGGGAGGATATCGGAGAATAAAGCCAAAACGATGAGCGTTTGCCGCAAGCCATTTTGCAGCATCGGTATAACCAAAGCTTTGGCTTGCTGCAGAGAAATTATGCATATCAGCGGCAAGACCGGTATGATGCTCACTTGTACCGGGACGAGCGGAATATTTATCAGCCGCCGCTACGGCACTTTCTCTATCCTTGCCCTTAGCCAGCTCATTATTAACATAGTTATTGTAAAGAGACTGCTGTTTTGCTAAGGTACGATAACCACTGGTTACTGTTATGTCACCGTAACCGCATTTTGCCGCTTCCTTAAGAAAAGCGTGAAGAGCTATTTCGGCAGTCTTAGTCATTTTCTCAGGTGCACGGTCCTTACGAGTATCTCTTATATCAACAAGCTCCTCGGGAACGTAATCATCGGGAAGCTTGTTGGTCTTATTAACTAATATCATATACCTGCCGTCAGAACCTGCATTGATGCATTTAATTTCATCCTCGCTCAAGGTTACAGCATAGGAATAATCGTTGGTTGTAGTGATGCTTTGCGGCTTGCTTTCAGGCTCACTGCTTTCCTCTAAAACGTCCGAACTATCAATGCCGCTGTTATAGGAAACGTCAAAAGAGGTGTTGACACTATTATTGTCATCAAAACCTATGCTGTTTTGTTCGGAGTTATTATTATCACTTTGTACGGAACTGTTGTCAGCAGAGTTTTCGTTCATTTGAATTTCTGCACAAGAAAACAAGCCAAGAGCGCAAACCAAACAAAGAAATATTAAAGCTGTTTTTTTCATTAATGATACCTCACACAAATTGAGTTTATCGTTTCACAAGTGTAACCTAAACAATTGTACCACACAAAAGAAGAAAATACAATATTTTTTTAATTTGAAACGCAATATATGGTGCTTGACTACAAAAAAAACAAAAACAAAGCCCCAAAACAGATAAATTTTATTATAATTTTTGAAAAATTTTACTTGCAAGACTGACAATATGCTTGTATAATATAAGTTGTGTTGAAACGCAGTAGGATATGTGCTACTGCACTTTGACCTTAAATTTTACAAAACGAAGGTGTGTTTATGGAAAGAAGAGTTGGTACTTGTTCCAGAGGTATACGTTGCCCCATTATCAGAGCAGGCGATGATTTGGTTGATATTGTTGCAACCAGCGTTATTGAAGCGGCTGTGGCAGAGGGCTTTGAACTGCGCAACAGAGATGTTATTGCCATAACCGAATCCATCGTTGCAAGAGCACAAGGCAATTATGCAACAGTTGATGCTATTGCTGCCGATGTTAAAGCTAAGCTTGGCGGTGGCACTGTTGGCGTTATTTTCCCCATACTTTCCCGTAACCGTTTTGCTATATGTCTTAAGGGTATAGCTATGGGTGCTAAGAAGGTTGTGCTTATGCTTAGCTACCCCAGTGACGAGGTTGGCAATGCGCTTCTCACTTACGACCAGCTTGACAATGCAGGCATCAATCCTTACAGCGACGTGCTTTCTCTCCCTAAGTATCGTGAGTTGTTTGGTGATAATGTTCACGAGTTTACCGGTGTTGACTACGTAAAATACTATACTGATATAATTACTTCCGCAGGTGCTGAAGCTGAAATAGTATTTGCCAACCAGGCAAAGAGCATACTTCCATACGCTGATTGCATTATTAACTGCGACATACATACCCGCAAGAGAACTAAGCGTTTACTTCTTGAAGGCGGCGCTAAAGTGGTTTGCAGTCTCGATGACATACTTACTTCTTCCGTAGACGGTAGCGGTTATAACGAAAAGTACGGCCTTCTCGGTTCCAACAAGGCAACCGAAGATACTATAAAGCTTTTCCCTAAGGAATGCT
>JAZSLS010000099.1:0-2095 GCA_045535465.1 Eubacteriales bacterium
AAATAGAGGCTGCAGACGATTTATTGTAGGTATTGGTGGCAGTGCGACGAATGATGGCGGTACAGGGATGCTTACCGCTTTGGGATATGAATTTTTAGATATACATGATAAGCCTATTATGCTTGGTGCAAAAGGTTTGGCAAGCTTACATAGTATAAAAGCCGACAACGTTATGCCCGAGCTAAAGGATTGCGAGTTTAATATCGCTTGCGACGTTACAAATCCACTTTGCGGGGAAAAGGGCTGTAGTGCCGTATATGGTCCGCAAAAGGGTGCAACCCCTGAAATGATTCAAGATATGGACTATTGGCTTGACAGATATGCCGCATTGGCAAAAAAGGTTTCAAGCAAGGCAGACAAGGACTGTGCAGGCGCTGGTGCGGCAGGCGGATTAGGTTTTGCATTTTTGTCCTTTACGAATGCTACGCTTAAATCAGGAATCCAAATTATTTTGGATGAAATAAATATCGAAGCCGACATAAAAGATGCTGACATAGTTGTAACGGGAGAAGGCCGTCTCGATTCTCAAACCGTCCAAGGAAAAGCCCCCATAGGCGTGGCAAAACTTGCTAAAAAATACGGCAAAAAAGTAATTGCTTTTTCGGGCTGTGTAACGGATGATGCCGTGGTATGCAACGAACACGGAATAGACGCGTTTTTCCCTGTTGTTAGAGGCGTTACAACCTTAGAGGAAGCGCTTAATACTGACAATGCATATAAGAACCTATCCGCTACAGCATATCAAGTGTTTAGATTGTTAATTTGAGAATATGGTTTCCCACTTTTGCTGATAGCACCACAGGCTGCTATTAAGGGCTAATTAACCTAACAAATAAACCTCCCGAGAAATCGGGAGGTTTTATTTTTCTGTTATGCCGAGAAGATAATCGGCAGATACCTTAAAAAACTTGCAAAGTGCGACAATATCGTCAACGCTGGGCTCGCATTTACCGCACTCGATATAGGACAGCTTCCGCTGGGTCATACCCACGGCTTTGCCCAGTTGGGTTTGATTTAAGTCCTTATCTTCTCTTAAATTTCGCACCTTTTCGCCAAAGGAAAGCTTCATTTTTCATCACCCAGTATAGTATACGATAGACAAAAACTTTCTATTGACTTATAGACAAAAAATGTCTATAATGAAAGCTGCCGGGGGGTACTACCCACCCTGTCAATTTATATTTTTACAAAGAAAAGAGGAATACATTATGGATGATGCCTTTATGACGATTGGTTCCATTGCCATTGTGCTGTGTGCGGTATTTTTCCTCACCAGGCCTTTCTGGGAAAGAAAACTCAAGCACTTTTTAATCCGCAGGAAAAGTCCGGCAGCGGTGGCAAAAATCTTGCTCAAAAAAGACCTTTCTTCCAAATGTGCAAGATGTACATTCTATATGAACAACGATTATGATAACGAATATTCTCAAAACGAATGGAAGAATCACTTCGAGGAAAGCACCAAGGGACTGGATCAGAATTCCCAGGAGTATGCTGAAGCGGTGGCTCCTTTTGTCAACGCTATTGTTGTTGGTGACGGTAAAAACATTGTTCGTAGAGGTATGGAAGATCTGGGCAACTTAATTGAGCGTTTTCAACCCGGCATAAACGACGATATCTCTATGGGTTACTTCATTGAACCTTATGAATATGTTAAGGACGAAAAACGAGCCGTTTTATCGGAAATAGAAGAACAATTACGGAAGAAAAAACGGGAAGAAGAGGCTCCGCAACGAGCAGCACGGGAACGTTGCAGAAATTGCGTCCATGAGCGCAGTTGCAGTTGGTCTGTAAAAGAGCAGACCGGTGCTTGCGGTGGTTATACACCCAAAAGATAACCATTCCCCTTTTGTACTGCGCCAGGACACAGGGGACGGTTCTATGTGTTGACATAGTGTTCCATAAAACAAAACTATCCGCCCGAAGAAATTCGGGCGGTATTTTTGTGAAATTAACCGATTGCAGCCAGCTATATTCGCCTTACGGCGAGTGATATTGCTTCGCAGAGATATTTGGGCTTCGCCCAGTTTTGGCGGCGAATATAATATAACTGAAGCCGCAAGGCTTCAATATCACTTTTGCGCAGCAAAAATATCAC
>JAZSLS010000053.1:0-2852 GCA_045535465.1 Eubacteriales bacterium
CACCGATAGTGGTAACACTGTTGGGGATGGTAATACTTGTAAGGGAGTAGCAACTGTAAAACGCATAGCTACCGATAGTGGTAACACTGTCGGGTATGGTAATACTTGTAAGGGCGTTGCAATACCAAAACGCACTGCCACCAATAGTGGTAACACTGTCGGGTATTGTAATACTTGTAAGGGAGTCGCAATCGTAAAACGCATAGTCACCAATAGTGGTGACGCTGTCGGGTATGGTAACACTTGTAAGGGCGTCGCAACTGTCAAACGCAAAGCTACCGATAGTGGTGACACCGGGGTTTATTATTACTTTCTTAATGCTGCTACTGTGAGATCTCCAATCGGGCGAACTTTCCATCTCCCCATCACCCGAGATAATAAGAGTACCGTCGCCGTCAAGCTCCCAGTCAAGGCTGCCCGACGTATCGCTGTATTCATAGTCGGACTCGTAGCTGTTGTATACGGAGCTGTCCTCGTCATCGTAATAGTAGCTGTCGCCATCGCTGTCATTATCGCCGTCATCGTTACCGCCGAAAAGGAAGTAAGCGCCAAGGCCCAAAGCGGCGGCAACAAGCAAGCAAACAAGTATAATTATAAAAGCAATAAGCCCTTTTTTCTTCTTCTTTTTGGGTTCTTGCGTAGCAGTATCTGCTTTTTCTGCCACGTCCCGTACTCTTACGGTTTTTTCCCCCTCGTCTACCATAGGTGCAGGTGCAGGCGCAGGTGCGGGTGCAGGTGCAGGTGCAGGTGCAGGTGTAGGTGCAGGTGCGGGTGCGGGTGCGGGTGCGGGAGTAGGTACAGCACCGCCAAGTGTAGGCAAAACGCCTTCCAGCGCCTTTTTAAAATCCGCCGCAGCGTAAAACCTTTGGGTAGGGTCAAAGGAGCAAGCCTTAAGCACTATCTTTTTTAAATCGGGAGTGCCGTTCTTAGGCTCGGGGATGGGCGCACCTCTAAGACGCATATTCTGCGCATTGATATTGTCTGCATCCGTAGGGATAGCAGGGGGCAGGGGCATAAAGGGCAGCCTTCTTTCGTTAAGAAGCCAATACATTACCATACCTAAAGAATAAATATCAACGTTGGAGTTATATGTACCGCCGTTAAACACCTCGGGCGCCATATAGGCGGGCGTGCCTATCTTTGTTGCCCTTGTAGTGTGGTCCATTGTTCTGGCAATGCCAAAGTCACCCAGCTTATAGTCACCGTTTTTGTTAACAAAAATGTTTTGAGGCTTTATATCTCTATGTATAACGCTGTTTTTTTCACAAAGAAGCAGGGCGTTACAAATATCTATACCAAGTCTTACCGCATCCTCCTCGGTAAGTGGCTTTTTGTTATGTACGGCAGGAAGCGTTTCCAAAAGCTCCATACGGATAAAAATATGCCAAGAGTAGCCGTCGGGCTGGGGAACAACCTTGTGGTCCTCGTAGCTTACTATGTTGGTGTTACCACGGAACTCCGAAAGCAGCTTAAATTCACTTACAAGGTTAGTAACCTGGTTTTTGAATATGGTGGATATGCTTGCGTCGTCATATCCGTCCTCAACGTAAAGACGGTATTCGTCCTCAGATGCAGGGATGGTTATAACCTTCATAGCGGAAAAATATTCGCCGCCAACGCCGTCGTCCTTGCGTATTTTATATACTTCGCTAAAGCCGCCCTTACCAATGGGCTTGCCCACTATTTCCCAGCCGGCAAACATCTCGTTTTCGTACATAAAACACCCTCCTTTGTCAAATTTCCTCGCTTTCACTCAGTATAGAATAAATATTCATCGTTGTCAATATTTGCTTGTCAAATGTTTACAAAAAGCGCAAAAAAAATCACCCCGTGAAAAACCACGGGGTGATAATTAAACCCTATTAAATTACTTGTTCCAAACTTCGATTTCTTCAAGCTGGATAACGTAGCCGCCGTCAGAAACGATGATAACTCTAACGTATCTGCCCTTAGCTGCTTCGCTAAGCTTGTAGGTGTAGTTGAAATGTTCAACGTTGAGGATGGTTTCGTCCTTGTTGGACTTGATTTCGGGAGCGCCGGGAACCTGATCTTCGCTCATAGTGCCGTTAAGCTTGGTCCATTCGGTCTTGTCGTTGGAGATGTAAGCAAGACGAAGCTTAAAGCCACGGTTGCCGCCGCCTACCTTAGCGTTACGAACCTGACGGAATACGATGGAGTTGATGTCGCCGTAGTAATCACCGAGGTCGATGATGTACTCAAATGCCTTGTTGGTACCAACAAGCATTACGGAAATGTTGGGCATACCAACCATAGAACCGGAGTAGTCATCAGCAGTGATGTCGCCAACAACGCCGTCGGTTATCTTGGTAAGGTTATCGTCGGACCACTGAAGATCGCCCTTATCGTGGTTGAGGTAAAGGAAGTTGGGGTCGATATCAGTAATGTCTCTGGTAAGAGTATAGGTCTTCTTAAGAGCATAGTTGGTCTTGGTAGCGGTGGTCTTATAATCACCGGTGAACGCAGGACCGGGGTCAGAAGTAACAGGTGCATCGGGAGTAGAAGATTCGGGAGCGGAAGGTTCTTCAGTAGAATCAACGGAAGGATCTTCGGTAGAATCAACAGAAGGATCTTCGGTAGAATCAACGGAAGCGTCTACGGAAGGTTCATCAGAAGGTTCTTCGGTAGAATCAACGGAAGCGTCAGCAGAAGCGTCAGCAGAAGCATCGGTAGTAGCGTCAGCAGAAGCATCGGTGCTAGCATCGGTAGATGCGGAAGAGTTAACCTTGGAATCGTCCTTTGCGTCATCGCCGCCACAGGAAGCGAAAGCAAAGCTCATGGAAAGAACCATTGTGAGTGCCAAAAGCATAACTAAAAGCTTTTTCATGTTTTTT